>NZ_JBVJVY010000002.1:0-385682 GCF_055603265.1 Streptomyces sp. NPDC037288
CGCAGCTCGAAGAGCTCGCCGGGGCGGGCGCCCGTGATCAGGGCGGGGACGACCCGGGAATCGGAGCAGGTGATGAACAGCACCTGCGGGGACTGGCCTTCGGCGAGTCTGGCGAACTCCTCAGGGCGCTGTCCGAAGGTACGGGCGTTGTCGATGAGGGGCTGCATATGCGTGAGTTCCTCCTGGCGCGCCGGCACGGGCGCGTCGGACTTGAACGACGTTTTGTGTGGGGGGAGTTACAGAGAGGGAACGCCGGTCAGCAGCGGAAGACCTGAAGCGCTGCCGGGGTGTGGGCTCTTGAGGTTCTGGCGGCACGGCCGTACGGCGCGCCGGGTGCGTCCGGCGCCTCGGCACCGGCCGCACGGCCGGCTATCAGCGCGGGCTGCTGGCCCCGGCCGCAGGCCGAGCCGCGCTGCCGGTCGCGGAGGTGCGGGGTGCTCATGGGCGCGCCCGAGCGGTTGGGGGCGCGGACCGAGTGCTTCTCCTCGTGCGCCGGCGGTACGGAGGACGGAATTCCGGACTCGGCGTTGGCCTGCGCCTGACGGACCGTGTGCGCGGGTGCGAAGGTTCCCGTCGGGGCGAAGAGCTGGAGCGCGAGCAGGATCACGGCGAGGAGGGTGAAGCGGGTCCGGGTCGTCGTACCTCGGAACATGCGCCCCCCTTCCGTCGCGTCGCGCTTCTAGTACAGACCAAGTCATGGTCAATGAATGGTCAAGAAGCACTTTAACCCTGCAAAGGCCTTTGCAGGGTTAACAGCGCGTTACGAACGCAAGAGAGAGTGAAAAGTGCCGGTCGCGTGGCGCGATCCCGCTCTTGACTATGAGTCGACGAGACCCTTCGCGTCGCGGGCCAGTGCGGTGAGCCGGGAGATCGCGCGGAAGTACTTCTTGCGGTAGCCGCCGTTCAGCATCTCCTCGCTGAACAGCTTGTCGAAGGGCAGGCCCGAGGCCAGAACGGGAACCTCGCGGTCGTAGAGCCGGTCCGCCAGCACCACGAGCCGCAGCGCGGTCGACTGGTCCGGCACCGGCCGGACGTCGGTCAGGCACACCGCCCGCAGTTCGTCGGTCAGCGCGCCGTACCGGCTCGGGTGCACCTTGGCGAGGTGCTCCAGCAGGTGCGGGAAGTCGTCGAGCGAGGCGCCCGCGGTGGCGTAGGCCGCCTTCGTCACCTCTTCGTCGGTGAACGGCTTCGGCGCCTCGGGCAGACCGCGGTGGCGGTAGTCCTCGCCGTCGATGCGCAGGGCGCGGAAGTGGGCGGACAGGCCCTGGATCTCGCGCAGGAAGTCGGCGGCGGCGAACCGGCCCTCGCCCAGCTTGCCCGGCAGCGTGTTGGAGGTGGCGGCCAGCGCCACGCCCGCCTCGACCAGCTTGCCGAGCAGCGTCGACACGAGGACCGTGTCGCCCGGGTCGTCCAGTTCGAACTCGTCGATGCACAGCAGGCGGTGGTCGGAGAGCGTCCGCACGGTCTGCTGGAAGCCGAGGGCACCGACCAGGTTCGTCAGCTCCACGAACGTGCCGAACGCCTTGAGGGAGGGCTCGGCGGGGGTGGCGTGCCACAGGGAGGCGAGCAGATGGGTCTTGCCGACGCCGTAGCCGCCGTCCAGGTAGACCCCGCGCGGGCCGGCCGGCACCTTGGGCGCCTTGGCCCTGCCGAAGCCGAAGAAGCCGCGCCGGCCGGCGCCGGAGGCGTGCGCGCCGCCGAGCCCGGCCGCGAAGCCCTCGAGTATCTGCACGGCATCGGTCTGGCTGGGCTGGTTCGGGTCCAGTATGTACGTCGAGAAGCGGACCGAGTCGAAGCGCGGTGGCGGCACCATCTCGGCGACCAGCCGGTCCGCGGGGACGTGCGGCTCGCGGGCGCACAGGGAGAGGGGGCCCGCGTCGGTCAGAGGGCTGGATCCGGGGGCGGTGGTGGAGGACGACACGGTTATCCATGCTAAGCGCCGTGTCACACTGCACGACATGCGACGCCTGTTCCCTGTGACCGACGAAACAGCAGCCCGGGCCTTCGGAGGGACGAGCGAGGGCGAGGGGGTGAGACGGGTGGCCGGGGCCGGTGCGGGCGAGGTGCCCGGAGCGCACGCCGGCAGCGCGCTCGTCGACCGTGAGTGGAGCCTCGCCGAGCTGGCCGCCGCCTACGCCTACCCGGAGCCCGTGCCGGGGGCCCCGCGGCCGTGGCTGCGGGCCAACATGGTCTCCTCGCTCGACGGTGCCGCTCAGCACGAGGGGCGTTCCCAGCCCATCTCCAGCGCCGCCGACATGCGCATCTTCGGCACGCTGCGGGCTCTCGCGGACGTGATCGTGGTGGGCGCGGAAACGGTACGGCAGGAGGGGTACCGCCCGGCACGCGCGCGTGCCGAGTTCGCCGACGCCCGCAAGGCCGCCGGACAGGGCCCGGCGCCGGTGATCGCGGTCGTCAGCGCGAGCCTGGAGCTGGACTTCTCGCTCCCGCTGTTCACCTCGCCCCTGGTGCCCACGCTGATCCTGACCGGGGCCGCGGTCGCCCCCGACCGGGTCGCCGCCGCCGAGAAGGCCGGCGCCAGGGTGCTGGTCGCCGGTGAGGGCACGGGCGTCGAGCCCGCGCGCGCCGTCGGTGCCCTGGCCGGCCTCGGTCACACCCGGCTGCTCACCGAGGGCGGTCCCCGGCTGCTCGGCCAGCTGATCGCCGACGAGGTGCTGGACGAGCTGTGCCTGACCCTCTCGCCCATGCTCACCGCGGGCGACGCGCAGCGCATCGCCGGGGGGCCGTCGGTCGCCGTGCCGCACCGGTTCGCACTCGCGTCCCTCCTTGAGGAGGCCGGATTCCTGTTCGGTCGTTACCGTCGGTCCTGAATCGGCGGAATATACCGTTCCGTTTAACTTCCGGCGGGCAGACTTAGTCCGGCACAACCCGTGCGATCACGGGGCAGGATGGTTTCCGCAGGGGCCTTGCCGGGGCCCACGGAGGAGAAGAGGCGTTCGGTGTTCACAAGCGTTCTGATGATCGAGAAGGCCTTGACGTCCGCCGACGTGGAGTTCGTCACCACCTTGCACGGAGACGAGGCGGTCGCGTTCCACGTGCTCCTCCAGCCGCGCGGCGACCAGGCGGACCGCCTGCTGCGCGCCATCGACGACATCGCGCTCGGCGAACTGGACGAGGCGGTGCGGGAGGGCGAGACCCCCGAGGGGGAGGACGCCAGGAGTGTCGGACAGCGGGCGCTGGACGTTTCCGTACAGGCCCTGCGGGCGGCCGGGAGCGACGCGGAGGGCCGGCTGGTCGAGGACCACCCGCTGGACGCGCTGAAGTCCCTCGTCGCCGACGTCGACGCCGACGAGGTGATCGTCCTGACCGACCCCCACTACGTGGAGGAGTTCTTCCACCGGGACTGGGCCTCCCGGGCCCGGCACAAGGTGGGGGTACCGGTGCTGAAGCTGTTCTCGCACAGCACGGCGTAGTGACCTGGGCTGTCAGAGAGAGCACGGGGCTCGGCATAGGCTAGGCCTGCTTCAGCCCGCACCGTGATCCTGGGAGAACCACATGGCACCCGGCCTTCCTACCGCCATGGACCGACCGCACTTCATCGGCATCGGCGGCGCCGGGATGTCGGGGATCGCCAAGATCCTCGCGCAGCGCGGGGCCGAGGTCGCCGGCAGTGACGCCAAGGAGTCGGCGACCGCCGAGGCCCTGCGGGCGCTCGGGATCACCGTGCACATCGGGCACGCCGCGGAGCACCTCGCCGACGGCGCGAGCTGTGTCGTGGTGTCGTCGGCGATCCGCCAGGACAACCCCGAGCTGGCCCGCGCGGCCGGGCTGGGTATCCCGGTGGTGCACCGCTCCGACGCGCTCGCCGCCCTGATGGAGGGGCTGCGCCCGATCGCCGTGGCCGGTACCCACGGGAAGACGACGACCACCTCGATGCTGGCCGTCTCCCTCACCGAGCTCGGTCTGAAGCCGTCGTACGCCATCGGCGGCGACCTCGACGCACCGGGCTCCAACGCGCTGCACGGCGAGGGTGACATCTTCGTCGCCGAGGCCGACGAATCCGACCGCAGCTTCCACAAGTACGCGCCCGAGGTCGCCATCGTCCTCAACGTCGAGCTGGACCACCACGCCAACTACGCCTCGATGGACGAGATCTACGAGTCCTTCGAGACCTTCGCCGCGAAGATCGTCCCCGGCGGCACGCTGGTGATCTCCGCCGACCACGAGGGCGCGCGGGAGCTGACGCGGCGGCTGGCCGGGACGGTGAAGACGGTGACCTACGGCGAGGCCGAGGACGCCGACGTGCGGGTGACCGCCGTCGTACCGCAGGGGCTGAAGAGCCGGGTCACCGCGCTGCTGGACGGGCAGGAGCTGACCTTCACGGTCTCCGTGCCGGGGCGGCACTACGCCCTCAACGCCGTCGCCGCGCTCACCGCCGGCGCCGCGCTCGGCATCCCGGCCGCCGAGCTGGCGCCCGCGCTGGCCGCCTACACCGGGGTCAAGCGGCGCCTGCAGCTCAAGGGCGAGGCCGCCGGGACGCAGGTGATCGACTCCTACGCCCACCACCCCACCGAGATGACCGCCGACCTGGAGGCCATGCGCGCCGCCGCCGGCGACTCCCGCATCCTCGTCGTCTTCCAGCCGCACCTGTTCTCCCGCACGCAGGAGCTGGGCAAGGAGATGGGCCAGGCCCTCGCCCTCGCCGACGCGTCGGTCGTGCTGGACATCTACCCGGCCCGCGAGGACCCGATCCCGGGCGTGACCAGCGAGCTGATCATCGAGGCCGCGCGCGCCGCCGGTGCCGACGTCACCGCCGTGCACGACAAGGTCGAGAGCCCCGCGGTGATCGCGGGAATGGCGAAGCCCGGCGATCTGGTTCTCACCATGGGCGCGGGCGACGTGACCGACCTGGGCCCGCTGATCCTGGACCGCCTGTCGCAGTAAAGGAGCTGAGGCTCATGTCGTACGACGTCGAGAAGCCGGACGAGCAGTGGCGCGCGGAGTTGAACCCGGCCGAGTACGCCGTGCTGCGGAAGGCCGCCACCGAGCCGGCCTTCACCGGTGAGTACACGGACACCAAGACCGAGGGTGTCTACTCCTGTCGCGCCTGCGGTGCCGAGCTGTTCACCTCGGACACGAAGTTCGCGTCGCACTGCGGCTGGCCGTCCTTCTACGACCCGAAGGACACCGACGCGGTGGAACTGGTCGACGACCGCTCCCACGGAATGGTCCGCACCGAGGTGCGCTGTGCCCGCTGCGGCTCCCACCTCGGGCACGTCTTCGAGGGCGAGGGGTATCCGACCCCGACCGACCAGCGGTACTGCATCAACTCCATCTCCCTGCGGCTGACGCCCGCCGAGGACTGACCTGCCCGGCGGCTGCGCCAGGGTTTCGATCAATCGGCGCCCTGAATCTTGAAAAAGACGTGCCCGATGGGGCGCGTCCGGTCGAAGATGAACGCCGTCGGGCAGGGGAGCGGGAGAGGCGGCGGAGCGTGGGTACGGACGGCCACCACGATCCGGGCACCGGCCTGCCCGCTCCGCGGCGCCCGGGCCGGCCGGGGACCGCTCCCGTGGGGCGGCGGGGCGCCGCTGTCCGCAGGGCGGTGCGCGGGTCCTGGGGGAGGGTCGGTGGCCGGTGCGCGCGCTCGCCGATCGATGGCCCGGTCCACTGCCTCGGCTCGACGGTTCCCGTCCAGCGCGTCTGCCGCGACGCACCGCCGCGCCCTGTCCCGGAGCCCCGGTTCGTCCTCCGGACCGTCACGCGGGTGGCGCCCCCGAGCGCTTCGTCCCGCCCGTGGCGACCGCCGCGCAGGGGCACCGGGCGCACGGGGCCGTCGAGGGCGGTGGCACGGACGAGGCTGGTGCCCGAGTCGCTCCGGTTTGAGATTCTGTGAGGGTGTTGGGTGTGGCGCGCTGGATCCAGTCCCGTCGCAGGCCCCAGCCCGCCGGCGGCGACCGCCACCGCGAAGACGGTGGCGGTCGCGAGGGAGCCGCGCCGTCCGCGCCGTCCGCGCCGTCCGCGCAGGCTGCGCAGGCCGCGGAGGGTGTGGCGGTCGGCGACGGCGTGGAGACCGGTGTGCGGCTGGGCATGTTGCGGGAGGCGCTCGCAGGGGTCGGTACGACCTCCGACGAGGCCACGACCTGCGCCGAGCTGACCCGGGTCGCCGTACGGCTGGCCGGCGGCACGGCCGCCGTGATGCGCCGGACCGGTCAGACCGTCTCCGGGTACGAGGCGGTCACCGGGGACGCCGACGCGCTGCCCGAGGCCGGCTGGGCCGCCGCGGTGGCCCGTGAGGCGGGCGTACCGGCGCTCGCCGCGCAGCCGGAGCCATGGCTGGAACACGCGGGCGGCACCGGGACCGCGATCGCCCTGTGCGCGCCGCTGACCAGCGGAGAGGACGCGTACGGCGTCCTGGTGTGGGCGCGTCCCGGGCCGCCGCCCCTGCGTCCTGCGGAGGCCGAGCTGCTCAGCCTGCTCGCCGAGCGCGCCGCCTCCCACATCCGCCACGCGCGCGACTACGCGAGCGTCAACCGCACCGCCGGCGACGTGCAACGCGCCCTGCTCTCCGAGCCCGGCCGCCCGCACCCCAACCTCGACATCGCCATCCGCTATCTGCCGGCCGGCGGCGGCGTCCTGGTCGGCGGCGACTGGTGCGAGACCGTACGGCTGCACTTCGGGCGGACCCTGCTGGTCGTCGGTGACGTCATGGGACACGGCCTGGAGGCCGCCGTCGACATGAACGCCTACCGCTCCTCCCTGCGCTACATCGCCGCCGCCGATCTGCCTCCGCACCGGGTGCTGCGGCAGATGGACGACATCGCCTCCCGGGAGGCGGAGCTGCGGCCCGCCACATGTCTGCTCGCCCGGGTCGACCCGGGGCGCCGGCAGATCACGCTGGCCAGCGCCGGGCATCTGCCGCCCGTGCTCATCACCTCCGGCGGCGAGGCCTCGATCGTGTCCGTCCCGGTCGGACCACCGCTGGGGACCGGGCTCGGCGGGTACGAGTCCACCACCCAGCAGCTGGAACCGGGGCAGACGCTCGTGCTGTTCACCGACGGGCTGGTGGAACGCCGGGGTGAGGACATCGACCGCTCGCTGGCCCGGCTGTCCGCCGTCCGTTTCCCTGCCGGCGCCGGGCTCGACGACGTTCTGGACACCATCCTCGGCCGACTGGACGCACGGCACGCGGAGGACGACGTCGCCGCGCTCGCCGCGCGGCCTCACAGCCGACAGG
This sequence comes from Streptomyces sp. NPDC037288, assembly GCF_055603265.1. Lineage (NCBI taxonomy): Bacteria > Bacillati > Actinomycetota > Actinomycetes > Kitasatosporales > Streptomycetaceae > Streptomyces > Streptomyces sp. NPDC037288. Next base: position 7,196 of record NZ_JBVJVY010000002.1, read on the forward strand.
GGGGTTCGGCCGACGCGGTCTCGCCGTAGGGGTGCGGGCCGTCCGGCGGGTCCCGGTCCGTCGTGGTGTCGCGCGCCGGTGGCCCGACCGGTCACGCGCCGCCAAATCGCTGAAACACTCGCGGTCTAGACTCTTCCCGCAACGGCCTGCGCATCGACGACCGTGGCCGGAAGCGGGCGGAAATCCGCCAAACCCGGAGGGCACTCGGCGTTTTGATACGGATAGATTCAGTCACGAAGCGGTATCCGGACGGCACGGTCGCGGTCGACCGGCTGTCGCTGGAGATTCCGGACCGCGCGATCACCGTCCTCGTGGGGCCCTCCGGCTGCGGCAAGACGACGACCCTGCGGATGATCAACCGGATGGTGGACCCCACCGAGGGCAGCATCCTCCTCGACGGCACGGACATACGGCAGCAGCCGGTCAACACCCTGCGCCGTTCGATGGGTTACGTCATCCAGAACGCCGGCCTCTTCCAGCACCGCACCATCCTCGACAACATCGCCACCGTGCCCCGCCTCCTCGGCCGGACCAAACACAAGGCCCGGGAACGGGCGGCCGAGCTGATGGAGCGGGTGGGGCTCGACACCTCGCTCGCCAAGCGGTACCCGTACCAGCTCTCCGGCGGCCAGCAGCAACGCGTCGGAGTCGCCCGGGCGCTCGCCGCCGATCCGCCGGTGCTGCTGATGGACGAGCCGTTCTCCGCCGTCGACCCCGTGGTACGCAAGGGGCTCCAGGACGAACTGCTGCGTATCCAGGAGGAGTTGGGCAAGACCATCGTCTTCGTCACGCACGACATCGACGAGGCGATCAAACTCGGCACGATGGTCGCGGTGCTGCGCACCGGCGGGCGGCTCGCCCAGTTCGCACCGCCCGCCGAACTGCTCAGCGCGCCCGCCGACTCCTTCGTGGAGGACTTCCTCGGCGCCGACCGCGGCATCCGCCGCCTGTCCTTCTTCCCGTCCACCGGCCTGGAGTTGCAGACGTCGCCGGTCGTCGCGCTCGACGCCGACGCCGCACAGCTCGCCTCCCTCGCCGACGCCCCCTACCTCCTCGTCACCGACCCCGACGGCAGGCCGCTGGGCTGGAGCGAGCCGGACCGGCTCACCGCCGGTGCCATCGACCCGGAGCAGCTCATCGACCAGGGACGCCCGTTCGTGCCCGGCACCGACTCGCTGCGCACCGCGCTCGACGGGGCGGTGCTCTCCCCGACCGGCTGGGCCGTCGCGGTGGACGGCGACGGACGCGCCGTCGGCGTCGTGTCCCAGCAGGTCATCGGCGAGGCCATCCGCGCCGCGCACAGCCGGGTGGCACACCAGGCAGGGGTGAAGGCCGCACGATGAACGGCTTCTTCGACCTCCCGAGCGACCTCCAGCACAGCTACCTCGGCCTCGTCGGCCTGCATCTGCGCGAGGCGCTGATCCCGGTGCTGGCCGGCCTGATCGTCTCGCTGCCCGTCGCCCAGCTGTGCGTGCGCTTCCGCTGGATCTACCCGCCCGTCCTCGGCGTCACCACCGTCCTCTACGCCATCCCGTCCCTGGCCTTCTTCGTCGTGCTCATCGACTACTTCGGGCAGAGCGAGACGACGGTGATGATCCCGCTGGCGCTCTACAGTCTGGTGGTGCTTGTCCCCGCGATCGTGGACGGCGTCCGCTCGGTACCGCAGGAGACCCTGGCCGCCGCCGAGGCCATGGGCCTGGGACCGGTACGCCGCTACTTCCAGGTGCAGTTGCCCATCGCCGTACCCGCGATCATCGCGGGCCTCAGGGTGGCGACCGTGTCGAGCATCTCCCTCGTCAGCGTCGGCATGCTCATCGGCAACCAGGGCGCCCTCGGCAACATGCTCTACGACGCCCAGACCTACCACCGGCCCGCCCTGGCCGTGAACTCCGTCCTGACCATCGCCGTGCTCGGCATCCTCGCCGACGCCGTGCTGGTCCTGGTCCGCAACCTGCTCACCCCCTGGATGCCGCGGAAGGGAACCGCCCGGTGAACGTCCTCGACTTCGCCCGCGCCTTCTTCGGTGACAGCGCCCACTGGCACGGCTACGACGGCATTCCCACCCGGTTCGCCGAGCACCTCAGGTTCTCGCTGGAAGCCCTGCTGATCGCCGCCGCGATCGGACTGCCCGGCGGGCTGCTCACCGGACACTACGGACGCGGCGGCAACGCCCTCGCCCTGATCGCCACGGCGGGCCGGGCCCTGCCCAGCTTCGGTCTCCTGGTCCTGATGTTCCTTTGGATCGGCTTCGGTCTGCTGCCGGTGATGATCCCGCTGGTCGTGCTCGCCGTACCGCCGATCCTGGTCACCACCTACGAGGCGATCCGTTCCGTCGACCCCTCGCCGGTGGACGCCGCCCGGGGCATGGGCATGTCCGAGGCGCGGGTGCTGTTCCAGGTGGAGTTGCCGGTCGCGCTGCCGCTGATCCTCAGCGGCCTGCGCACGGCGGCCATCCAGATCGTCTCCACCGCCACCATCGCCGCGTACGTCAGCCTCGGCGGCCTCGGCCGGTACATCATCGACGGCCTCTACCAGAAGAACTACGAGAAGGTCGTCGGCGGCGCCACGCTGGTCGCCGGACTCGCCCTGGCCACCCTCGTGGTGTTCTGGGCCGTGTCCCGGCTCACGGTGTCACCAGGGGTGCGCCGGAGCGGCTGACGCCCACGGCCCGGTGCGGGCGGGCCGGCGTCAGACCGTCACCCTGCGCACAACCGGCCGCGGATCGAGGCCGATCGGTGATCCGTGGCCCTTGACTGACCGTGAACCGGCTGGATTGGATCGGTGCGTGACTTCCACCAACCGCATCAGCAGGTCCATCCGGAGGAACCGAGGCGCGGCGGTGGTCGCCCTCGCGGCGGCGACGGCTCTGCTGGCGGGCTGTTCCTCCCACGGCACGTCCGGCAACCCCCTGTCGGACGACAGCAAGGCGAGTGGCGACACCGTGGTCGTCGGCTCCAACAACTTCCCCGAGAGCACCCTGCTCGCCGACATCTACGGCGAAGCCCTCAAGGCCAAGGGCGTCAAGGTCTCGTACAAGCCGAACATCGGCAGCCGCGAGACCACCTACGGCCTGATCAAGAACGGCTCCATCTCGGTGCTGCCCGAGTACAACGGCGCGCTGCTGGCCTACCTCGACGCCAAGGCGAAGCCGAAGACGGCCGAGGCCACCACGACGGCCATCGAGGCCAAGCTGGGCTCCAGGCTGACCCTGCTTCAGCCCGCGGCGGCACAGTCCAAGGACTCGGTCACGGTCAACGCGGCCACCGCGAAGAAGTACGGCCTCACCGGGAAGTCGTCCATCGCCGACCTGAAGGGCGTCGCGAAGGATCTGGTGATCGGCGCCTCGCCGGAGTTCCAGACCCGGCAGCAGGGCCTCGTGGGCCTGAAGTCCGTCTACGGGCTCGAGTTCAAGTCGTTCCGGGCACTGGACGCGGGCGGCCCGCTCACCCAGGCGGCGCTGAAGAAGGACGCCGTACAGGCCGCGGACCTCTTCACCACCGACCCGACCGTCTCCAAGGAGAAGTTCGTCGTCCTGCAGGACCCGAAGAACCTCTTCGGCTTCGAGAACGTCCAGCCGCTCGTCCGCAAGAACGCCCTGCCCAAGAAGGGCGTCGACGCGCTCGACGCGGTCTCGGCCAAACTCGACACCGCGACCCTGCTGGACCTCGACACCCAGGTGCAGGCCCAGAACAAGGACCCGCTGGACGTGGCCAGGGCCTGGCTGCGGTCCGCCGGCCTCACCTGACGCCCGGTCCTTCGTCTGCCTGTGGGATTTCCTCAGGAACGGTGGCGCTGATGGAAGAAATCCGCAAGCGCGCCGCTCCTGGTGGAGCCCGCCTCCCCTGACCTCTCACGCTGGCCCGGGGCCGGTTGCCGGTCCCGTAGCGAGCGTGAGAGGAACTCCATGATCACGGAACGCGTGGCCGCCGCCACTCCCTGCCGCAGGCGCTGGCCCGGCCTGGCCGCCCTGCTGCTCGGCGAGGCGATGAACCTGCTGGACGCCACCGTCGTACAGGTGGCTGCACCGGCCGTCCATGCCGACCTGGGCGGGCCGGTCTCGGACGTGCAGTGGTTCGGCGCCGCCTACACCCTGCCGTTCGCCGTGCTGCTGATCACCGGCGGGCGGCTCGGGGACATCGCCGGCCGGCGCCGGATGTTCGTCCTCGGCGTCACGCTGTTCACTGCGGCGTCCGTCGCCTGCGCCCTGGCGCCGTCGCCGGGGCTGCTCATCGCCTTCCGGGCCGTGCAGGGCGCCGCGGCGGCGCTGATCATTCCGCAGACCATCGGCCTGATCAAGGCGATGTTCTCCGGGGAGGAGACGGCGAAGGCGCTGGGCAGCATCGGACCGGTGATGGGCCTCGCCGCCGTCTGCGGCCCCGTCGTCGGCGGTGTGCTGACGCACGCCGACCTGTTCGGCTCGTCCTGGCGGTCCGCGTTCCTCGTGAACGTGCCGGTGGCCGCGGTGGTGCTGGGCCTCGCCCGGAACCTGCCGGAGAACCGCGCCCCGCACCGCCCGGCCCTCGACTGGCCCGGCACCGCCCTGGCGGCGCTCGGCACGGGACTCCTGGTGTACCCGCTGATCGGCGGCGACCTCCGCCAACTCGCCCTGCGCGACTGGCTGTCGCTCGGCACCGGACTGCTCGTGCTCACCGGTTTCGCCCGGCACCAACGGCGCGCGGCCCGTCCCCTGGTGGAGCCCAGCCTGTTCACCCACCGCGGCTTCCCGGCCGCTCTCGTCACCTCCACCGCCTTCTTCGCGGTGACCAACGGGCTGACCGTCGTGGTCGTCCTCCAGCTCCAAATGGACGCCGGCACAGGTGTCCTGGCGTCCGGGCTGAGCCTGCTGCCGTGGTCCGCGGGACTCGCCCTCGCCTCCTGGTGGGCGGGCTCGCGGCTGGTACGGCGGTACGGACACCGGGTCATGCCGTACGGGCTCGGGGTGCTGCTGGCCGGACTGCTCGCCGCCGTGGCCGCGTACCGGACGACCGCGCCGGGGCACTACCCGGTCGCGCTGCTGCCCGCCCTCGCCCTCGTCGGCCTCGGCGCCGGCCTGTTCACACCCGCCTTCTTCACCCTCGCCCTGCGACCCCTGCGCCCGCACGAGGTCGGCTCGGCGGCCGGGCTGCTCAACGCGGTGCAGCAGCTGGGGGCGACGCTGGGGGTGGCGGTGCTGGGAAGTGTGTACCTGGCCGGGAAGGGCCTTGGCGCATCACAGGCGGCTTGCTGGGCGGCGGTGGTCCTGCTGGCCGTGGCCTGGGCGGCGAGCGGCAGGGTCGGGACGGAGGAGGGGGCCACAGCTACGGTGCGACGCTGACGCGGCCGGCTGCAGCTCCCCAGGAGCGCGGGGACCGCGCGGCCTCCCTCCCCCCCCACGCACCCGCAGCCGCGTACGGTCTCACCCGGCAGGACCTCCGCGTCGTAGCCGAGCCAGATCCGTCAGTACGGGACTCGCCGCCTTGAGCGTGCGCAGCACCGGGCTGGTTTCCAGCGCGTCGATCTCCGGCAGCGCCCCCAGCCGGCGGGTGAGGTAGCGGTGCAGGTCGGCCGGGTCGCGGCACAGGGCCTGGGCGACCAGGTTGGTGCGGCCGGTCGTCGCGGCCACGAAGGCCAGTTCGTCATGGCCGGCCAGCGCGACGGCGACCTTCTCCTGGTCCGCCGGCCGCACCGACAGCCACAGCAGGGCCCGGGTCCGCACCCCGAAGAGTCCGGCGTCCACCTCCACGTCGAAGAACAGCGCGCCCGCCGCGCGCAGTTCGGCCAGCCGCCGGGCCACGGTCGCGGGCGACCATCCGGTCACCCGGGCCAGCTCCCCCGGCCCGGCCCGGCCGTCCCGCTCCAGCGCGGCCAGCAACGCGCCGTCCTGCGGCCCCGGCTGCCGTACGGCCTCCGCGCTCTCCCGGTGCTCCAAGGCCGCCTGCTGCCGCTCGTCCAGGGCCCGGGCGCTGCGCCGCCAGTTGGCGGGGCCGCCCAGGTAGGTGTGCAGCAGACAGTGCGCGGAGACGGCGGTGATGCCGCCGGTGCGCGGGACGTCGTGCAGCAGGAGGGAGCCGGGGGAGGCGTCCTCGGCCGGGGCGTGGATCACCGCCGTGATCTCCGTGCCCCCTGAAGTCAGCTTCACCCAGGACGTGTCCGGCCGCCGCACCAGGGCCGTGGCGATGTCCTGCGCCGAGCGTGCCGTCGCCGTCAGCCGGACCAGCCACTGCGTGCGGCCCGCCCGGTCCGGGTCGGCGAGGCCCACCACGCGCAGCCCGGCCTCCGTGCGCAGCCGGCGGTAGCGGCGGGCCACGGTCTGCGCCGAGACCCCGAGCACCTCGGCGATGGTGCTGAACGGCGCCCGGCCGTCCAGGTGCAGGGCGTGGATGAGGGCACGGTCGAGATCGTCGAGCATGCCCCCATCCTGCCCTCGGCGACAACGCCCGTACGGCTCAGAGGTCGAACTCGTGCGGCGGCAGGTCCAGCGTGTAGCACGCCTCGCGCACCACGGCCTGCTCCGTCTTGTCGAAGTCGCCGTCCGCGCCGCCGATCACGATGCCGATCTGGATCACGGCCCGCGCCTCGGCCGGCTTCTTCTTCGCCTTGGCGATCTCCTGCAGCACGCTCACCTTGCCGAAGGCGAAGTCGGTCGTCAGCTTGCTCAGGTTCTCCTCGAAGCGGCGCCTGAGGTCGTCCGCCGGGAAGTTCTGCAGCACCTCGTTCGTCGCGATGAGCTGGGCCACCCGCTGCCGCTCCGAGGGATCCACCGTCCCGTCGGCGGCGGCCACGAGCGCGCACATCGCCATGCTCGCGTCGCGGAACGCGCCGCTCTTCAGGTCGTTCTTCTTCGCCACCAACTGGGTCTGCATCTGCGACGCGGACTCCTTGACGCGGTCCCACAGGGCCATGCGCACTCCTCATGTCAACAGCCGGGCGCCGCCACGGCACACCGGCGCAACTTCTACAACACCGTAGAAACTCACGAGGCGGCCGGGAAGTTCCTGCCGACCTAGACTGAGTCCCCGCACACGGACCGAACACGGGACGACACCGAGGAAGCAGAGGAAGGCGACAGTGGCGACAGCGCCCGGCACCGGCCACCAGGACCCCTCCGCCGAGGTGCTCACCGAGGCGGCCGCCGCCTTCGGACTGCTCGCCTCACCGGCCCGGCTGCACATCGTGTGGGCGCTGATCCAGGGCGAGAGCGACGTCACCGGGCTCGCCGAGCGGGTCGGCGGTGCGCTGCCCGCCGTCAGTCAGCACCTGACCAAGCTGAAGCTCGCCGGACTCGTCCGCTCCCGTCGCGAGGGCCGCCGCCAGGTGTACTTCGTGGACGCCGCCGGACAGGCGGCCGTCGTCGACGTCGTACGCCTGCTCGTCGGCCGGCTCACCGAACGGGACGCGGCCGCCGCGGTCCCGGCCCGCCGCCTCCGCGGCCTCTGACCCGGTGTCCGGAACGTCCCTCCAGGTGCTGCGGCGCCTGGACACCGGCCCGCGCGGACTCACCGACGCCGAGGCCGCGGCCCGGCTCGCCGCCCACGGCGACAACACCCCGCCCCGCCCGCACACCCCGTCGTGGCCCCGGCGCTGTCTGCGCGGCCTGCGCGAGCCGTTCACCGCCGTCCTGCTCACCCTGGGCCTGGTCTCGGCGTTCGTCGCCTCCCGGGGCACCGCCGCGGTGATCCTCGCCCTGGCCGCCGTCAGCTGCGCACTGCGCGCGGCGGGCGAGCGCCGCGCCGACCGCTCGCTCACCTCCTTGCGCGAACTGGTCGTCGGCACGGCCACCGTGCTGCGCCGCACCGACGACACCGCCGCACCGCGCGCCCACGAGGTACCGGTGACCGACCTGGTCCCCGGCGACGTCGTACGGCTCGGCCCCGGCGACCTCGTCCCCGCCGACGTACGACTGCTCCGTGCCCGAGGGCTGACCGTGCGCCAGGACGCGCTCACCGGCGAGTCCGCGCCCGTGCCCAAGGCCGCCGCCGACCTGCCGGAGCCGCACAGCGAGTCCACGCAGTGCTTCCAGGGCAGCGCGGTCGTCGCGGGCAGCGCGACCGCGGTCGTCGTGGCGACCGGGGCACGTACCCGGTTCGGCGCCGCCCAGCGGGCGCCCGAGCCGCGCGAGCCCAGCGCCTTCGACCGGTCCGTGCGCGGCATCGCCTGGGTGCTGGTCCGGTTCATGCTGCTCACCCCGCCGCTGGTGCTCATGGCGGGCGCGGCGCTGTGCGGCCGGGGCCTGCAGACGCTGCCGTTCGCCGTCTCGGTGGCCGTGGGACTGACCCCCGAGATGCTCCCGGTGATCGTCACCACGTGCCTCGCGCGAAGTGCCGCCCTGCTGGCCCGGACCCGCCGGGTCGTCGTACGACGGCTGCCCGCGCTGCACGACCTCGGCGCGATCGACGTGCTGTGCGTGGACAAGACCGGCACCCTCACCCAGGACCGGCCCGTCGCCGCCCGCTCCCTCGGACCCGACGGCCGAGACGACCCGGAGGTGCTGCGCTGGGCGGCCGTCGGTGCCTGGTGGACCCTGCAACTCGCCGAACTGCCCGCCCCGGACGCCCTCGACGAGGCCCTGCTCGACGTCGCGGGAGCCGTGGGCGAGGAGTACGACGGACTCGCCGCCCTGCCGGCCGCGCCCGGCCGGCGCCTCGCGACCGCCGTCCTCGCCGCCCGCCCCGGCCACCACCTGCTGATCACCACGGGAGCCGCCGAGGACGTCCTGGAACGCTGCGACCTGCCGGTCGGCGAGCGGCAGCGGCTGCTGGCGCTGGCCGCACGCGAGGCGCAGACCGGACAGCGCGTACTGGCCGTCGCCACCGCCGAACGGCCCGCCCGCACCCGCCCGTACACGCCCGCCGACGAGCGCGGGCTCACCTTCCGCGGCCTGGTCACCTTCCACGACGAACCCACCCCCGGCGCCGCCGACTCCCTGCGCGCCCTCACCGCCCTCGGCATCCGGATCCACGTCCTCACCGGCGACCATCCCGCCACGGCGGCCCGCGTCTGCCGGGAACTGGGTCTGGAGGTCGGCGAGGTACACAGCGCCAGGGGCGGCGGGGGAGTGCTTCGCGTCGACGAGGTGCGGGGCGGTCCTGGCGGGGCTTCGGGCGGCGTACGCGAAGTCCGGGACGGCGCCGGCCGGTTCGCGGTCGAGGAAGCCGGGGGGTTCCCGGCCGGGGCCACCACGGTTGTGGCCCGCTGTACTCCCGAGGACAAGGCCCGGGCCGTCGCGGGGCTGCGTGCTGCCGGACACACCGTCGGCTTTCTCGGGGACGGCGTCAACGACGTACCCGCGCTGCTCGCCGCCGACGTCGGCATCGCGCCGCGCGGAGCCGTCGCGGTGGCCCGGGAGAGCGCCGACGTCGTGCTCGCCGAGAAGGACCTCACCGCCATCGGACACGCCGTCACGGCCGGCCGGCACAGCAGCGCCAACATCGCCGCCTATCTGCGCGTGACCCTCTCCTCCAACCTCGGCAACGTCCTCGCCATGCTCGCCGCCGGACTGACCCTGCCCTTCCTGCCGATGCTCCCGGTCCAGGTGCTCGCGCAGAACCTGTGTTTCGACACCGCCCAGCTCGCCTTCGCCCACGACCGCCCCGCCCCGCACGAGCTGCGCCGGCCCACCGTGCTGCGGCCACCCGCCTTCCTGCGGTTCATCACCGGCTTCGGCGTGCTCAACGCCGTCGCCGACCTCGCCACCTTCGGCGTCCTCGCCCTCGCCCTGAACGGCCCCGACGCCCTGGACGACCAAGCCGTGTTCCACTCCGCCTGGTTCACCGAGAACCTGCTCACCCAGGCACTGGTGATGCTCCTCCTGCGGGACGGCCGGCGCCTCGCCTGCGGCGGCCGGCCCGGTCCGGTCGGCCGGGCCGCCGCGCTCCTCGCCGCCGTCGGACTCGCCGTACCGCCCAGTCCGCTGGGCGCCGCGCTCGGCATGACCGCCCTGCCCGCCGCGTACCACCTGCTGCTCGCCGCCGTTCTCGGCCTGTACGCCCTGGCGCTCACCGCGGCGAGGATCCGCCACGCGCGGCGCCGGCGGTGAGTTCCGGTCCCCGAAGAAGGGGCTGATCACCGCCGTCGTGCTCCCCCCGCTTCGGGGCAAGTCCATGCGCAGGGCGACGAAGGACGAGAACGGCGCGCCGGGCTCCGCCGGCACGCCCAGTTGGCCGGCGGAGTCCTTGATGCGGTGCTGGCCGGCCGGCGGATACAGCCTCGTGCCTCTCACGGCGCCCGGCCGAAGGCTGAACCGGCCGAACGCCGCCGCACGGCCAGGTGACCCCGCCTGAGCCCCTTCGCACCGACAGGGGGCCGTGCCCTCCGCCCCCTCCGTTCCGTCAGACCGCCGTACTCTCCGCCGCCTCCGCCACCGCGCCCGCCCTCGCCTGCTTCTGCTTTCGGCGTGTGCGGCGGCTGACGCGCGGCTGCTGGTCGGGGAGCCAGCCGAAGGTGAGGCAGCTGCCGGTGATGCCGAGCAGGAGGCCGACGAAGAAGCCGCCGAGGTTGGAGGTGACCCAGGTGCCGAGGGAGACCAGGACGCCGGTGAGGGAGTAGAACAGCCGCTGCGCGGGGTTGAAGAGGATCAGCAGACCCAGGAGCGCCATCAGCGTCGGCAGCAGGTAGCCGGCCAGCCCCTGCACGCCGATGTGCATCACGACCTTCAGCGAGGCCTTCTCGGTGAACAGGATCTCCCCGCCGGCCAGGGCGAGCAGCAGCCCGCCCCAGAACGGCCGACGGGCCCGCCAGCCACGGAAGGCCGCCCGCGCTCCCTGACGTGGACGGTCGGTCACCCGGATCAGCAACCCGAGCCGCTGAAGCGCAGATTGAGACCGGGAAGCTTGAACACCCCGGCGGTCGTCGCGTAGTTCGTCTGCCGCAGTTTCCCGATGTGCACGGTGTCGGCCTGCTGGCTGAAGACGCCGATCGGCCCCTTCGCGTTCGCCTTGTTCAGCGTGCTGGCGTCGTTGCCGATCTCGATGTTCTTGAACGCCGCGTTGCCGGACAGTTCGGTGGAGTCGGTGGTGAGGTCGCGCGCGACCACCTTGTCCGCACCGCCTCCCGCCGTGATCAGCAGATTGGTGCCGCCTAGGTCGACGCTCTGGCACAGCTTGGTGAGCGTGGCCTTTTTGATCGCGGAGGTCACCACCAGCACCTGGCCGCCGCTGTCCCCGGCGTTCGGGCTGCCGTCGGCCATGTTGTCGAGGCCGCCGAACTGCTCGAAACCGGTTCCGTCGAGTTCCGTCGCGGTGACCGTGAACGGCATTCCGGAGATCGCGAACTGCACGCCCAGCGCCCCCTGTGCGGTGAGCACCGCGAGACCGGCGGCGACGAGCGTGGCGGGTACCGCCATCACCGCGGCCCGGCGGGCCCGGACCCGGCCCCGTCTCTCGGCGCCTGCGGCGGTCCCGGCCTGTTGGGCTTCGGATGGTGAACCGTTTCCCGGGTTCTCGGGTGTGTTGCCGGCGGACGGGACGTCCGGGGACGAGGCCATGTCTGCTCCCATGGGCATGGATCAATGCGGGCTGGGCTTCAGCGGCGCGGTGTCCTGGCGCGGACAGCGACTGCCGCGTACGCCTCCTCGCACCCCGGCGGAGCAAGGGCTTTCTCGTTACGCGGCGGTAGCCTGCGAGGAAGTTACCGCCGGTTACTTTTAGGGGTCAAGGGAGTTGTGAAAAAAGGGTGTCGGATGTGCGCGGGACGGCGACCGCACGCCACAACTGCCCCTGGGCATCTTGACGTTGACGACCGATCAGGTCTACAAATTCCCCTGTTTCAAGGATCCGTGGCGCCGGATCCGGCGAGCGGTACCGGCCGTGTCCCCGGCCGTCTCAGCCGACCGCTCACCCCAGCCCGGGGAAACCGCTCACATCGGTGCGGCTGCGCACGACCATTCCTCCCTGGTCGTGCCCGGCCGTTCCCGGCTGCCGCCGGCTGTCTGCCGCCGGACCGGCCGAAGGCCTTCCCCCGGGCCTTCGGCCGGTGCCCGGGGCCTTGCGCCGGTGCCCGGGGCCCTTGGGCCGTTGTCCGGGCTGCCGCCGTCGCCGGTCCGTCGCGTACGGAGAAGGCGCCACGGCCCTGCGCCGGCGGCACCCCGCACACCACCCGCGCCACCCTGACCGCGCAGATCTCACGGCGCCACCGCCACCCCCCACCCACCTCACCCGGACCCCACCCAGGAAAGAGGCACCCGCATGCGCACCCGATCCCTCCTCGCCCTTGCCGGCACCGCCACCGCGCTCGCCCTCGCGGTGGCCGCCCCCGCCTCCGCCGACGGCAGCGCCGTCCTCACCACCGGCAGCGCGGGCGGCACCGCCGTGGCGACCGGCGACACCCTCACCGCGCCCCTGGCCTCCGGCACGTCCGCCACGCTCTACTCCAGTGCGACCGGCACCAGCGGCGTCACATGCACGTCCTCCCAGTTCACCGCCACGGTCACCGGCAACCCGACCGCCCCGGGCACAGCCACCGAGTCCGTCACCGGGCACACCTTCGACCCCAGCTCCTGCACCAGCAACGTCACCGGTGTCACCGGCGTGAGCAGCATCACCGTCGACCACCTGCCCTACACGGCGACCGTCGCCTCCGACGGCACCCTCACCGTGTCGCCGCCCAGTGGCTCCACCATCCAGACCACGGTCAAGCTGCGCACCCTGCTGGGCACCATCACCTGCGTCTACCAGGCGCCCGGTCTGACCGGGAAGACCGACAACACCGACAGCGGCATCGGGTTCGTCAACCAGCAGTTCACCAAGTCCTCCGGTTCGTCGCTGTGTTTCGCGAACGGCTACTTCACCGCCAAGTACGCGCCCGTGACGGACGGCGGCGCCCGGGTCTACGTCAACTGAGCTGCCCGTACGCGGAGTTCAGCGGCGTCGTAGCCGCACTGCGAGCGCGGCGCCCCCGGTGAGCACCAGCACCGCGGCGGCGCCGCCCGTCAGTACGGGCGCCGAGGGGCCGGAGCCCGCCCGCGAGCCCTCCGCCACCGGTGTGCCGGCGACGGAGGGAGCCGGACGCGCCGTCGCCGCCTTCGCGGCCCCTGCCCCCTTCGCCCGCTTCTCTGTGAACACCACGTCGGAACACGAGTAGTACGTGTCCGGCGTGCTGCTGTTCTGCCAGACGGTGTACAGGATCTGATGCCCTGTCCGGTCGGCGGGCAGCGTCGCATCGATGTGATACGCCCCGTTCCGCAGCGGCGGATCGGTGACCCGGATGAAGGGCCGCTCCGGCAGATCGGACCACGCAAGCGGTTTCCGCGGGTTGTATCCGGGCTTGGTGAGGTACAGCCGGAACGTCCCCGTGTGTGCGATCGTCGAGGCGTACGTCATCTTCAGCCTGCCGCCGGGCGTCAGCCGGGTCGCCGGCCAGTCGGGCCGGGCCAGGTCCAGGCCCCGGTACGCCGGCAGGTTCCCGCTGCACAGTCTGCCGTCCGGAATCACCTGCCGGTCGCGGCCGTTCACCCCGGCCACGCGCAGGTTGTCCCACGCCGTGAACGGAGCGCCGTTCGCCGTGACCGCGGCCCGGCAGGCCGCCGAGCGGGTGGCGTCGCCGCCCTCGGGGGAACAGGCGTAGACCCGGCTGACCGGGTCCGTGGGGGCTCCATGCGCCTGGGCAGACCCCGCCGCCCACGACAGGAGCAGGAGCGGGGCCGCGGCGGCGGCCGCCACGACGCTCAGGCGGGCGGTCGTCCGGGTCGTCCGAGTCATCCGGGACCTCTCCTCGGCGGCGCGGGAACGGGGGTCTGCGGCGTCCAGTACGGCGGAGCCGGTCCGTGCGTTCAGCCGGACCGGCGCATCAACCGTTCAGCCGGACCGGCGCAGCGACGATCGCGAACCGGCGCATCGGTGATCCGCGAACCGGCGCATCGGTGAGCCAGGGGCGTGAAAGCACCGACCGGTTGGGATGTTTCGCGCCTGCTTCCAGACCCCGTTGAGGAGCCGGCCGTCGGCCTCGTATCGTGGCGATCATGGGTCCGGCACCCGCCGCCCCGCGGCTGCCGAGGACAGTCGGGCAACGAAGGGAAGGAACCGCTCTGGTCTCGTCCGCTCACGGACCGCCGAGGAACCGTCCGCTGCCCGATCCGCCGGTGACACGTGTCGCGCCCATGGCCCACGCCCCGGACTTCCGCTGCACATGGGTGAGTTATCGTGTGCAAGGGGTTAAAACAAACCGCATGTCCCGTTCGTTCGAGTCGCGAGGAGGGGTCCCAGGATGGCGAGGCAGTTACGCGCCGAGCAGACCCGGGCAACGATCATCACGGCCGCTGCCGATCTGTTCGACCGGCACGGCTACGAGTCCACCAGTCTGAGCGACATCGTCGCACACGCGAAGGTCACCAAGGGCGCCCTGTACTTCCACTTCGCCGCCAAGGAGGACCTCGCGCACGCCATACTCGAACTCAACGCCAGGGCCGCGTGGAAGCTCGTCGCCGAGGTCGAGCGTCGCGGCTACTCCTCGCTGGAGGCTCTGATGCGCGCCACGTTCGGGGTCGCCCGGCTCGCCGTGGAGGACCCGGTGCCGCGCGCCGCGCTCCGCCTCGCGACCGCCGACGTCGCCGTACGGCCGCCGCTGCGGCACCCGTTCACGGAGTGGCTGGACTTCGCGACCCGGAAGTTCACCGCGGCCGTCAGAGAGGCCGATGTGCACAGCGATCTCGACGTCGGTATCGTCGCCCACTCGCTCGTCGCCTTCTTCGTCGGCACCCGGGTCGCCGGCCGCTCGCTCGAACCGGTAGGACGGCTTCCGCGCCGGGTCGCCGAGATGTGGCACCTCCTGATCCGGGGCCTGGTCCCGGTGCACCGCCGCCCCCGTTACGTCACCCTCGCCACGCAGCTGGAGCGGGAGATCAGAACCGCCTGACGCCCGCGATACGGTGACGGACATGCCCGACACCCCGTTCGCACCCGTGATCCTCGGCAACGAACCCGGCTCGTTCCCGCACAGCGTGCTGGCCGAACGCCACCCCGCGATCATCCGGCAGGTACGGGACGCCTTCCCGTACGGCCCCGGGCAGCACCGGGCGCTGGACGAGCTGCTGAAGAGCTGCGCCCAGGGGACCGTCGAGCCGCTGACCGCCGATGCCCCGGACCGGGACCGGTGGCAGGAGTGGGGCCTGGCCGGCTGCGCCGGACGCTCCTGGTACGACGTGCCGTGGCTGTGGTCCGAGAGCTACTTCTACCGGCGGCTGCTCGACGCCGTCGGCTGGTTCGGTCCCGGCGCCTGGCAGGGCATCGACCCCTTCCGCCCGTTCAAACGCGCCGAACTCGACGCACCGGAGACCGACGAGGAACTGGCCGCGCTGGATGTCCTGCCCGGCCTGCCCGAGCAGGAGCGGGCGCGCGCCCTGCTGCACGGCTCGCTGTGGGGCAACCGCGCCGACCTGGGCTTCCGGCTCTCCGCCGAGGGCTCCGAGGCCCGGGATCCGGCTCCCGCGCTGGTCGCCGACGACAGCGCGGCCCTGTGGTCACTGCTGCCGCCCGGCGGCACGGCCACGCTCGCCCTGGTCGCCGACAACGCGGGCCGCGAACTCGTCCCGGACCTGCTGCTGATCGCCCATCTCCTGGCCGAGGGCCGGGCGGCGCGGGCGGTCCTGCACGTCAAGCCGCACCCGTACTACGTCTCCGACGCCACGACCGCCGACGTCGTCGACGCGCTGCACCGGCTGCGCAGCGCCTCCGGCGCGGCCGTCGAGTACGCGCGCGTGCTGTGGTCGGCGATGGCCGACGGCCGCCTCACCGTACGCGCCCACCCCTTCTCCTGCGCCCCGCTGCCGTATGCGGAGATGCCGGACGACCTGCGCGCCGAGTTCGCCGCGGCCACGCTGACCGTCTTCAAGGGGGATCTCAACTACCGGCGTCTGGTGGGCGACCGGCTGTGGCCGCCGACCACGCCCTTCCAGGAGACCACCGCCTACTTCCCCGGTCCGGTCGCCGCGCTGCGCACCCTGAAGTCCGATGTGATCACCGGTCTGTCCGCGGCGACCGAGGCCGCGCTGGTGGCGACCGAGGGCCGGCGCTGGCGCACCAGCGGCACGCACGCGCTGATCCAGGTCGACGTCAAGTGACCTGCAGTGGCAATGACGTGATGCCGTTGATGAAGTTGGACACGAGCCGTCCGGCCGGTCCGGCGAGCCGCGGCTCGGGAAGTGCGCTCAGCACCTCCTCGTAGAGCAGCCGTAGCTGAAGCCGCGCGAAGTGGGCGCCCAGGCACACGTGCGGGCCGTCGCCGAAGGACACGTGCGGGTTGGGGGAGCGGGCCGGGTCGAGCCGGGCGGGATCGGTGAAGACCCGCTCGTCCCGGTTGGCCGAAGCGTGGAAGACCACGACCTTGTCACCGGCCCGGATCCGTCGCCCCGCCAGCTCGGTGTCCCGCACGGCGGTCCGGCGGAAGGTCAGCACGGGTGGATGCCAGCGCAGCAGCTCCTCGACCGCGTGCGGAAGTTCCGTCTTGCCCGTCCGCAGCGACTGGTACGCCTCCGGGTGCTCCGCCAGCGCCAGCAGCCCGCCGGGGGCCGCGCCGCGCACGGTGTCGTTGCCGGCGACGGTGAGCAGGAAGAAGAACATCTCCAGCTCGGCGTCGGTGAGTCCGGCGTCGGCCGCGAGGGTGGTCATGACGTCGTCCGCGGGGTGACGCCGTTTGTGTGCGGCCAGGTGACGTGCATAGGCGAACATGTCCTTCAGCATCGCCGGGGAGCGTGGATTGACCGGCTTGCCCGCCTCGTCCAGCACCGGGGGACCGGCCTCGTCCGGGTCCTGGTAGCCGATGACCCGCTGCGTCCAGTGCAGCAGCAGCCGCCGGTCGCTCTCCGGGACGCCCAGCAGATCCGCCAGGTTGAGCAGGGCGTACTCGTCGGTGACGGAGGCCACCAGATCCACCCTGCCGTCCCCTTCCCGCGCCTGCCGAAGCGCCCCGGCGAGCAGGGTGCGCGCCCGCTCCCGGGCGAGCGCCGCGAACCGGTCGACCCGGCCCGGTGTGAACGCCCGGCTCACCAGTCGCCGCAAGCGCCCATGCCACGGGGGATCCTGATTGAGCATCATGCCGCGGATGAACGGCAGGTCCTCCGGGTCCGGGTCGCGGATCTGGGTCGCGCCGAGGTGGGAGGAGTACGTCGCGGCATCCTTCAGCACCCGGACGACGTCCGCGTGCCGGGTCACCGCCCAGAACCCCGGCCCGGCCGGCCAGCCCAGCACCTCCGGCTCCTCCTGCCAGGCGACCGGATGGTGGTCGCGCAGTACGCGGTAGTCGTCATGGGGCACACCGGCGGCGTACCGGCGCGGGTCGAACACATCGGGAACGAACGGCACCTCACCCACCCTCACGCCGCCCCGCCCGGTACCTCGGCACCAGCCCCCCCGGCTGCCGCCTGCTCCCAGCCCCCGTGCCCCTTCCCTCCCGCGTGCCCTTCCCCGCCCGTATGCCCTTCGCCGACCTGGCGCCCCTCGCCGTCCGCGACCCCCACCGGCCCGCCGCCGTCCGCCCGCAGGAAGTCCTCCACCGTGCGCACGAGTTCCAGTGGGCACTCGTCCATCGCGTAGTGCCCGGCGGACGGCAGTGTCACGAGTTCGGCGCGTGGGTACCAGGACATCCAGGTCTGCCGCATCACCTCGGGCGACAGGGCCGGGTCGAGCGCGCCGGCCACGGCCAGGGCGGGAACCCCGCTGCCCGCGACGCCGGCGTGGAAGTCCTGGCCCGCCCACGAGTCCAGCCAGGCCCGGAACGCCTTAGCATCGCTGCGCTCCAGCGAGCGGGCGACCATCCGGTCCAGCCAGACGGCAGGGCGCCGGCCCCCGGTGGTGACGTCGATGATCGCGCGCCGGTTCTCCGGCCGGTGCGCGGCGTCCGTGAAGAGCGCGGCCTGCTCGCCGGCCAGCGGCAGGCCCGAGGCGGGCACCGGGGAGACGCCGACGATCCGCCGCAGCCGGTGCGGGGTGAGCCCGAGCAGCCGCTGTGCCACCGCCCCGCCCATGGAGTGCCCGACCACCGAGAACCGCTCCCAGCCCAGCCGGTCGGCCAGCTCCACCAGGTCGGCGGCCGCCTCGGCCGTCGTGTACGAGCCGGCGGCGTCCCGGGCCTCGCCGTAGCCGCGCAGGTCGACGAGCGCGTAGGTGAAGGCGGCACGGTCGAGATCCGGCAGGACGGCCGCGTAGGCGGACCGGTCGGCGAACCAGCCGTGCACGGCGAACACCTTGTGGGCGCCGTCGCCGTGCACCTCATGGGGCAGCACGAAAGAGGTCATGCGCCTACCGTGGCCTGAGCACGGGGACACGGCAAGGAGGCCGGCCAGGGGGCGTTCCGCGGGCGGTTCACGCGATGGTGTGATCATGTCCCGCGCGGGGGATGGGCGTTGAGGGCCACGGGTAGGGCCCCGGCCATGACGCAGCCGTTCGTACTCCCGCACTTCTACATGCCGTATCCCGCGCGGCTCAACCCGCACCTCGACGAGGCGCGTGCCCACTCCACCGAGTGGGCACGCGGGATGGGCATGCTGGAAGGCTCCGGGATCTGGGAGCAGGCAGACCTGGAGGCGCACGACTACGGGCTGCTGTGTTCCTACACCCACCCCGACTGCGACGGACCGGCCCTCTCGCTGATCACCGACTGGTACGTGTGGGTGTTCTTCTTCGACGACCACTTCCTCGACATGTACAAGCGCACCCAGGACCGCGCGGCCGGCAAGGCCCACCTGGACCGCCTGCCGCTGTTCATGCCGCTCGACCTGGCAACCCCAGTGCCGGAGCCGGAGAATCCCGTCGAGGCGGGCCTGAAGGACCTGTGGGCGCGCACGGTGCCGAAGATGTCCGTGGACTGGCGCCGCCGCTTCTCCGTGGCCACCGAGCACCTGCTCAACGAGTCGATGTGGGAGCTGTCGAACATCAGCGAGGGGCGGATCGCCAACCCCGTCGAGTACATCGAGATGCGCCGCAAGGTGGGCGGCGCCCCGTGGTCGGCCGGACTCGTGGAGTACGCGACCGCCGAGGTGCCGGCCGCCGTCGCCGGCACCCGGCCGCTGCGCGTCCTGATGGAGACCTTCTCCGACGGCGTCCACCTGCGCAACGACCTCTTCTCCTACCAGCGCGAGGTCGAGGAGGAGGGCGAGAACAGCAACGGCGTGCTCGTCCTGCAGACCTTCTTCGGCTGTACGACCCAGGAGGCCGCCGAGACCGTCAACGACATCCTCACCTCGCGCCTGCACCAGTTCGAGCACACCGCGTTCACCGAAGTCCCGGCCGTCGCCCTGGAGAAGGGCCTCACCCCGGCGGAGACCGCCGCGGTCGCCGCCTACGCCAAGGGACTTCAGGACTGGCAGTCGGGCGGCCACGAATGGCACATGCGCTCCAGCCGCTACATGAACAAGGGCGCCCGCCCCGACTCGCCCTGGCAGCTGCCGAGCGGCCCCGGCACCTCGGCCGCCGACGTCGGCGCGCTTCTCGCCTCGGCCGCGCAGGAACGCCTGCGCGCCTACACCCACGTTCCGTTCCAGAAGGTCGGCCCGTCCCTCCTGCCCGAGTTCCCCATGCCGTACCGGCTCGAACTGAGCCCCCACCTGGACGGCGCCCGGCGCAACCTCGTCGCCTGGTCGCACGGCATGGGCATCCTGGAGGAGGGCGTCTGGGACGAGGACAAACTCGCCGCCTTCGACCTCGCGCTGTGCTCCGCGGGCCTGGACCCGGACGCCTCCCCCGAGGCGCTCGACCTCAGCGCCCAGTGGCTCGCATGGGGGACGTACGGTGACGACTACTACCCGCTGGTCCACGGCCACCGCCGAGACCTCGCCGCCGCCCGGTTGACCACGGCCCGGCTCTCACAGTGCATGCCCGTGGCGGGCGAGCCGGCCCTCGTCCCGGCCGACGCGATGGAGCGGGGACTGATCGACCTGTGGGCGCGGACGACGGCCGGCATGACCGCCGACCAGCGGCGCACCCTGAAGGCGGCCGTGGACACGATGACCGAGAGCTGGGTGTGGGAGCTGTCCAACCAGCTGCAGAACCGCATCCCCGACCCGGTCGACTACCTGGAGATGCGGCGCGCCACCTTCGGCTCCGACCTCACCCTGAGCCTGTGCCGGATGGGCCAGGGGCCCGCCGTACCGCCGGAGGTGTACCGCAGCGGGCCGGTGCGCTCACTGGAGAACGCCGCCATCGACTACGCCTGTCTCCTCAACGACATCTTCTCGTACCAGAAGGAGATCGAGTACGAGGGCGAGATCCACAACTGTGTCCTGGTGGTGCAGAACTTCTTCGGCGTCGACTACCCGACCGCGCTCGGTGTCGTCCATGACCTGACCACCCAGCGCATGCGGCAGTTCGAACACGTCATCGCGCACGAACTGCCCCTGCTCTACGACGACTTCGCGCTGTCGGGGCAGGCTCGCGCCGCCATGGACGGTTACGTCCGCGACCTGCAGAACTGGCTCGCCGGGATCCTGAACTGGCACCGCGAGGTCGACCGCTACAAGGCCGAGTGGCTGGGCCGCCGTTCGCACGGTTTCCTGCCCGACCGCGCCCCCGCCGTGCCGGCCCTGTCGCTCGTACCGACCCTGTCGCTGGGCCCGGCCCCGTCGCTCGGCTGACGATCGCGGAATCCTCGCGTACGGAAGCGGGCATTCTGGGAACTTCGGTGAGTCCTCGTGAGTCTTGTGGAGCAAGGGGAACAACAGACCACGAACACACGGGGGTGTTCGACCTTGACCGAGATCGTCGACAGGCTCACCGAGGAGGCGGTGGGCGAGCAGGTTCCGGCGGTGG
The DNA here is from genome assembly GCF_055603265.1 of Streptomyces sp. NPDC037288. Lineage (NCBI taxonomy): Bacteria > Bacillati > Actinomycetota > Actinomycetes > Kitasatosporales > Streptomycetaceae > Streptomyces > Streptomyces sp. NPDC037288. The sequence goes on from NZ_JBVJVY010000002.1 coordinate 27,907, forward strand.
ACGAACTGACGCCGTACATGGTGCCCTTGACCGTCCCGCCGGTCCTGCGTCGCGCCGTGGACGACGTCCTGCGCGAGACCGAGATCGCGGTGCTCCCGACCTGGGTGCGCCTCCACCCGCAACTGCCGCCGACCCTGATGTGGGGGTACGACGGGCATGTGCCGGGCCCGACCACCGAGGTGCGGCGCGGACAGCGCGTCCGCATCGCCTGGACCGACCGTGTACCGAAGGACGGCGAGTATCCGGTCACCTCCGTCGAGGTGCCCGCCCGCGCGCCCGGCACCCCGCCCGCCTCCACCGCGCCGGGCCGCGAGGGCGTCGAGCCGAACAAGGACGTCGCGGCCCCGCCCGCCTGGACCGTGACCCTTGAACGGTGGCGCCCACGGCGGTCACGGTGAGGACCACACGGGCTGAGGACCGAGGGGCCGCGGTGTGAGGGCCGCGGGGTCGCCACTCGGCGGTTCCGGGCTGACGGGACTGTCCGGGGTCGACGGTCCGCGGGGCCCTGGGCCTACGGTCCGTGGGGCCGCAAGGTGCCGGTGCGGAGCTGACGGGACGGCCCGGACCGGCGGCCCCGGCAGGCCGGCGTGCGACGGTCGGGGAGCCGGGGGGCCGCGGCGGCTACGCCGGTCGGGCGAGTCCGGACGCCGCGTGCTCGACCGCGGCTTGCGCCAGGGCCCGGACCATCGGGTGCGGGCGCGAGCCGTCCCCGGCCAGCTCCGGCTGGAACAGGGACGCCAGGAAGAAGGGATGACCCGGGAGTTCGGCGACCCGCACCTGGCCGTCCTCGTCGTGTCCGGAGAACCGCAGCCCGTGGGCGCGCAGCGTGTCGAGGTGGCGGGAGGGGCCATAGGCGCAGAAGTACCGCTCGACCGTGCGCGAAGAACCGATCACGGACTCCGCCAGCGAGCCCGGTTCGATCGTCACCGCCGCCTCGTGGCCCAGCAGCGAGCAGGCCAGCGGCTCGATGAGCAGGTCCGTGGCGTCGGGGTCGTTCTCGGCGTGCGCGACCCCGGTCAGACCGCAGACGTCGCGGGCGAACTCCAGCAGCGTGTGCTGGAAGCCGCCGCACGTGCCGAGAAACGGAATGCCCTCCTCACGGGCGGTGCGCACGGCCGCGAGGACCCCCGCCTCGCTGCGGTACGGGCTGCCCGGCAGCACCCACACGGCGTCGAACCCCCGGACCGCGCCCTCGGCCTCGGCGTCCTCGGAGGAAATCCAGTACGCGTCCAGGACCAGCCGGTCGCGTGCGGCCAGGGCGTCCAGCAGCAGCGGCACGCGCGTGTGGGAAACGACATGGGGGGAGCGGTCGCCGACGAGGGCGATGGTGGCGGTGTTCGTCATGGCTCTCATCCTCAGCTCCCCCATTACTTCACGTCCAACGATGATTACTGGACCATCGATAAGCAAAGCTGATGAGACCCTGGGTCGCATGGACCCGCATCTGCTGCGCACCTACGTCACCGTGGCCCGCCTCGCGTCCTTCTCGGAGGCCGCCCGCGAGCTGGGCTACACCCAGTCCGCCGTCTCCCAGCACATCGCCGCGCTCGAACAGGACCTGGGCGCGCCCCTGCTGACCCGGCGGCCCGTCGTGCCCACCGCGGCCGGGGAGCGGCTGCTGGAACACGCGGGCCCGTTGCTGCTGCGCCTGGACGCGGCCCGTGCCGACGTCGTCCGCATGGCCGCGGCGCCCCAGCAGGGGCTGACCCTCGCCACCACCCCGACCGCGCTCGGCGCCGGTGTCCTCGCCGCCCTGCCACCGGCCGGTGTCACCCTGCGCGTCCTCACCCGCGCGGAGATCCCGGCCGCCGTCGCCACCGGCACCGCCGACCTCGGCCTGGTCGACGGGCTGGCCGCACCGAGCGATCCGCTGCGGCTGCCGGACGTGGCACCGCTGACCACCCACGGCATCGCCGAGGAACCCGTGAGCGTCCTGCTGCCCGCCGGGCACCCCCTCGCCGCCCGGTCTGGCCTGCGCCTCGCCGACCTCGCCGACGCCCGCTGGCTCGACGCGCCCGACGCGGCCCTCCCGCTGGACCACCTGCGCGCCGCGACCGGCGGCGGCGCCTTCCGCCCCGCCCTGCGCTACGAGGGCACCGACCTGCGCACCCTCACCGCCCTCGCCGCCGCCGGACACGGCCTCACCCTGCTGCCCCGCCGGGCCGCCACCGCCGTACCCGGCACGGTCGCCGTCCCGCTCACCGCGCCCCGGGTGGCCCACCGCACCGAACTCGTCCACGGCGGAAGTCCCCGGGGAGCGGCGGCCGAGGTGGTGCGGAAGCTGGTGCGAGCGGCGTGAGGACCGAGGGATTCCCAGGGGTTATGGCTACCCTCCGCCACCCTTCGGCCAGTCTCACTCGTTCGTGTCTCGTCGCGGCCCCCCGCCCCGGGTAGAGCACCAGCCGGAGGCGAGCGAACCATGGATCAGACTGCGTTGCGTCCCAAGCCGATGCCCGGTCAGGACCCGCGGCAGGGCGGCGGCGACCCCGTCCCGGCCCACCGCCCGCACGCCGCCCGCCGGCGTGGACGGCGGCTGCGGACCGTGCTGTTCGGCCTGTGCACCGGCACCGTGCTGGTGCTGTCCGGCGTCGGCATCGGCACGGTCGGCGCCACGGTGATCGGCATGAGCAGGCTCGCGGAGCTGCAGCGCCAGGCCCCGCCGGCCAGGCCGCCGGCCCGGGCCACCCCCGCCGCCACCCCGACCCCCGCTCCGGCCGCCACCCCCGGGGCGACCCTGGGCGTCGAGGCCGTCGACGCCGAGAAGGCCGGCGCACTGGTCGTGGGGGTGCACGTGCCCGGCCCCGGCTATGCGGCCGGCCTGGTCCGCGGGGACGTCCTGCTGCAGTTCGGCTCCGCCCGCGTGGACACCGCCGCCGACCTCGCCCGGGCCGTCGCCCGCGCCCGGCCCGGCAAGCCGGTGCTCCTCACCGTGCGTCACGCCGGCGGCGGCTACCAGCAGTTGACGGTCCTGCCGGGCCTGGTGATCTGAGCGGGGCCGACACGAGCCCCGCCTCACGCTCTCTCGGTCACCCCGGGAATCTCGCTGGTCACCATCCGCACCGCGCGCCATGATGGCCCCATGCCGAGTCCCTTTTGCGCCCAGCGTGCCCCGCGTGGAGCACCGGCGATCGGCTCGCGTGACCCTGTCCGGCCGGGCAGGATGCTGCCCGGGACGCCCTCGCCCGTTTCCTCACCCGCGCCCGGAGGCCCGGATGACCGGTAGTACGCCCGCGCCCTTCACCGCCGCCGACTACAGGGCCCGCATGGAGCGCGCCGCGCGCTGCGCGGCCGACGCCGGCCTCGCGGGGCTGCTCGTGGCACCGGGACCGGACATGGTCTGGCTCACCGGCTACACACCCACCGCCGTCACCGAACGGCTCACCGCGCTGGTCCTCGCCCCCGGCCGGGACCCCGTGCTCGTCGTGCCGACCCTGGAGGCACCGGACGCCGAGCACGCGGCCGGCGCGTCCGCGCTCACCCTGCGCGACTGGACCGACGGCAAGGACCCCTACGCCGTCACCGCCGCGCTCCTCGACGACCACGGCCGGTTCGGCATCAGCGACAACACCTGGGCCATGCACCTGCTGGGCCTGCAGCGGGCCCTGCCCGGCACCTCCTACGCCTCTCTCACCGACGCCCTCCCGATGCTGCGCGCCGTCAAGGACGCCGCGGAACTGGAACTCCTCGCCGCCGCCGGAGCGGCTGCCGACGCAACGTTCGAGGAGATCCGCAACGTTCCCTTCGCCGGCCGCCGCGAGTCCGACGTCGGCCACGACCTCGCCGCGCTGCTGCGCCGCTTCGGTCATGAACAGGTCGACTTCACCATCGTCGGCTCCGGCCCCAACGGCGCCAACCCGCACCACGAGGTCGGCGACCGCGTGATCCGGCACGGCGACATGGTCGTCCTGGACTTCGGCGGCCTGAAGGACGGCTACGGCTCCGACACCACCCGCACGGTCCATGTGGGCGAGCCCACCGAGGAGGAGCGCCGGGTGCACGATGTCGTCCGCGAGGCCCAGGAGGCGGGCTGCCGGGCCGTCCGTCCGGGCGCCGCCTGCCAGGAGGTCGACCGTGCGGCCCGCGCGGTGATCACCGACGCGGGGTACGGCGCGTACTTCATCCACCGCACCGGGCACGGCATCGGCGTCACCACGCACGAGCCGCCGTACATGATCGAGGGCGAGGCGCAGCCCCTCGTGCCCGGCATGTGCTTCTCCGTGGAGCCCGGCATCTACCTGCCCGGCCGTTTCGGGGTGCGCATCGAGGACATCGTCACGGTGACCGAGGACGGCGGGCGCCGCCTCAACAACACCACGCGTGACATGGTCATAGTGGACTGAGGGACCACGGAGCGACCCAGGGGACCGACCCTCGACGACATCCAGGAACGGCGACGCGCGACCCATGACCCAGGCACCGACACCCACCGCGGACACCGTCCGCAGACTGGTCCGTTCGCTGCTCAAGGAGGGCGGCAACGGCACCGGGGGACCCGATGTGCGGCCCGTGACGGAGGGCCGCGCGCACACGTGGTGGGTCGGCACCCGCCATGTACTGCGCCTCGCGCCCGACCGCGAGTCCTCCGCCGGCCGCCGCCGGGAACTGCGCCTGCGCGACCTGGTCCGCCCGCACGTGCCCGTCGCCGTCCCCACCAGCGTCGCGCACGGCGACTGGGCGCCCGGCCTCGCCTACACCCTGGACACCAAGGTGCCCGGCGGTACGGCCGACGAGCACGACGTCTCCGCCGTCGGCGAGGCCGACCTCGCCGGGCTGCTCACCGGGCTGCGCGCGGTGCCCGTACGGCAGGCCGAGGCGCTCGGCGTGTCGCGCACCGCCCCGCGCTCCCTGGAGGCGCTGCGCCGCATGGCCGTGCACGCCGCCGAACGGCTCGCCGCCGCCGACGAGTTCGACGCCGCCCGGCTCCATCAGCTGACCCCGCCCGGCGCGGCCCAGCTCGCCGCTCAGCCCGCCACCGCCGTCCTCACCCACCACGGCCTGACCGGCGAGCACGTGGTGGTCAGCGCCGACGGGCGGGTCCGCGGCATCCTGGACTGGACCCAGGCGGCCTGGGGTGATCCCGCCGAGGACATCGCCGGGCTCGCCGTCGCCGTCGGCTCCCCGGCGGCCGTCCGGGCCGCCACCCTGGCCGGCTACGGTGCCCGCCCCTGCCTGCGCGGCCTGTGGCTCGCCCGCTGCGACACGGTCATCCGACTCGCCGACCATCTGGAAGGCCGTGCGGTGGGTTCCCTGCCCCTGCTTCAAACGCAGCTGCGGCGGGCCTGGGAGCCGATCCTTCTGGAGCGGTTGTCGGACTTCAAGGAGGAGGAAGAGCCGGAGCCGTAGCGCGCCCCCGAAGGGGCACGGGGACCGCGCGACCGGCCACGACGCGGCCGCAGCCGCCCACGGCCTCACGTGGCCCGGCGGGCGGGCTTCTCAGGGCTGCGACAGGACCACGCACGATTCCCCGGGGAGCTGGAGCAACCCGTCCGGTCCCGGCACCCGCACCGGCTCCCAGGCCGCCAGGACCGCAGCGGGGCGGGTGCCCAGGGGGATGGCCGCCGGCTCCTTGCCGAGGTTCACCGCCACGCGGACGTCACCGCGCCGGAAGGCCAGCCAGCGGGCCTGCTCGTCGTACGCCACCTTCGTGTCTGCCAGGTCGGGGTCGGTGAGGTCGGGCTGGTCGCGACGCAGCGCGATCAGCTGCCGGTACCAGGCGAGCACGCGCGCGTGGGGCTCGCGTTCCGGCTCCGACCAGTCGAGGCAGGACCGCTCCCGGGTCGCCGGGTCCTGCGGATCCGGTACGTCCTCTTCGGCCCAGCCGTGCGCCGCGAACTCCCGCCGCCGGCCCCGCCGTACCGCCTCGGCCAGCTCCGGATCGGTGTGGTCGGTGAAGAACTGCCAGGGCGTGCCCGCCGCCCACTCCTCGCCCATGAACAGCATCGGCGTGAACGGCGAGGTCAGCGTCAGCGTCGCCGCGCAGGCCAGCAAGCCGGGGGACAGGCGGGCGGAGAGCCGGTCGCCCTGGGCGCGGTTGCCGACCTGGTCGTGGGTCTGGCTGTAACCGAGCAGCCGGTGCCCGGCCACCCGCGCACGGTCCAGCGGGCGGCCGTGGTGCCGGCCCCGGAACGACGAGTACGTGCCGTCGTGGAAGTAGCCGCCGGCGAGTGTCTTGGCGAGTGCGGCGAACGGGGCACGGGCGAAGTCCGCGTAGTAGCCCTGGCACTCGCCGGTCAGCAGGGTGTGCAGGGCGTGGTGGAAGTCGTCGTTCCACTGCGCGTGCAGTCCGAGACCGTGCTCCGCGCGCGGGGTGATGAACCGCGGGTTGTTCAGGTCCGACTCGGCGATCAGGAACAGCGGCCGGCCCACTTCCTCGGCGAGACCGTCCACGGCCGCCGACAGCTCCTCCAGGAAGTGGCACGCGCGCGTGTCGTACAACGCGTGCACCGCGTCCAGGCGCAGCCCGTCGATCCGGTAGTCCCGCAGCCACGCCAGCGCGCTGCCCACGAGGAACGCGCGCACCTCGTCCGAGCCCGGCGCGTCCAGGTTCACCGCCGAGCCCCACGGCGTGTGGTGCGTGTCGGTGAAGTACGGTCCGAAGGCGGGCAGATGGTTGCCCGACGGGCCCAAGTGGTTGTGCACGACGTCCAGGACGACACCGAGACCGAGTGCGTGCGCCCGGTCGACGAAGCGTTTCAGTGCCTCGGGACCGCCGTACGGCTCGTGCACCGCCCACAGCGACACCCCCTCGTAACCCCAGCCGTGCCGCCCCGGGAAGGGACACAACGGCATCAACTCGACGTGCGTGACGCCCAGTTCCACCAGGTGCTCCAGCCGGGCCGCCGCCGCGTCCAGCGTGCCCTCGGGGGTGTACGTGCCCACGTGCAGCTCGTACAGCACGGCATCCGGCAGCCCGCGCCCCGCCCACCGCGTACGCCACGTGTAGCGCCCGTGGTCCACGACCGCGCTCAGCCCGTCCGGGCCGTCCGGCTGGCGGCGCGAGCGCGGATCGGGCCGCACGGGACCGTCGTCCAGCGCGAACCCGTACCGGGTCCCGTCCCCGGCCTCCGCCTCCCCCGTCCACCAGCCCGCGCGGTCGGGATCACGCGTCAACGCGCGCGTACCCCCCTCCCGATGGAGCGTCACTCGGTCTGCCTGCGGTGCCCACACCTCGAACTGCACGGACGGTTCCCCTTCGTCTGTGATGTCTCGCCTGCTCACCGTGATGTCCCGCGTCCCCATCGTGCCCGCCCGGACGATCAATCCGCTTTTGAATTCACCCTTTCCCGGTGGGTGTCGCGGAAGTACGCGCGGATCGGCGGCGATTCCCCGTTTTCTGGACACCCGGGGTTCCCTGCCCGACAATCACCTGCGTGACGTCGTCCTTCGAGTTCTCCACCTACCCCGCGCGGCCGTCCGACGAGGAGCGCGACAAGGCGCTGCGGGTGCTGCGTGACGGCGTCGCCCTGGGCCGGCTCTCGCACGACACGTTCGTACGCCGCATGGAGCTGGCGCTGGCCGCCCGCCGGGCCGACGAACTGGCCGCCCTCGTCGCCGACCTGCCCCGCGAGAACCGTTTCTCCCGCGCGGTCCTCGGCACCGTGGAGGCCGTCTCCGGGTTCACCGTACGGCTGCGCCGCGCCTGGCAGGCCGAGCGGCTGCCCAAGCTGCTGCTGCCGCGCCCCGCGCACGCCCACCCGCTGCGCATCGGCCGCGACCCCGCGAGCGGACTGCGCCTGAACCACGAGACCGTCTCGCGCGTGCACGCCGAACTCAGCCACCAGGCGGGCCTGTGGGTCCTCAGAGACCTCGGCTCCACCAACGGCACCACCGTCAACGGCCGCCGGGTGATCGGCTCGGTCGTCGTCCGCGAGGGCGACCAGGTCGCCTTCGGCCGGATGGCGTTCCGGCTCGCCACGAGCTGAGCGGCGACGGCCGGCCCTGCGCCGGCGGGGCGCACGCTCACGCGCGCGTGCCCTCCCGATCGGGTGAGCCGGGGTGCGGAACGCGCGCCGGCGTGCCGATGCAAGGTGCATGACGTACATCACCAGAGTCACAGCGACGGCCGGCGCCCTGCTGACGGCCGCCGGACTGCTCGCCGCGGCCCCGGCCCAGGCGGCACCCCGCAGCACGTTCCCCCTCACCGACAACTGGCTCTATCTCACCGTCGCCCGCGGTGAGACCGTCCAGTCCGGCGACAAGCACGGCACACTGCTGCTGTGCGACCCGCTGCCCCTCGGGTACGCACGCGCGGCCGAGGCCTGTGCCGAACTCGCGGCCGTCGAGGGTGACATCGCCCGCATCCCGAAGAAGAAGGTCTTCTGCCCGATGATCTACGCTCCCGTGACCGTGCACGCGCACGGGCAGTGGAACGGACGTCCGGTCGACTACCAGGAGACCTACTCCAGCAAGTGCGTCATGGAGGCACGGACGGGAGCGGTGTTCGCCGTGGAGCACTGAGCCGGGCCGGCGGGAGGCACGACACGGGCGGCGCGGGCGGCCTCACAGCACCCGCTCACGGGCCTGCTGTGCCGCCACGAGCACCGTCCGGGACTGGTGCTCCACCTGGTGCTCCAACGGCACCCAGCGGGCCCGGAAACGCGCCGCGAAGGCATCGCACCAGACGGTGACGAGCTGTTCCAGCCGCGGCGCCGCCCGGTCGTCCGTCTCCCGCAGCACCCGCAGCAGCATCGCCGCCGCCCGCAGCGGCAGCCGCCGCCCGAAGGCGTCCACGCTGCCGACGTACGCCATCGTCGTACCGGCCGGCGGGGTGTGGATCCAGTCCTCGGCCAGGCCGGGGATCAGCTCCAGCGCCCAGCGCGCCGCCCGCAGCAGCGGGCCGTCCACTCCCTCGAGGCGGGGCAGCGCGTCGCCGAGCACGCGCTCCACCTCCAGCGAGTCCCGCAGCAGCCGCTGCGCCAGACGCCGTATCGCCGCCGCCGGAGCCGGGTGCGGCGCCGGATCGTCCACCAGGTCGCTCGCCCACATCGGCACCTCCACCACGGCCGTCAGACCGCCGTACCGGTGCGCGTGGTACCAGGTACTGTGCCGTGCGTCGTCCGGCATGCTCGGGTAGGCGACGCCCGTGTCCGGGCCGGGCATGACATGCACCCCGGGGCCGGAGGCCGGCCATCCGGCGGCGTCCGAGGCGCCCGTCTCCACCGGGATGTGCAGTTGCGCCGCCGACTTGGCGAACGGCTCGGCGAGCCCCGGTACGTCCCTGGTCAGCTGCACCCAGCTGCCGCCCAGATCGGTGCCGTGCAAGGTCACCTGGAGGTAGGGCCGCAGCTCGTCGATCACCCCGGTCAGCGCCCGGGTCTCGGGCGGCAGCCGGTCCGGCGGCAGCACGGACGGCGACCACTCCGGCTGCTCGGCGCCCGTCGGCCGGTAGAAGCCGAGGTGGTAGTCGAGCAGGCTGCGCGGCGCCGGTGTCACATGCAGGCTCGCGCCGTCCGGGTCCGCGCACAGCAGGAAGTGCCAGGACGTCTCCGCCCGCAGCTCCCGCTCGGCCAGCACTCTTTCGGCAAGCACCCGCAGGGTGGAGCCCCCGGTCGGCTCGTTGGCGTGGGCGCCGGCGACCACCAGCACCGCCCGCCGGGCATGCCCCACCGACAGCAGGTGCAGGGGTCTTCCCGCGCGCGAGACGCCCACCTGCCTGAGCGAGCACAGCCCGGGTTCCCGAGCGGCCAACGCCTGTGCGGAGGCGATCAGTTCGGGAACGCTGGGATAGCGCAGCTCCGGCAGAAGACTCACCCCCGACTTGTTCCGCCCGGCTTCGCCCTCCAAGTCCCGCACGCGAAGGATGACCTGTCAAGCATGCGGCGGGGAAGGCTACCGGGGGCGCCCGGACTCAGGCCGGGGGCGCGGCGCGGGCGGCGCGTGCCGTGCGCTCACTGCTGGTGCAGGCCGCGCCCCGCGAGCGTCAGGAACGCCTCGCCCACCGCCTCCGACAGCGTCGGGTGCGCGTGCACGTGCCGGGCCACGTCCGAGGGCTCGGCGTCCCAGCCGACGATCAGCTGGCTCTCGGCGATCATCTCCGACACGTTCGGGCCGACCAGGTGCACGCCCAGCACCTGTCCGCCGCCGGCCTCGGCGACGACCTTCACCATGCCGCCCCGGCCGTGCACCATGCCCTTGGCGACGGCGGTCAGCGGCATCGTGTTGACGTCCACCTCGCGCCCACGCGCGCGTGCCTCGTTCTCGCTCAGCCCCACCGAGGCGGTCTGCGGCGAGGAGTACGTCACCCGGGGGACGGCGGCGTAGTCCACCGGGGCCGACGGCAGCCCCGCCAGCGTCTCGGCCACCAGCAGGGCCTCCGCGAACGAGGCGTGGGCGAGGCCGAGGGAGGGCGGCGGGAGCAGGTCCCCGACGACATGGATGCCCGGCACGGCCGTCTCCAGCCGGTTCCAGTCCGCCGGTACGACGAACCCCCGCCCGTCCGTCGCCAGGCCGGCCGCGTCCAGGCCCAGCCCCTCGGTGACCGGTGCCCGCCCGACGGCCACCAGCAGCCGCTCCGCCTCCACCGTGCGCATCTCGCCCCGCGCGGTGCGCACGCGCGCGCGTACGCCGCTCTCCAGCACCTCCGGGTCCAGCAGCCGGGCGCCCGCCCGCACATCTATCCCGCGCTTCTTCAGACCGCGCGTCAGATGCCGGCTCACATCGGCGTCCTCCAGCGGCACGATCCGCTCCGCGGCCTCCACCAGGGTGACCTCCGCGCCCATGGACCGGTGGAAGGAGGCGTACTCCACGCCGATCGCGCCGCCACCCAGCACCAGGACGGACGCCGGCAGCCCCGGCGCGAACAACGCGTCGTCACTGGTCACCACGCGCCGCCCGTCCGGCACGAGCCCCGGGAGCGTGCGCGGTCGCGAGCCGGTCGCGAGCACGATCCCACGGCGCGCGGTGAAGTCGTGCACACCGGGCGCGGATTGCGGCTGCGCGCCGTGTGCGCCTCCGTCCCGCACGCCCCCCACACGCACCGTGCGCGCCCCTGTCAGCCGCGCGCTGCCCTGCACCACCCGCACGCCGGCGTGCGCCAGATGCGCCTCGACCCCCTTGTGGTTGCGCGCCACGATGTCGTCCCGCGTGGCCACCAGCGCGGCCCAGTCGACCGAGTCCAGCGTGGCCTTCACGCCCCACCGCTCGCGCGCCTCGGCGATGCCGTCGACCAGCTCGGCGGCGTGCAGCATCGCCTTGCTCGGTATGCAGCCCCGGTGCAGACAGGTTCCGCCGACCTTGTCGCGTTCGACGAGGACGACGTCCAGTCCGAGGGCGGCGGCGCGCAGGGCGGTGGCGTACCCGCCCGTTCCGCCGCCGACGACGAGGACATCCGCTGTGTTCGTGGCCCGTGTGCTCATGTCCCCACCCTCCGCCCGCCCCTTGCCATGAGTCCAAGGCAATGTTGTTGTGGGAGCCATGCAGGGTTCTTATGGATCGGGAAGGGCGGCGCGGAGTTGAGCCTGCGGCAGATGGAGTACTTCGTGACGGTCGTCCACGAGGCGTCCTTCACCCGCGCGGCGGAGGCCCTGCACGTCACACAGCCCGCGCTCTCGCACCAGATCAAGGCCCTGGAGAAGTCGGTCGGCGGCGCCCTGCTGGAGCGCATGGCCCGCGGCGTGCGCCTCACCCCCATGGGACGGGCGTTCCTGCCGCACGCCGAACTCGCCGTCCGCAGCGCCGCACAGGCCCGCCGCGCGGCACGTGCCACCGCCGGCGCCGAGGGCGGTGAACTGCACATCGCCACCCTGCACTCCCTCGCCGTGGGCGTTCTGCCCGACGTCTTCGCCCGCTGGCGCACGGCCCGCCCCCGGGTCCTGCTGCGCCTGCACGAGTACGCCACCGCCGAGGCCCTCGAGGAGGCCGTGCAGCGGGGCACCGCCGACCTCGCGTTCGGGCCGGAGCCCGCCGACCCGCCCGGCACCGTCGTACCGGTCGGCGAGGAGGAACTCGTCCTGGTGGTCCCGTTCGACGACCGGCTCGCCGGCCGTACGACGGTGACGCTGCCGGAACTCGCCGACCGCGCGTGGATCCGCTGCGCCATGGAGCCCGTCGTGCACGGCGCGCGCTTCCTCGACTGGGCGTGCGGGCAGGCCGGGTTCGGGCCGCGGACCGCCGTGTGGACCGAGCACACCTCGACAGCCGTGCGCATGGCCGCGGCCGGCGTCGGGGTGTGCGCCGCGCCCGCCCACATCGTGCGCGGGGCCGTCGGTGAGGACTGCACGGTCCTCAGCCCCGACCCTGCCTGGAAGCGTCCGCTGGCGGTCTACGCGCGCGTGCCGCCCACCGGAGCCGCCGAGGCCTTCGTGGACCTCCTGCGCACTTCCTGGGCCGCTCTCGGAGACCTGCCGGAACAGCCGTACGAGGACTGCCGGCTGCCCGCCGCGCCGGTCCGCTGAGCCGCCTCATCCCTCCGCGACCCGCTCCAGCAGCACCACCGGCAGCCGGTCGAAAAGGTCCGCCACGCGCGCGTGCCCCGTGAACTCCCGCCCCTCGGCCAGCACGTCCGCCCACCGACCGGGAGGCAACGTCAGCCGGGTGTCCCGCCAGCCGCCCGCCTCCGCGAGCCGCAGCGACAGCCGGGTGACCGCCGTGACCGCCTCGCCGGAGCGTGCGAACGCCACACAGTGCTCGGCCGCCGCACCCTCGGCGGTCAGCGGTTCGTAGGACGCGGCCCGGCCGAAGGCGTCGGGACGCCGGGCGCGCAGCCGCAGGGCCGCCGCCGTCAGCGCGTCCTTCTCGCCGGGCGTCCGGGGCGGGAACGGCACCGGGCGCCGGTTGTCCGGGTCCACCAGCGCCCGGTACTCGCCCTCGGTGCCCTGGTACACGTCCGGCACTCCCGGCATCGTCAGATGGACCAGGGCGGTGCCGAGCACATTGGCCCGGACATGCGGGTCCAGCGCCTTGCGGAGCGCGGCCACGCGCTCGCCGGGCGCCCCGCACGGCCCGGCGGCGACGAACGCGGCCACCGCCTCCTCGTACGGCGGCTCCTGCTCCGTCCAGCTGGTGTACATGCCGGCCTCGCGCACATGCTTCAGCAGCGCCCGCCGCACCCGCTCCTCCTCGGCGGCCCCCAGTCCGAACACCGTCTGCCAGGCCGCCCAGGCCAGCTGCCCGTCCGGTACGCTCACGCCCTCTTCGGGCTGGTTCAACTCCGCCAGCAGCTCCGCCCACCGGCCGGGGCACTCGGTGAGCACGGCCAGCGCGGCGCGCACGTCCGCACTGCGCTTGGTGTCGTGCGTGGAGAGCACCGTGCCGGTGACCGGCCAGTCCCGCTGCACGCGCGCGCAGTACGCGTGGAAGTCCTCGGGGGACACCCCCGGCCGGCCCGGATCGCCGCCCACCTCGGTCGCCGACAGCAGGGGCACATAGCGGTAGAACGCCGTGTCCTCGACCGACTTGGCGCGCAGCGCCGACGCGGTCTGCGCGAACCGGGTACGGAACTCCACCCGGTCGGAGTGGTCCGGCGCCGACGGGTCTCCGGGCGGCTCGACGAGCAGCCGGCGCACGATCCCGACGGCCTCCGCCTCCTCGGGCACCACGAAGGCGAGCCGGGCCTCCTCGGCGGCCTCCTCGGTGACGACGGCGGCCGCGTCCCCGGAGGCGTACGGCCGGTACACCCGCATCCGGACCAGCAGCTCCTCCACGGCCGTGCGCAGCGCCCAGGAAGCCCGGTCCCGCAGCGCGAGGTCGGGCGAGGAGGCGCACAGCCGGGTGGCGACCCGCGTGAGCCGGTCGGTCTCGGCGGCCAGCTCGTGCGTGAGCACCTTGTAGGCCGCCCGCCGTACCGTCGCCTCCCAGTTGCCGCCCCGGTCCGTCTGCGGGGCCGCGAAGGCCCGGTAGCGGCCGAGCAGTTCGTACGCCCCCGTCTGGTCCGTGAACAGGCCGTCGACCTGGCGCAGGGCGTCGTACCCGGTGGTGCCCGCGACGGGCCAGGACGCCGGCAGCCGCTCGCCGTCGGCGAGGATCTTCTCGACCACCGTCCAGCGCCCGCCGGTCGCCTCGTGCAGCCGCGCGAGGTAGCCGTCGGGGTCGGCGAGGCCGTCGGGATGGTCGACGCGCAGCCCGTCGATCACTCCCTCGCGCAGCAGCTGGAGGACCTTGGCGTGGGTGGCGTCGAACACCTCCGGATCCTCCACACGCAGCCCGATCAGCTCCGAGATGCTGAAGAACCGCCGGTAGTTCAGCTCGGTGCGGGCCAGCCGCCACCACACCGGGCGGTACCACTGGGCGTCCAGCAGCTCCGGCAGCGGCAGCTCACCGGTGCCCGCGCGCAGCGGGAAGGCGTGCTCGTGGTAGCGCAGCACGTCGCCTTCGACGACGAGATGCTCCAGCTGGGAGCCGACCGGACCGCCGAGCACGGGCAGCAGCACCCGGCCGCCCTGCGCCTGCCAGTCGATGTCGAACCAGCGCGCGTACGGCGAGCCGGGGCCCTCGCGCAGTACCTCCCACAGGGCGTGGTTGTGGCGGGGCGCCATGGCCATGTGGTTCGGCACGATGTCGGCCACCAGGCCGAGCCCGTGCTCCCGCGCGGTGCGCGCCAGCGACCGCAGGCCCTCCTCGCCGCCCAGTTCCTCGCGCACGCGCGCGTGGTCCACCACGTCATACCCGTGCGGGGATCCGGGCACGGCCTCCAGGACGGGGGACAGGTGCAGGTGCGAGACGCCGAGCGACGCCAGGTACGGTACGGCCGCCGTGGCGGCGGCGAACGGGAACGCGGGCTGGAGCTGCAGCCGGTAGGTGGCCGTGGGCACCGCCGGTCCGGGTCGCGCAGAAGTCATGAGAACCTACGTACCCAGCCCGCCGGCTTTCGTGTCACCGGCCCCCGCACGGACGCACGCGCGTGTACCGGACGGCAGCCCCGCCGGCAGGCTGCCGTCCCGGGCTCGTCCGGTCCGCTACGCCGGCCGCTGCAGCACCGTCAGGCTGCGGTCGGGCAAGGTGATCCGGTCGCCCGCCCCGACCTTCGTACCGGACCCCGGCGGTACCCCGTCCGGCTGGGCGGTGTCGACGATCACCTGCCACTGCCGGCCGTGGTCGACCGGCACCAGGAAGTCCAGCGGCGCCGGGGAGGCGTTGAACATCAGCAGGAACGAGTCGTCGGTGATGCGCTCCCCGCGCGGGCCCGGCTCGGAGATCGCGTTGCCGTTCAGGAACACCGTCAGCGCGGACGCCCGCGCCGAGTTCCAGTCCCGCTGGGTCATCTCGGCACCCTCCGGGGTGAACCAGGCGATGTCGGAGAGCTCGTCGTGGGTGCCCTCCACGGGACGGCCGTGGAAGAAACGGCGCCGGCGCAGCACCGGGTGGTCCCGGCGCAGCCACACCATCGCACGGACGAACTCCAGCAGGTCGCTCTCCAGGGACTCCGGCCACTGCAGCCAGGAGATCTCGTTGTCCTGGCAGTAGGCGTTGTTGTTGCCGCGCTGGGTGCGGGCGAACTCGTCGCCGTGGCTGATCATCGGCACGCCCTGGGACAGCATCAGCGTCGCGAGGAAGTTCCGCATCTGCCGGGCGCGCAGCCGGAGCACCTCCGGGTCGTCGGTCTCGCCCTCCGCCCCGCAGTTCCAGGACCGGTTGTGGCTCTCGCCGTCGCGGTTGTCCTCGCCGTTGGCCGCGTTGTGCTTGTCGTTGTACGCGACGAGGTCGTGCAGCGTGAAGCCGTCGTGGCAGGTGACGAAGTTGATCGAGGCCAGCGGACGGCGGCCGTCGTCCTGGTAGAGGTCCGAGGAGCCGGTCAGCCGGGAGGCGAACTCCGCCAGCGCCCGCGGCTCGCCCCGCCACAGGTCCCGTACCGTATCCCGGTACTTGCCGTTCCACTCGGTCCACAGCGGCGGGAAGTTGCCGACCTGGTAGCCGCCCTCGCCCACGTCCCACGGCTCGGCGATCAGCTTCACCTGGGAGACCACCGGGTCCTGCTGCACCAGGTCGAAGAACGACGACAGCCGGTCCACCTCGTGGAACTGCCGGGCGAGCGTGGCCGCGAGGTCGAAGCGGAAGCCGTCGACGTGCATCTCGGTGACCCAGTACCGCAGCGAGTCCATGATCAGCTGGAGCACGTGCGGGGAGCGCATGAGCAGCGAGTTCCCGGTGCCCGTGGTGTCCGTGTAGTAGCGCGGATCGTCCGCGAGCCGGTAGTACGACGGGTTGTCGAGGCCCTTGAAGGACAGCGTCGGGCCCAGATGGTTGCCCTCGGCGGTGTGGTTGTAGACGACGTCCAGGATGACCTCGATCCCGGCCTCGTGCAGCGCCCGGACCGCCGACTTGAACTCCAGGACCTGCTGGCCGCGGTCGCCCCAGGAGGCGTACGCGTTGTGCGGGGCGAAGAAGCCGATGGTGTTGTAGCCCCAGTAGTTGCCCAGCCCCAGGTCGACCAGCCGGTGGTCGTTCACGAACTGGTGGACGGGCATCAGCTCGAGCGCCGTCACCCCGAGCCTGGTCAGGTGGTCGATGACGGCCGGATGAGCGAGCGCCGCGTACGTGCCACGCAGCTCCTCCGGCAGCCCCGGGTGACGCATGGTCAGACCCTTGACATGGGCCTCGTAGATCACCGTGTGGTGGTACTCGGTGCGCGGCGGCCGGTCGTCGCCCCAGTCGAAGTACGGGTTGATCACCACCGAGGCCATGGTGTGCGGAGCCGAGTCCAGGTCGTTGCGGCTGTCCGGGGCGCCGAAGTGGTAGCCGTACACCTCCTCGCCCCAGCGGATCGCGCCGCTGACCGCCTTCGCGTACGGGTCGAGCAGCAGCTTCGCGGAGTTGCAGCGCAGCCCGCGCCCGGGGTCGTACGGGCCGTGCACCCGGAACCCGTACCGCTGTCCCGGCATCACGCCCGGCACATACGCGTGCCGCACGAACGCGTCGCTCTCGCGCAGTTCCACCGCCGTCTCCGAGCCGTCGTCGTGCAGCAGACACAGCTCTACTCGGTCCGCGGCCTCCGTGAAGACCGCGAAGTTGGTTCCGGCGCCGTCATAGGTGGCGCCGAGCGGATACGCCTCTCCAGGCCAGACCTGCATGGATACGACTCTCCCAGGTGTGCTGCCGCCCTGGGGCCGCGTTGGCCCCCGAGTCTCCCGAAAGTGACGGAACCTTCCGTGTCTTGCGTCCCTCTTACCCATCGACCAGCGCACGCGACGGCGCTCGTACCCGCCGTGTGCCGAACCAGTGGGGCAACACGTACCCCCCGTGGGACCACGGGGAGCAGGGGGCCATGTGCGTGAGACAGTGCACCGCCATCTGGGAAAGTTAGTGGCAGGAGTGGCCCTCGCGACGGCGGGGACCGCCGCGGCGGTCGCGATCGCCCTGCCGGGCACGGCGGGGGCGGACGCGTCGGGAGGAGCGCGCGGCGGCGGTACGCAGGCCGGTCAGGGCCCGGACGGGGTCCGGCCCGCCGTCGTGGAACAGGCGCCGGCCGAGGGCGGCAAGGGCACCGGGCGCGACCCGCTGACCGGCGACGAGATCCGGCGGGCCGAGCGGATCGCCCTGACCGGGCAGCTGGCGCACACGGGCGAGAACGCGGCCGGCGGCCGGGGGCCGCAGCGCCTGAGCGCCGACCTCGCCGAACCCGAGGCCGGCGAGGCGGACGACCCCCGCGCGCCGCGCCGGGCCGACATCACCTTCTACGACTACCGGGACGACACCCTCGTCACCAAGACCGTCGACCTGGACACCGGCAAGGTGGAGCGGACCGGCACCCAGCGCGGCGTCCAGCCGCCGCCGAGCCGGGCCGAGAACGCCGAGGCGGCCCGGCTCCTGATCGCCGCCCCGCTCGGCGCGGGCCTGAAAGCCGACTACAAGGACGCCACCGGCCGGGAACTCACCTCCCCGGACCAGCTGCTGCTCAGCGGCGGCATCTACCGGGCGGTTCCGGGCGCCCGGCCCGCCGCCCTCGACCGGTGCGGCGTACACCGGTGCGTCCGGTTGTTCACCAAGGTCAGGAACGGACCCTGGATCGACACCAGGTCCATGGTGATCGATCTGAGCGCGCACAAGGTCACCGCCCTCGACCACGGCTGACCGGCTCTTCCCGACCTCTCCCTGCATCTCCTGCGAGGGAGCCACCGCATCTCCTGCAAGGGAGTCACCTCGTCATGCCCGAGTACCGATTCCGCCGTCCGCGCAGGGCCGCGGCCGTCGGACTGGCCGTGGCCGCGCTGACCGCCGGCGCCACGACCGCCGCCGGACCGGCCACCGCCCGGCCGAGAACCGCCGCAGCCGCGCCCGCCGCCGACTGCAGCGCCGCCTACCGCCTCGAACAGAAGCTCTCCACCGGCACGACCTGGCGCATGTGCTGGCACTACGACAGCAAGGCCGGCCTCGTCCTGGAGAAGATCAGCTACCAGCCCAGGGACGAACCGAAGCCGATCAGGGTCCTGAACAGCGCCCGACTCGGCCAGATCCACGTCCCCTACGACGACGGCGGGCACGAGTACAGCGACCTGACGGACGAGGACTTCGCCGCCGCGCTGATGAACCTGTCGCCCGCCGAGTGCCCCGGCGGCACCATCAAGTCCGTCAAGGTCCCCGACGCGGTCGACCCGGCCCACCCGGACGTCAAGGGCCTGTGCGCCACCACGCGTTCCCGCGGCCACGCCTACCGCCTGCACGACACCGGCTCGGACAAGGTCTACCAGGCCCAGGGCAAGGACTTCCTCGTCTACACCGTCAACCAGGTCGGCTGGTACGAGTACATCACCGAGTGGCGCTTCCAGGACGACGGAACGATCGCCATGAACGTCGGTGCGACCGGCAGCCTGTCCTGGGAGGACTACGACGCCGGCGACGGACGCGGCTGGCCCGTCGGCAAGGGCGCCAAGGCCTATGCCACCAGCCACAGCCACAACGTCTTCTGGCGGCTGGACTTCGGCCTCGACGGCTCGTCGAAGACGAAGGTCGAACAGTACGACTCGGCCGTCAGCCCCGGCACCGGCGGGCAGCACGGCCCGACCACGAAGACCACCCGCACGGAGGTCACCAGGGAACTCACCGGCGACCTGAAGGACTACCGCTGGTGGCGGGTGGTCAGCGCGACGGGGAAGAACAAGGACGGGCACGCCCGCTCGTACGAGATCGTCCCCGGACCCACCACCAAGTACCCCGGCCGCAGCTTCACCCGGCACGACCTGTACGTCACCGAGTACAACCCGTGCGAGCTGTTCGCCAGCGACAACCCCCGGACATGCGGCCACGGGCACCCCGCGGCGGTCGACAAGTGGGTCGGCGGACAGCCCCTGACGCACCCGGTGATCTGGATGAACGTCGGCTTCCACCACATCGCGCGCGACGAGGACCAGCAGCCCATGCCGGTGCACTGGCAGGGCTTCACCATCGCCCCGCGGGACGTCACGGCTATGAATCCGCTCACTCCCCGTGACCTGGCAGGACAGAACGGCCATTGGAACTGGCGTGGTTGACGAAAGCAGTTGAGAAGCCGACCTGTCCATCCGGCTGCACCGCCGACCCCTCGCGGAGTACCCTTCCTTGATCGTTGAGACGGGAAAGGCCCGGGGGAGCGGAAGGCGGTGCACGGGTGGGCTCGGGAGGGCTGGAGCTGCCCCCTGGTGACGAGGGTCACGAGGGGCACTCCACAGACGTCCCGCCCGGCGCGGTGTCCCTGGCCCGCCCGATGGACGCGGGATCCATCGGGCCGGAGCTGGACTGGGACGCCGACGCCTGGCGCGAGGTGCGTACCCGCGCCCAGCGGGCCGGCCGGGCCTACATCTGGCTGAACCTCGTCGAACAACGCCTGCGCGCGGTCGTGGCCGCCGTGCTGCGGCCCATCTACGAACCCGTCCACGGGGACGACTGGGTGGTCGCCGCGGCCGGCCCGGCCGGACAGGAGTGGGTCCAGCGCGCGGTCGCCGTGCGGGAGGTCAGCCGCCGCAAGGGCTACCTGCTCGACCCGGCCGACGACAACGTGCTCAGCTTCCTCACCCTGCCGCAGCTGCGCGAGCTGATGGTGCAGCACTGGCCGTGCTTCGAGCCCTACTTCGACGAGCGCCGCGACCTCGAACTCGCCCTGGACGAACTGGAGGTCACCCGCAACGTCGTCTCCCGCAACAGGGCGCTGTCGGAGGCGGTCCTGAACCAGGCGGAGCGCGCCTCGGCCCGGCTGCTGGAGATGCTCGGCGCCGGCGGTGACGTGCCCTCCGCACGCCGGCTGCCGGTGGACGCGGTCGAGGACCTGGTCGGCGACCGGTACGCGGACGTCGTGGCCGTCCATGCCGACCGGGTGCGGCTGATGCGCCAGTTCCCGGCCGAGGACCTCTTCGGCGGCGCACGCCGCCTCGACGCGATCGGCATCGGCCTCAACCTGCTGGTGCAGAACTTCTCCGGACGCCGTCTGCTCCGGCTCGCCGAGTCCGGCTGCCGGGTACGGCTGCTCTTCCTCAACCCGGCCTCCAGTTCGGTCAAGCGCCGCGAGCGCGAGCTCGGGATGAAACGGGGCGAACTGAGCCGGTCCGTCGAGATGAACATCCTGCACATGCGCCGGGTCCGCTCCCGGCTGCGCGACCCGGGCGCCTTCGAGATCCAGGTCTACGACGAGACACCGCGCTTCACCGCCTACCTGGTGGACGGCGACGGCGCCGACGGCATCGCGGTGGTGCAGTCCTATCTGCGCGGAGCGCGCGGGATGGAGTCGCCGGTACTGGTGCTGCGCAACGGCAGCAGACTGGTCAAGTCGGACGAGGTTGGCGAAGCCGGTCTTTTCCCGACATACCGCGAGGAGTTCGATCTCGCCTGGGCGGATTCGCGCCCGGTGTCCTGAACTGTCCGTGACGGCAAGCGGAACGCGGTCCTCGGATTGTCAGTGCCGCGTGCGATGGTGGAGGCCACTGGGGGAAAGCACCACCAAGAAGGGGGGACGCCCATGGGCTGGCACCGGGAGCTGCTGATCGGCTTCGACCTGGAGACGACCGGGACCGATCCGCGCGAGGCGCGCATCGTCACCGGCGCGGTGATCGAGGTCAGGGCCGGTGAGCCCGTGGGGCGCAGGGAATGGCTGGCCGATCCGGGCGTGGAGATCCCTGCCGACGCGGTGGCGGTGCACGGCATCAGCAACGAGCGGGCGGCGGCCGAGGGCCACCCGGCCGACCGGGTGGCCGACTCCATCGCCGACGTCCTGGTGGGGTACTGGAAGACGGGCGTCCCGGTCGTCGCCTACAACGCCGCGTTCGATCTCACCCTGCTCTCCGCGGAACTGCGCCGCCACGCCCTGCCGTCCCTCTCCGACCGCCTGGGCGGCCCCGCCCCCGCCCCGGTCATCGACCCCTACACCATCGACCGCTGGGTCGATCGCTACCGCCGCGGCAAGCGGAACCTGGAAGCGGTGTGTGCCGAGTACGGCATATCCCTCGACGCGGCCCACACGGCCCCCGCCGACGCCCTCGCCGCAGCGCGGCTCGCGTCCGCGATAGCCGACCGCCACCCGAAGATCGCCGCACTCGGCGCCGCCGAACTCCACCAGCGGCAGATCCAGTGGTACGCGCAGTGGGCGGCGGACTTCCAGGCGTTTCTGCGCCGCAGGGGTGAGCCGGACGCGGTGGTTGACGGCACGTGGCCCCAGCGGGAGCTGACCGAGAACCAGCCGGCGTAGTCGCCGGCGGCGAGCACTGTCAGAACGGGTACCAGCGCACCGTCTCGTCCCCGTCCCGCAACGACCCCACCCGTCGCCGAAACTCGGCCAGCGCCCTCGGACTGCTCGGCGCGTGCTGGGCCACCCACGCGCAGCTGGCGGTCTCCCGGGCGCCGCGCAGCACCGTACAGCCCTCCCACTCCCGCACGTTCCACCCGTATGCCTCGGTGAAGGAGTCGTACGCCTCGGCGGGCAGCCCGTACCGGTCGCGGGAGAGCGCCATGACCACCAGGTCGTGCTCGCGCAGGTCGGCGGAGAAGGTCTCCAGGTCGACCAGGACCGGCCCGTCCGGCCCGACGTGCACATTGCGGGGCAGCGCGTCACCGTGGATCGGGCCCGGCGGCAGATGGGGCGTCAGTGCCGCCGCGGCCGCCGCGAAGCCGTCCCGGCGCGCACGCAGGTACGCCGCGTCGTCGGCGTCGATCGCGTCGCCCGCCAGCCGCAGCCACCGCTCCACGCCACCCAGCAACTCGCGCGGCGGCAACGCGAAAGGAGGAGAGGGAAGTGCGTGCACGATCCGCAGCAGCCGCGCCAGATCCCCCGGCTCGGCGGGACGTACGGGCTCGGGCAGCCGGTGCCACACGGTCACCGGATGGCCCTCCACCAGCCGCGGCTCCGGCTCGGCCGCCCGTACCGCCGGCACGCCCGCCTCGGCCAGCCAGCGGGCGATGTCCAGCTCACGCCGCGCCCGCTCCAGCAGCTCGGCGTCGCGGCCCACCTTCACCACCAGGTCGCCGGCGGCGAACACCGCGTTCTCACCGAGGGCGAGGAGGGCTGCGTCCCGGGCCGGGCCCGGCAGCACTCCCGCCGTGGCCAGTAC
Organism: Streptomyces sp. NPDC037288; assembly: GCF_055603265.1. NCBI lineage: Bacteria > Bacillati > Actinomycetota > Actinomycetes > Kitasatosporales > Streptomycetaceae > Streptomyces > Streptomyces sp. NPDC037288. The sequence goes on from NZ_JBVJVY010000002.1 coordinate 50,349, forward strand.
GTCCCGTGCCCGTGCCTCGTCCATCGTGCCGCCTCCGTGCCGTCCAGCTGGGGTGCGTGTGCCGTACCCGGCCAGTCTCGCATTCGTCCAGGTCGAACGGTGTGCGCGGTCCCTTGACGAGGTATCGGGCCTTCACGACCATGAACACGCCAATCGCATCAGGCGAAGGGGCTGATTCCGTGACATCGGTGGCCGACGTGCGACGGCCGGGCGGTCGCCGCGCAGCCGGGCAGGGCACCTGGTTCCTCGTGCTGCCCGCCCTGATCCCGATCCTCCTGTTCAGCGTGGGGCCGCTGCTCTACGGCGTCCTGCTGGCGTTCACCGACGCCCAGTCCGGCCGCACCCAGGCCACCCGGTGGATCGGCACCCTCAACTTCCGGGACCTGCCGCACGACACGCTCTTCTGGGAGTCGTTCCGCATCGGCCTGGCCTGGGCGGCCGGCGTCACCGTGCCCCAGTTCCTGCTGGCGCTCGGCCTCGCCCTGCTCCTCGAGGAGGACTTACGGCTGCGCTGGCCGGCCCGCGCGCTCGCCATCGTGCCGTGGGCGATGCCCGAGGTCGTCGTCGGCATCATGTGGCGGCTCGTCTACAACCCGGACGCCGGCATCCTCAACGAGACCCTGCGCGACCTTGGCCTCGGTGACGGCCACGACTGGCTCGGCGACCTGGCCACCGCCCTGCCCGCGGTGATCGTCGTCGGCGTCTGGGCCGGCCTGCCGCAGACCACGGTCGCCCTGCTCGCCGGAGTGCAGAACGTCCCGCGCGAACTCCACGAGGCCGCCGCGGTCGACGGCGCCGGTGCCTGGCGCCGCTTCCGCGCGGTCACCTGGCCCGTGCTCAGACCGGTGGCCCTCGCCATCACCGCGCTCAACCTCATCTGGAACCTCAACTCCTTCGCCCTGGTCTACGTCCTCACCAGCGGCGGCCCCGGCGGCAGGACCCGGCTGCCCTCGCTGTTCGCCTACGAAGAGGCCTTCCGCTACGGCCAGTTCGGCTACGCGGCGGCCATGGGCTGTGTGCTCGTCGCCGTCGTCTCGGTCCTGCTCGCGGTGTTCCTGGCCGGCCGGCTGCGCGGAGGTGTGGACGCATGAGGACCCGCCGCGCGGCACGCGCCGGACAGTACGCCGCCCTGCTCGGCTATCTGCTCTTCCTGGCCTTCCCGCTCCTGTGGCTGCTGTCCACGGCCCTGAAGCCCCCGCGCGAACTGGGCAGTCTGCACCCGACGTGGCTCCCGCGCCATCCGACCCTCGCCAATGTCCGGCAGGCCTTCCGGGAGCAGCCGCTCGCGCACGCCGCCCTCAACTCCCTGCTGGTGGCGCTCGCGACCGCCGTCGCCGCCGTCCTGCTCGCGACGCCGATGGCGTATGTCATGGCCCGGCACCGCACCCGGCTCGCCCGGGCCGCCACGGGGTGGGTGGTGGTCAGTCAGGCGTTCCCCTTCGTGCTGGTGATCATCCCGCTGTTCCTGGTGCTGAAGCATCTGCGCCTCGTCGACTCCCTGGCCGGGCTGGTGGTGGTGTACGTCGTGTGGGCGCTGCCGTTCGCGCTGTGGATGCTCGTCGGTCATGTCCGGGCGGTGCCCCCCGAACTGGAGGAGGCGGCGGCCGTCGACGGCGCCGGGCGGCTGCGCACCCTCGTGTCGGTGACGGCGCCGCTGCTCGCGCCCGGCCTCGCGGCGACGGGGCTGTTCGCGTTCGTCACCGCGTGGAACGAGTTCTTCTTCGCGCTGGTGCTGCTCAAGAGCCCCGGGAAACAGACCCTGCCGGTCGTCCTCACCCATTTCATCGGGGCGGAGGGCGTGGCCGACCTGGGCCCGCTGGCCGCCGCCGCGTTCCTCGCCACGCTTCCCTCCCTGGCCGTCTTCGCCCTGGTCCAGCGGCGGATCACGGCCGGCCTGCTCGCCGGGGCGGTGAAGAGCTGATGACCACCCGCATGCCCCGCACGACCCGCGTGACCGTCGCACTCCTCGGCGTCCTGCTGCTCCTCGCGGGCTGCTCGTCACCGGCCCACCGCGACGGCGGGTCGATCACCCTGCGCTTCCAGTCCCTCGCCTGGCAGCAGGAGTCCGTCGCCGCCAGCAAGGCCCTGGTCAGGGAGTGGAACGCGACACATCCCGATGTCAAGGTCGCGTACCTACAAGGGAGTTGGGACAGCGTCCACGACCAGCTGCTCACCTCCTTCGAGGGCGGCGAGGCGCCGGACGTCATCCACGACGCCTCCGACGACCTGGCCGACTTCGCCTACGGCGGCTACCTCGCCGACCTGACCCATCTGCTGCCTGCCCGGCTCAGGTCCGGCATACCGCAGGCGAGTTGGGACACGGCCACCTTCGGCCGCGGCATCTACGGCGTGCCCTTCCTCCAGGAGCCCCGGGTGCTGATCGCCAACGCCGCCTGGCTGCGCTCGGCGAAGGTACGCATCCCGACCCCCGAACGCCCCTGGACCTGGGCGGAGTTCCGGCAGGTGACGAAGAAGCTCAGCGGGCCCGGCAGGTACGGGGTGGCCTGGCCGCTGAAGGAACCCGTCTCCGCCACGCTCAACCTCTCCCTGTCGGCGGGCGGCCGGCTCTTCCACCGGGGCGCGGACGGCAGGGTGAGCGTGCGCTTCGCCCCCGGCGACGCGGTCGTGCCGAGCACGGTCCACGACCAGGTCGCCGTCGACCACAGCGCCCCCGCCTCGACGCTGGGCAGCGGCGGCTCGGACACCCTGCCCGGCTTCTTCGGCGGCCGGTACGCGATGGTCCCGCTGGGCTTCTCCTACCGCCAGCAGATCGTGCAGCAGGCACCGAAGGGCTTCCGCTGGGAGGTGCTGCCCGCTCCCGCGGGCGCCGCCGGGCTCACCCAGGGGGTCAGTCCGCAGACCCTGTCCGTCTCCGCCGGCTGCCCGCACAAGAAGGAGGCCGCCGCGTTCATCGACTTCCTCCTGCGGCCCGAGAACATGGTCCGCCTCGCGCTCGGCGACTGGATGCTGCCCACCGGCACCCAGGCACTGAAGGACCCGGCCCTGCACGCCGCGGAGAACGGCTGGGCGACCGGCACGGCCCTGGCCGGCCGTCTCCGCCCGGCGCCCGCCCAGTCCGTCCGCGGCTACCCCGAGTGGAAGGACAAGGTCGCCACCCCGGCCTTCCAGGAGTACTACAGCGGCGCGATCGGCCTCGCCGAGCTGCGCAGACGCCTCGTCGAGGACGGCAACCCGGTGCTGGCCCGCTACCAGCGCTGAGCGGCAGGACCACGAGCGGGAAATACTTTGAACGAGACGTCTCGTCTCGTCTACGGTGTGTGTCATGACCGCTCCCGCACACATCGCCATGTTCTCCATCGCCGCGCACGGCCACGTGAACCCCAGCCTGGAGGTGATCCGCGAACTCGTCGCCCGGGGCCACCGGGTCACGTACGCCATCCCGCCGGTGTTCGCCGAGAAGGTGGCCGCCACCGGGGCCCGGCCCGTGCCGTACACCTCGACGCTGCCCGGACCCGATGCCGACCCGGAGGCCTGGGGGACGACGCTGCTGGACAACGTGGAGCCGTTCCTCGCGGACGCGATCCAGGCGCTCCCGCAGCTCATCGAGGCCTACGCCGGTGACGAGCCCGACCTGGTCCTGCACGACATCGCCTCCTACCCGGCCCGCGTCCTGGCCCACCGCTGGGGCGTCCCGGCGGTCTCCCTCTCGCCGAACCTCGTCGCCTGGGAGGGGTACGAGGAGGAGGTGGCCGAGCCGATGTGGGCCGAGCCGGGGAAGACGCCGCGCGGACAGGCGTACTACGCCCGGTTCGAGGCGTGGCTGCGGGAGAACGGGATCACCCAGCACCCGGACCCGTTCGCCGGTCGCCCGGCCCGGTCGATCGTCCTCATGCCGAAGGCGCTGCAACCGCACGCCGACCGGGTCGACGAGCGCGTCCACAGCTTCGTCGGCGCCTGTCAGGGCGACCGCTCCGACCAGGGGAGCTGGCAGCGGCCGGCCGGCGCCGAGAAGGTCGTGCTGGTGTCGCTGGGCTCGGCCTTCACCAGGCAGCCCGCGTTCTACCGCGAGTGCGTGCGTGCCTTCGGCGACCTGCCCGGCTGGCACCTGGTCCTCCAGGCCGGCCGGCATGTCGGCCCCGCCGAGCTGGGCGACGTACCGGACAACGTCGAAGTGCACAGCTGGGTACCGCAGTTGGCGATCCTCCGGCAGGCCGACCTGTTCGTCACGCACGCGGGCGCGGGCGGCAGCCAGGAGGGGCTGGCCACCGCCACGCCGATGATCGCCGTACCGCAGGCCGTCGACCAGTTCGGCAACGCCGACATGCTTCAGGGGCTCGGTGTCGCCCGGCGGCTGGACACCGAGGAGGCCACCGGTGAGCGTCTGCGCGAGGCCGCGCTCGCCCTGGTGGACGACCCGGAAGTGGCCCGCCGGCTGAAGAAGATCCAGGCGGAGACGGCCGAGGAGGGCGGCACGCTACGCGCGGCGGACCTCATCGAAGCCGAACTGCCGCGGCGTGCGGGGGAGTAGGCCGTCCGGCCCGCGTTTCACCGGAGCCCTGCGCTGTGGCGGGGCGGGGTTCGGCCGCCCGAGCGGCGGCCGCCCCCCGGGCCGACGGACCTGCAGCTCCTGAGGGGCGCGGGAACTGTGCGACCAGCCCCCACGCCCCGCACCCGCGCACCCTCTCAACCACCCCGCCGGGCGGGCGCCGGTTTGGACCCCGGCGTCAGACCGGCAGCCGCTCGGCCTCCCCGTGCGCCGTCGGCACGGCAGCCGCCGGCGGGGCCTCGTCGTGGGTGAGGTCGGGCAGGCGGCGCAGCCACTTCGGCAGGTACCAGTTGCGCTCGCCGAGCAGCGCCATCACCGCCGGCAGCAGCACCCCGCGGATGACCGTCGCGTCGATGAGGACCGCCGCGGCCAGACCCACACCCATCTGTTTCATGGACTGCATCGACAGCGTGCCGAAGATCGCGAACACGGCGACCATGATGACCGCGGCGCTGGTGACGACACCGGCCGTGGTGACCACCCCGTGCCGGATCGCGTCCTTCGTCGTACGGCCGCGCATGCGGGCCTCGCGGATCCGGGAGACCACGAACACGTGGTAGTCCATCGACAGCCCGAACAGGATCACGAAGAGGAACAGCGGCAGCCAGGTCACGATCGCGCCGACCCCCTGCGCGCCCACCAGCGAGGCACCCCAGCCGTGCTGGAAGACGGCGACGAGGATGCCGTACGCGGCGCCCACCGACAGCAGGTTCAGCGCGATCGACGTGATCGCGACGGTCAGCGAGCGGAACGACAGCAGCATCAGCAGGAAGGCGAAGACGACGACGAACGCGAAGACCGGGACGACGGAGCCGAGGAGCTGGTCGTTGAAGTCGTGGTTGCCGGCGACCTGTCCGGTGATCGGCGCCCGCACGCCGCCGACCTTGCCGAGGGTGGCGGGCCGTACCTCGTCGCGCAGCGTGTCCAGGCTCTTGACCGCCCGGTCCATGTCCGAGCCGCCGACCAGCGGCACGGAGACCAGGGCCACGTTCTGCGCGACGTGCAGCTTGATGTCGACCGGGCCGCGCGAGGCGCCCGAGGCGATGGCCTGCTTCTTGAAGTCGGCCAGCGCCTGCCGTACGCCGGGGGCGTTGATGTCCTTGGCCTCGACGACGACCTGGGCCGGCTCGCTGCCGCCCGGGAAGGCCTCGTTGATGCGGTCGTACGTCTGCACGATCGGCAGGGACTTGCCGAACTCCTGGTCCAGGGTGAGCTGTTGCGTCTTCATGCCGAGCGCGGGCGCCGCGATCGCCAGCAGCACGCCGGCCGCCACGACGACGGAGACCAGCGGCTTGGCCAGCACACCGCGCAGGACGGCCGTCCAGAACCGGCTGCCCTCGTCTGCGGCCCGCCTGCCGCGCCGGCGGCGGGTGAGGAACGGGATCCGCCCCTTCTCGACCCGCTCGCCGAGCAGCGACAGCAGCGCCGGCAGCACCGTCACCGAGCCGACCATGGCGACCGCGACCACCATCAGCGAGGCCAGGCCCATCGCCTCGAACGTGGCGAGGCCCGTGAACAGCATGCCCGCCATCGCCACGCACACCGTGACCCCGGAGACGATGATCGCCCGGCCGCTGGTGGCGGCGGCGATCCTGAGGGCGGTGCCCGCGTCCCGCCCGGCCTGCCGCTCCTCGCGCTCACGGCGCAGGTAGAACAGGCAGTAGTCGACGCCGACGGCCATACCGACCAGCAGCATCACGGAGTTGGCGGTGTCGCTCATCGGCTGCAGATGGCTCACCAGGCCCATCAGGCCCATCGTCGCCATGATCGCCGTGATCGCGAGGGCCACCGGCAGCAGGGCCGCCACCAGCGCGCCGAAGGCGATCAGCAGGATGCCCAGCGCCACCGGCACCGCCGAGTACTCGGCCTGCTGGAAGTCGTCCCCGAAGGCGTCCTTGTACTGCTTCTGCATGCTGGCGCCGCCGATCTCCTCGATCCGCAGCGAGTCATGCGCCTTCTGCACCCCGGCGACGGCGTCCAGCACCGGCGCGACCCGGTCGACGGCCGTCTTGGCGTCGCCGCGCATGTCGAACTGCACCAGCGCGCCGCGCCCGTCCCGGGAGATGGTGTGGGTGTCGTAGGGCGAGGTCACCGCCGTGACCCTCCCGGTGCCCTCGACGGCCTTGACCACGTCGGCGACGGCGGCCCGGAACTCGGCCGAAGCCGCCGTCACCGTACCGTTCTTGGCCTGGATCAGGACGGTCTCCGCGGCCGGCTGCTTGATCCCCGCGTCGTCGATGATCTCGGCGGCGGTGTGTGTCTCGCCCCTGAGCTGGTCGGCCTCGTCCACGTCGACGCGGCCCGCCGCCGAGCCGAGTCCCATCGCCAGCACGACGAACAGCACCCATATGCCGACGGCCGCCCAGCGGTGCCGGGCGCTCCAGCCGCCGGCGCGGGCGGCCAGCCCCCGCACCCGCACATCCCTGTTCCCCATCGCGGGCCTTCCCCCTCGTGTGCGGTGGCGGCCCCCTGCCGCCACCTCTGCGCTTGTTCCTGTTCGACCGTATGGGCCGGACGAACGCCCCTCGTCGTGCTGCCCGGTGAACTCGGCGGCCCGCCGCTCACCGCTGGGGAGGACAGCGGCCCCTTACACCTATGCGCACTTCTCGGGGACGCGTCTCGGGGTTCCCGTCTCCGGGGCGGCGCGTGGCGGACATGGGCTGTCCGTTCCGCCGTCAGCGCGGCGGTTTGTGATTACAAAACTTTGTTGAACAAGTCACAGGCGCGTGTAGAGGTTGATCCGGCACCGGCTGATCGGCGAGAGTTTCGCGCAGCCCCGCCCAGCGCGGGCCCGGCCGTCGTGCCCACCCCCACGGGGCACGACGGCCGCTCTAGGGTGGCCGGATGACGACCTACGCGGCGCTGTTGCGCGGAATCAACGTCGGTGGCAGCAAGAAGGTGCCCATGGCCGACCTCCGTACGCTACTGACCGGCCTCGGCCACACCGGCGTACGGACCCATCTGCAAAGCGGCCAGGCCGTGTTCACCACCGGCCACGGCGACGAGGAGTCGCTCGCAGCGGAGTTGGGCCGGGCGATCGAGGAGCGGTTCGGCTTCCCGGTCGACGTGCTCGTGCGCGACCACGGCTATCTGAAGGCGGTCGCCCAGGCCTGTCCGTTCCCGGCCGCCGACCTGGAGCCCCGGCAGCTGCACGTCACCTACTTCTCCGCTCCGGTCGCCCCGGACCGCTACGCGGACATCACCGCCGCCGCGTACCTCCCCGAGGAGTTCCGCCTCGGCGACCGCTGCCTGTACCTGTACGTCCCCGAGGGCCTCGGCCGCTCCAAGCTCGCCGAGGCCCTGTCCCGCCCGCGCCTGACCAAGGGCCTGATCGCCACGAGCCGGAACTGGAACACCGTGCTCAAACTGGTCGAGCTGACGGCTCCGGGAGCGTGACGCTCCGCAGGCCGAGGAACGGCGCGCGGGACAGGTCCTCGCGGGGTAGGGCCGGCCGCGGGTCGGCGCTCAGGCGGCACAGCTCCTCGGTGGCCCGGGCCGCGGCCACCGCGTCGGACAGCACGAGACCGGCCCGCAGACCCGGGTCCCCCCGGACGCCGAAGGTGTCCGGGTCCGCCTGCCCGGCGCGGCAGCCCGCCCCGCCTGCCCGGCGCGGCAGCCCGCCCCGCCTGCCCGGCGCGGCAGCCCGCCCCGCCTGCCCGGCGCGGCAGCCCGCCCCGCCTGCCCGGCGACGAGGAACCGGTCCCGGCACGTGCCGCGCGCGTGCGGGCCGGGGGGCGGCCGTCCTCGACGCCGCCGGGATCGCGTACACGGGCGCCGAGGAGGAGCGCGCGACCCGCGGCGACAAGGTCCCCTGGTGCCGCTGGACCGGGCGCCACGCGGCGGCGGATCCTCCTGGCAGTCCCTCGCCCGGGGCACCGGCACCATCGAGGCCGACTACCTCAACGGGGAGATCGCCCTGCCGGGCCGGCTGCACGGCGTCCCGGCCCCGTTGAACGAACTGCTGCAGCGGCTCGCCAACCGGTTCGCACGGGAGTGCCGCGCCGCCGGGTCGATGCCGCTCGCGGACCTGGTCCGCCTGGCGGACGAGGCGGTGGGGCCGGCCGGCCGCGGCCCTCCGCCGGTTGATCTTCCGGCCGGATCGGTGTTCTGTGGGCCCGGGCGGGTGTGAGCCGCTCGTGCCGGACTTGTCGGAGGGGGACGGGGAAAAGTGGACGACTTCACGGGGGATGCCGAGCGACGGCTCGCGGCGCGGTTCGAGGCGGACCGGCCGCATCTGACGGCCGTGGCCCACCGGCTGCTCGGCTCGGCAGCCGAGGCCGACGACGCCCTGCAGGAGGCCTGGCTGCGGGCCCGGCAGGCCGACCTCGACGCGGTCCGCAACCTCACCGGGTGGCTGACCACCGTGGTGACGCGGGTCTGCCTCAACCTGCTGCGGGCCCGCCGCAACCGGCGCGAGGACTTCCTGGACGCATGCGGCCAGGCGTCCTGCGAAGTCGCCGGCGACCGCGCTCACGACACACCGTCGGTCTCCGCCGAGGCGGGCGACCCCGCCCGGGAGGCGCTGCTGGCCGACGAGATCGGGGTCGCGCTGCTGGTCGTCCTCGACACCCTCGGCCCGGCCGAGCGGGTCGCCTTCGTGCTGCACGACATGTTCGCCGTGCCGTTCGAGGAGATCGCCCCGCTGATCGAGAAGACCCCCGCCGCCGCCCGGCAGCTGGCCAGCCGGGCCCGCCGTCGCGTCCAGGGCCGGCCGCCCGCACCCGGCGCCGACGCCGCACGGCGCCGCCGGGCCGTCGAGGCGTTCCTGGCCGCCACGCGTGGCGGCGACTTCACCGCCCTGGTCGCCCTGCTCGACCCGGACGTGGTGCTGCACGCCGACGCGCTGGCCGTGCCCACGTCCGCACCGATCACCGTGCGCGGTGCCGAGACCGTCGCCCAGGGCGCCATGGCGGCCACGGCCCGCGCCCAGCTGACCGGACTCGCCCTGCTGGACGGCGAGTTCGGACTGGTCATGGCGGAGCACGGGCGGCCGCGCCTGGTCCTGGCCTTCGCCATCGGGACGGACGGCCGGATCACCCGGGTCGACATCGTGGCGGAGCCCGAACGCCTGCGCGGGACGGAGATCGCCGTCGTGGACCCGGGGTACGCGGAGGCCGACGACTCCGAAGAATTGGACCATTGACCGAAGGGGTGATTGGGTCGGGACACTGCCCCAATAGGTGACTAGCGTCATCACCATGACGTACCGCGCCACTGCCACTGCCACTGCCACTGCCACTGCCGCCGAGCCTGCCCCGACCCGGATCGACTTCTTCTTCGACCCGGCCTGCCCCTTCGCCTGGATCACCTCCCGCTGGCTGCTGGAGGTCGAGCGCCTGCGCCCGCTCGACCTCCGGTTCCGGGTGATGAGCCTGTACCTGCACAACACGGGCAACGAACTGCCCGACTGGTACCGGGACCTGGTGGACCGCTCGACCGGCCCGGTACGGGTCGCCGTGGCCGCCGCCGAACGGCACGGTGCGACGGTGCTGCGCGACCTGTACACCGCGTTCGGCACCCGGATCCATGAACGCGGCACCAAGGACTTCGACCAGGTGATCACCGAGGCGCTCGCCGAACTCGGGCTGCCCGCCGAGCTGTCGGCCGCCGCCCACGACCCGTCGTACGACGACGCCGTGCGCCGCAGTCACACGGCCGGCACCGAGCCGGACTCGGGCGGCTACGTGGGGACGCCGACCCTCCACATCGACGGAACGGTGTGGTTCGGGCCCGTGCTGCGCGCCGTTCCGCGCGGCACCGAGGCGGCCGAACTCTTCGACAGCTTCCGGGTGCTGGCCCGCCACCCCGACCTCTTCGAGCTCAAGCGCACCCGCACCGGCGCCCTCCGCTTCGACTGACCGGTGGGCACAGTGGCCGATATACGCCCCTCGAGCCCGTCGAGTTCGCCGTTCGTGTGACACATGGGCCGCGACCGGCGCAGAACGAGAAGCCGCCGCGGTCCGACGTCACAGGGGAGCGCCGGACCCGGCGGCCCCTACCACGCCCACGTCTCCCGGGGCCAGCGCTCGCCGAACCTCGCGACAAACCCGTCGGGCTGTCCCTAGGGTGAAGCGCGCTGGCGGCCGGAGGGGGGCGTATGAGCGTGACGGACACACCATGGGCGGCGCTGCCCCGGTACGGCAGGGAGGGCGTGCCCTGGCGGCTGAGCGCCCCGGAGTCGAGCCCCGGCATCGGCTGGGGACGCCTCGGAGCGGTCGCACCGACGGGGCTCCTCGTCGCCGTCCGAGGACGTGGTCAACGGACACCGGTCACTCGGACGGGTGACGATTTTCGGACGTCCTCGCCCCGGACACCGACGGGGCACGCCACCTGGAGAGCGTCTCGGGACCGCGGGGGCCGCGGGTGAAGAACCGGCTCCCCGTCCCCGGCCGCGAGCAGCCCCTCGACATCGGTAACGTCAGCGGTCCCGGAATCTTCGGCCAGTCAGGGCCAACTCCCCACCCCCGAGGGCCCGTTCGGGCCACAAGCGAGGACAGGACATGAGCACCTACAACTTCGGAAACCTCAACGGCCCGGCCGGCTTCGGCGACTACGGCCATATCGACACCAGGAACGGCACACCCGACCTCGAGATCCTCATGGCCGTCGCCGAGCGGCTCACCGGGGCACTGCGCGCCGAGTACCCGGGACTGGCCGGGTGCGGGGAGAGCATCCAGGCCGAGCTGGCGCTGTCCGCCGAGGACGGCCTGCCGCCCAACCGGGGGCGGATCCGCACCGCGCTGGAGACCGTCGCCGTCGCGGCGGGGGCCGGCACCGGCAGCCTCACCTTCACCCAGCAGCTCACGCACGCGCTCGGCCTCTGACCGGCCGGAGCCCCGCCGGCCGACAGGGCCGTCAGGCGCCCAGCGCCGCCAGTGCCGGCCGGCACGCCGCGTCGTAGCGTTCCAGCAGCACCCGCGCCACCTCGGGTGCCGCGCCCAGCACGTCGGCCAGCACGTCGGCCCCGGCCGCGCCCCGCGCGATACGGTCCGGCAGGAACCCGGGGGCCAGGACGTACGGCGCGACGGCGACCCGCTCGCAGCCGAGGGCGCGCAGTTCGCGTACCGCGTCCGCGGTGCGGGGGAACCCCGTGGGAGAACCAGCGGAGGCGAACGCAGGCCGCACGGCGCACCAACCGGTGTGCCACCACTCCCGCGCGATGTCGGCGATCACTGCGATCGCCTCCGGGTCGGAGGACCCCGCCGAGGCCAGCACGACCCCGGTCGAGGGTTTGCCGGCGGGTGTCAGCCCCGCCTCGTACAGCCGCCGTTCCAGCGCCGACAGCAGCAGCGGGGACGGACCGAGCACATCCGCCTGGCGGATCCGCAGCCGCGCCGGCGCCTCCCGCAGCACGGCGGGGATGTCGGCCTTGGCGTGGAAGGCGCGGGTCAGCAGGAGCGGGAGGGCTACGACGTCACGTACGTCCTCCGCCGCCAGGGACTCCAGCACCCCGTGCACGGACGGGACGTTGAAGTCCAGGAAACCGGTCTCCACGCGCAGCCCCGGCCGCAGCGACCGTACCCGCGCCACGAGCGCGTGCACGGTCGCCGCGTGCCGCGGGTCACGGCTGCCGTGGGCGATGACGAGAAGGACCGGAGCGCGCATGTCAGCCCTTCACCAGCAGGCCGCGGCTGCGCAGCACCCGGCGTTCCAGCGGGCTGAAGATCAGCAGGTCGATGGCGATACCGACGAACAGGATCAGGAAGATCGCCTCGAACACCATGGACATGGAGCTGGCGTTGCGGCCGTTCTCCAGCAGCGCGCCCAGGCCGATGCCCAGGTCGGGTGAGGAGGCGATGATCTCCGCGGCCATCAGCGAACGCCAGGAGAAGGCCCAGCCCTGCTTCAGGCCCGCCAGATAGCCGGGCAGCGCGGCCGGCAGGACGATGTGCCAGGCGCCCTTCAGACCCGTCGCCCCCATCGTGCGGCCGGCCCGCAGGAACAGCGGCGGCACCTGGTCGATGCCCGAGACGAGACCGTTGGCGATGGAGGGGACGGCGCCGAGCAGGATCACCGCGTACATCATGGAGTTGTCCAGGCCCAGCCAGATCACCGCCGGCGGCACCCACGCCACCGACGGCAGTGACTGCAGACCGGACAGCACCGGGCCGATCGCGGCGCGCACGAACTTCACCCGGGCCACCAGCAGCCCCAGCGGCGTGCCGATGGCCAGCGCGAACAGGAAGCCCAGCAGACCCCGGGAGACGCTGGTCCAGATGTAGCCCAGCAGCTTGCCCTGCAGCCAGGCGTCCTTGAACTCGTTGCCCACGTCGGCCGGGGAGGGCAGTTTCGTCGGATCGTCGACGATCTTGAAGGAGATCAGTGCCTGCCACGCCAGCAGCACCACCACGGTGGCGACGACCGGAGGCAGGATCTTGTTGGCGAACGTCTGCCGGAACGGGGTCCGGCCGACGACACCGGTCTCCAGGGCGTCCAGGCCCGCCTCGACGCTCGCGGCGTCCTGCCGGACGGCCTTGGTCGTGTCAGTGCTGGCCATGGCGGCGGATCTCCCCACGCAGGACTTCGGTGATCTCAAGGGACAGCTCGGCGACCGGCGCGTCCTCGATGCGCCGCGGCTGCGGGATGTCCACCTGCCACTCCCGCGCCACCCGGCCCGGACGGGACGACAGCAGCACGACACGCTGCGCGAGCCGCACCGCCTCGCGGACGTTGTGCGTCACGAACAGGACGGACAGCCCCGTCTCCTCCCAGATCCGGGTCAGCTCGTCGTGCAGCAGGTCACGGGTGATCGCGTCCAGCGCCGCGAACGGCTCGTCCATCAGCAGCAGCCGGCTGTCCTGGGCCAGCGCGCGGGCCATGGCGACACGCTGGCGCATACCGCCGGACAGCTCGTGCACCCGCTTGCCGTACGCGCCCTGGAGCCGCACGAGTTCGAGCAGCTGCTCGGCCCGGCCGCGCCGCTCGTTCTTCGCGACGCCGCCGAGCTTCAGTGCGAGTTCGATGTTCTTGCCCGCGGTCAGCCACGGGAACAGGGCGTGCTCCTGGAACATCAGAGCCGGACGCCCGTCGGTCGTGATGTTGCCGGCGGAGGGCTGGTCCAGCCCGGCCACCAGGTTCAGCAGCGTCGACTTGCCGCAGCCCGAGGCCCCCAGGAGGGTGACGAACTCGCCCGGAGCGACATCGAGGCTGATGTCGTCCAGGACGAGCTGCTGCCCACCGGGTCCCGCGAAGGACTTCGAGACATGTTCGATGCGCGCCGCGTGCTCGACCGACTCGGCGGCCTTGGCGAAGGTCGTGGCCATGGTCGTCACCTCCTGGGAACTCATCGGCTACGGGGGTTACTTGACGCCGAGCCCGGCGTCTTCGACGGTGCTCTCACCTTCGGCCTTGAGGACCTTGTTCAGGAGGGTGAGGTCGTAGATCCCGTCCAGCTTCGGGTTCTCCAGCAGGCCGGCCTTCACGGCGTGCTGCGCCTCGGTGTCGAGGGTGGCGGCCAGCGGGTCGTCGGTGAACCGGATGGACTTCCACGCCGGGTCCAGGACCTTCGCCGGCAGCGCCTTGCCGGAGTCGGCCTCCAGCTGCTTGTTGGCCGCCGCCTTCGCCTGGTCCGGGTTGGCGTTGATCCACTTGTTGGCCTCGACCGAGGCCTTCAGGACGGCCTCGACGGCCTTCGGGTGCTCCTTGAGGAACGCCTGCCGCACGATGATGTTGGTGATCACGAACTTCTTGTCCGGCCACAGCGCCGACTCGTCCAGCAGCACCTTGCCGCCCTCGGCGACCAGCTTGGACGCGGTCGGCTCGGGCACCCAGGCGCCGTCGACGGAACCGGACTTGAAGGCGTCCGGGGTCACCTTGTTGTCCGTGCGGATGACCGACACGTCACCCTTGCCGCTTGGCGCGTCGACCTTCCAGCCCTGCGATGCCACCCAGTTGAGGAAGGCCACGTCCTGCGTGTTGCCGAGCTGCGGGGTGGCGATCTTCTTGCCCTTGACGTCCTTCAGGGACTTGATCTTCTTCGGGTCGACGACCAGCTTCACGCCACCGGACGCCGAACCGCCGATGATGCGCAGGTTCTTGCCGTCGGACTTGGTGTAGCCGTTGATCGCCGGGGAGGGACCGATCCACCCGATGTCGATGGAACCCGAGTTGAGGGCCTCGATCTCGGACGGGCCCGCGTTGAAGAGCTGGTACTCGGCCCGGGTGGCGCCCAGTTCCTTCTGGAAGAAGCCCTTCTGGTTGCCGACCAGGGCGGTGGCGTGCGTCAGGTTCCCGAAGTAACCGATCTTGACGGAGTCGAGCCCGTCGGTCTTCTTGGCCCCGGCCGCGATCTTGGCGGTGTCGTCGTTCTTGGACTCGGACCCGTAGCCGCAGGCTGCGAGAGTGAGCAGGGGGAGTGCGGCGAGCGCGGCTATACCGCGACGGAACAGCTTGGAGCGGTTGGCAGGCACGGGAGGGGTTCCTCTCGTTGGCCCGGCGGTCACGGACTTTCAGGTCGTGGCCGGGAGTTCGGCAGGGGTCTTCGTCGCTTCCGGGACGTCGGGTGGGGGGACGGGGCGCGCAGGCAGTGCGCGTACGTCAGCGCGCACATCGGGCCACCCCGCCCTGCCCGCTGCCGAGGGCGCCGCTGCCGATGCGGCCGCCCTCCTTCGCGAACGTCGAGTAGACGTCGGTCGTCTTCATGCTCAGAAGTCCCAGCCGTCGTTCTCGGACTCGTCCTTGACCGGCTCGGGGGAGGCGAACGACTCGCCGACCATGCCCGCGGTCAGCGTGGTGCCGTCGCTCGGGTCGATCAGGATGAAGGAGCCGGTGCGCCGCGAGTCGGCGTAGGAGTCGACCGGGAGCGGCTCGGCGGTACGGATCTTCACACGGCCGATGTCGTTGGCGACGAGCTGCCCCGGGTGCGGGTGCAGGGACAGGTCGTCCAGGGTGAGCCGGGACGGGATGTCCTTCACGATCGCCTTGACCGTGCGGGTGCCGTGCTTGAGCAGCACCCGGTGGCCGACGGTCAGCGGCTCGTCGGCCACATGGCAGACGGTCGCCTCCACGTCCTGCGTGGTGGCCGGCGCGTCCTTCGTCGGCACGATCAGGTCGCCGCGCGAGACGTCGATGTCGTCCTGGAGCCGGAGCGTCACCGACTGCGTCGTCCACGCCACGTCCACCGGCTCGCCGAGCAGGTCGATGCCGGAGATCCGCGTGGTCCGCCCGGAGGGAAGGACCGTGACCTCGTCGCCGACCCGGAAGGTGCCGGCCGCGATCTGGCCCGCGTAGCCCCGGTAGTCCGGGTGTTCGGCGGTCTGCGGCCGGATCACGTACTGCACCGGCAGCCGGGCGTGGCAGTGCGCCAGATCATGGGTGACGGGAACGGTTTCCAGGTGTTCCAGGACGGTCGGGCCGCCGTACCAGTCCATGTTCGCGGACGGCTCCACCACGTTGTCACCGGCCAGTGCCGAGATCGGGATCGCGGTGACCTCGGGCACACCGAGTTCGGTCGCGTACGCCGTGAACTCCTCGGCGATCGCCGCGAAGACGGACTCCTCGTACCCGACGAGGTCCATCTTGTTGACCGCGAGCACCACGTGCGGGACGCGCAGCAGGGCCGCGATCGCCGCGTGCCGGCGGGTCTGCTCGACCACGCCGTTGCGGGCGTCGACGAGGATCACGGTCAGCTCGGCCGTCGAGGCACCGGTGACCATGTTGCGGGTGTACTGCACATGGCCGGGCGTGTCGGCCAGGATGAACCGGCGCCGGGGCGTGGCGAAGTAGCGGTACGCCACGTCGATGGTGATGCCCTGCTCGCGCTCGGCGCGCAGGCCGTCGGTGAGGAGGGCGAGGTCCGGGCCGTCCTGGCCGCGGCTCGCGGAGACCCGCTCCACGGCCTCCAGCTGGTCGGCGAGGACCGACTTGGAGTCGTGCAGCAGCCGTCCGACGAGCGTGGACTTGCCGTCGTCGACGGAGCCGGCGGTGGCGAACCGCAGCAGCGTGGTGGCCGAGAGAGCCTCGGTCGTGGTCGTGCTCATGCTTAGAAGTACCCCTCGCGCTTGCGGTCTTCCATCGCGGCCTCGGAGAGCTTGTCGTCGGCGCGGGTGGCGCCGCGCTCGGTCAGCCGGGAGGCGGCGATCTCGGCGATCACGGCGTCCAGCGTGGTCGCGTCGGAGTCGACGGCGCCGGTGCAGGACATGTCACCGACCGTGCGGTAGCGCACGAGCCGCCTCTCGACGGTCTCACCGTCCTTCGGGCCGCCCCACTCACCCGCCGTCAGCCACATGCCGCCCCGCTGGAACACCTCACGCTCGTGCGCGAAGTAGATCTGCGGCAGTTCGATGCCCTCACGGTCGATGTACTGCCACACGTCCAGCTCGGTCCAGTTGGACAGCGGGAAGACCCGGACGTGCTCACCGGGGGCGTGCCGGCCGTTGTACAGGTTCCACAGCTCCGGGCGCTGACGGCGCGGGTCCCACTGGGAGAACTCGTCGCGCAGCGAGAACACCCGCTCCTTGGCGCGGGCCTTCTCCTCGTCCCGGCGGCCGCCGCCGAACACCGCGTCGAACTTCTCGCTCTGGATCTTCTGCGTCAGGGGGAGGGTCTGCAGCGGGTTACGGGTGCCGTCGGGACGTTCCTTGAGCACACCGCGGTCGATGTAGTCCTGGACGGAGGCCACATGGAGGCGCAGCCCATGTGCGGCGACCACACGGTCCCGGTACTCAAGGACCTCCGGGAAGTTGTGTCCCGTGTCCACATGCAGCAGCGAGAACGGCACGGAGGCCGGGGCGAAGGCCTTCAGCGCCAGGTGCAGCATGACGATGGAGTCCTTGCCGCCGGAGAACAGGATCACCGGGTTCTCGAACTCGCCCGCCACCTCGCGGAAGATGTGCACCGCCTCGGACTCCAGCGCGTCCAGGTGCGACAGGGCGTACGGGCTCTCCGTACCCTCGCCGCCCGTCGCGGTCTCGGCGACGGTCGTCATGCCAGTCCCCTCTCGCTCAGCAGGGCGTACACCGACGCCGCGGACTCCTGCACGGTCTGGTGCTGCGACTCGATCCGCAGATCCGGCGTCTCCGGCTCCTCGTACGGGTCGTCGACCCCGGTGAGCCCCTTGAGGTCGCCCGCGGCCTGCTTGGCGTACAGCCCCTTCACATCCCGCACCGAGCACACCTCGACGGGGGTCGCCACATGGATCTCCAGGTACGACGTGCCGTTCTCCTCATGCCGCTTGCGCACCGCGTCCCGGCTGTCCGCGTACGGCGCGATCACCGGCACCAGCGCCTTGACGCCGTTACGGGCCAGCAGTTCGGCGACGAAGCCGATGCGCTGCACGTTGGTGTGCCGGTCCTCGCGGGAAAAGCCGAGGCCCGCCGAGATGAACTCGCGGATCTCGTCGCCGTCGAGCACCTCGACGCGGTGGCCCTCTCCGCGCAGCCGGCCGGCCAGCTCGTAGGCGATGGTGGTCTTGCCGGCGCTCGGCAGACCCGTGAGCCAGACGGTGGCTCCGGTGGTCACGTGGTTCTCCTGGGTCGAGTCGTTCGTCATCCGTGCAGTCCGCACTCGGTCTTGGTGCGGCCCGCCCAGCGGCCGGCCCGCGCGTCCTCACCCTCCAGGACCCTGCGGGTGCACGGGGCACAGCCGATCGAGGCGTAGCCGTCCATGAGCAACGGGTTGGTCAGCACGCCGTGTTCGGCGACGTAGGCGTCCACGTCGTCCTGCGTCCAGCGGGCGATCGGGGAGACCTTGACCTTCTGCCGCTTCTCGTCCCAGCCGACGACCGGGGTGTTCGCCCGGGTCGGGGACTCGTCGCGGCGCAGGCCCGTCGCCCACGCCTGGTAACCCGTCAGTCCCTCTTCCAGGGGCTGCACCTTGCGCAGCTTGCAGCACAGGTCCGGGTCGCGGTCGTGCAGCTTCGGGCCGTACTCCGCGTCCTGTTCGGCGACCGTCTGCCTCGGCGTGAGGGTGATGACGTTGACGTCCATCACGGCCTCGACGGCGTCGCGGGTGCCGATGGTCTCCGGGAAGTGGTAACCGGTGTCGAGGAAGACCACGTCCACGCCCTTGAGCACGCGCGAGGCGAGATGGGCGACCACGGCGTCCTCCATGGAGGAGGTCACGCAGAACTTCGCGCCGAACGTGTCGACCGCCCACTGGAGGATCTCCAGTGCGGAGGCGTCCTCCAGCTCACGGCCCGCCCGCTCGGCGAGCGCCTTCAACTCCTCGGCCGTACGCTGCTGTTCCTGAGCCGTCGTCATATCCCGTCGTCCCCTCCGTGGTCGGCTCGCTGAAGGCCCCGGGCGAGCAGCCCGAGGAACTTCAGCTGGAATGCGCGGTTGCATGCCGCGCATTCCCAGGCGCCGTGGCCGCCTTCCAGGGCCTCGCTCGGCCGAAGGTCCTCGTCGCCGCAGTAGGGGCAGTAGAAAGGTGCGGCCCGCTCGCTCACGACAGCGCCTCCTCGGAGGCCCGCGCGGCCCAGGAGGCGAACCGCTCGCCGTCCTCGCGCTCCGCCTGGAACCGCCTCAGCACCCGCTCGATGTAGTCGGGCAGTTCGTCCGCGGTGACCTTCAGACCGCGCACCTTGCGGCCGAAGCCCGGCTCCAGGCCCAGGGCGCCGCCGAGGTGCACCTGGTAGCCCTCGACCTGCTCGCCCTGGTCGTCGATGACCAGCTGACCCTTGAGACCGATGTCCGCGACCTGGATACGGGCGCAGGCGTTCGGGCAGCCGTTGAGGTTGATGGTGACCGGCTCGTCGAAGCCCGGCAGCCGGCGTTCGAGTTCGTCGATGAGCGTCGAGCCGCGCTGCTTGGTCTCGACGATGGCGAGCTTGCAGAACTCGATGCCGGTGCAGGCCATGGTGCCGCGCCGGAAGGAGGACGGCCGGGCGGTGAGGTCCAGCGCCTCCAGCCCCTCGACCAGCGAGTCGACCTGGTCCTGTTCGACATCCAGGACGATCATCTTCTGCTCGACGGTGGTCCGCACCCGGCCCGAGCCGTGCGCCTCCGCGAGATCGGCGATCTTCGTCAGCGTGGCACCGTCGACCCGGCCGACGCGCGGTGCGAAACCGACGTAGAACCGGCCGTCCTTCTGCCGGTGCACACCGATGTGGTCGCGCCACTGCTGGACCGGCTGCTCGGGGGCGGGCCCGTCGGTCAGCGTGCGCTTGAGGTACTCGTCCTCCAGCACCCGACGGAACTTCTCCGCGCCCCAGTCGGCGACGAGGAACTTCAGCCGGGCGCGGTTGCGCAGCCGGCGGTAGCCGTAGTCACGGAAGATCGAGACGACGCCCTCGTAGACGTCGGGGACCTCGTCGATCGGCACCCAGGCGCCGAGCCGTACGCCCAGCTTGGGGTTGGTGGACAGGCCGCCGCCGACCCACACGTCGAAGCCCGGGCCGTGCTCGGGGTGCCGTACGCCGACGAACGCGACGTCGTTGATCTCGTGCACGACGTCCAGCAGCGGCGAGCCCGAGATGGCCGTCTTGAACTTCCGCGGGAGGTTCGAGTACGCCTTGTTGTTCAGGACGCGGCGCTTCATCTCCTCCAGCGCCGGCGTGCCGTCGATGATCTCGTCCTCGGCGATGCCCGCCACCGGGGAGCCGATCATCACACGCGGGGTGTCACCGCAGGCGGTGACGGTCGACAGGCCCACGCCCTCCAGCCGGTCCCAGATCTCGGGCACGTCCTCGATCCGGATCCAGTGGTACTGGACGTTCTGCCGGTCGGTGATGTCCGCGGTGCCGCGCGCGAACTCCTGCGAGATCTCGCCGATGACGCGCAGCTGCTGGGTGGTGAGCGCCCCGCCGTCGATGCGGACCCGCAGCATGAAGTAGCGGTCGTCCAGCTCCTCCGGCTCCAGGACCGCGGTCTTGCCGCCGTCGATCCCGGGCTTGCGCTGGGTGTACAGCCCCCACCAGCGCATCCGGCCGCGCAGGTCGCTGGGGTCGATCGAGTCGAAGCCGCGCTTGGAGTAGATCGTCTCAATGCGTGTCCGCACATTGAGACCGTCGTCGTCCTTCTTGACCTGCTCGTTGCCGTTGAGCGGGGTGAAGTGACCCACGGCCCACTGACCCTCGCCGCGGTGACGGCTCACCTTGCGGCGGGGCGCGGAGGCGGCGGGGTTCGGTGGAGTGGCGGCCATGGTTCTACGTCCTTCGGGACCGGTGGGAATCAGCTCTGACCTGCGCAGATGCGCGCACGCGGGCAGGCGTGCGCGTCGTTGCGCAAGGAGAATCAGGTACGGGGGGGTTCGCGGCGGTGCTGGGGCGTCAGCTCGCCGGACAGATGGCGCTGGACATGCGGCCGAGGTCGACGTGCCGCCGACTCACCAAGGCAATTCCAGTTCCAGACATGACGGAAGCGTGTCATGGCGATCTGGACACAGTCCAGCTTTATCCATCATGTGGACACCCTTGTCCCGGAATGTGGAACAAGGGTGTCGTCGCTCACATACGCTGCGGGAGGGCTTGTCCCGCCAGGTCTCACGGGCTATCAGGCGGGGTACGCCCCGGGCCACGGTCCCGGCGCCGCGACCTCGGGCTCCGGCTCGACCTTGGTGTCGAACAGCTTGAAGCCGCGCCGCGTGTAGTTGTCCATGGCGAAGTCGCCGTCGAGGCTGCAGGTGTGCAGCCACACCCGCTTCGTCGGTGTCCGCTGCGGCCACCGCTCGGCCAGGTCCCAGGCGCGGGCCGTGCCGTACGACAGCAGATGCCCGCCGATGCGCCGCCCCCGGAAGGCGGGCAGCAGACCGAAGTAGACGATCTCGACGACACCTTCGTCCTGCGGGTCCAGCTCCGCATAGCCGGCCGGGGTGCCCCGGTCGTAGGCCACCCAGGTCTCCACGCCGGGCCGGTCCAGATGCTGCTGCCATCGGGCGTACGTCCAGCCCAGCCGGTCGGTCCAGTGGATGTCGCCGCCGACCGAGGCGTACAGGAAGCGACTGAACTCGGGGGAGGGCACCTCGGCACGGACGACCCGGACGTCGCCCTCGGGCGCGCCGGCGGCCAGAAGATCGGCCGGCGAGGTCTGCTCCAGGGACCAGGTGGTGACAGGGACGCTGCTCATGCGGGCCAGGGAACCATCCCGGCCCCCGGTCTGTCGATCGGCCGGGTGAGCCCGGGGCGGCTGGGAGAGTCCCAGCGGCGTCGGGGCCGGCCCGGGGACGGCCGGTTCGGCTCAGCGGAGGCCGGGCCGGCCGGTGAGCTGAGGGGCGGCGGGGTCGTCCTTGGGGCGGCCGCGTCGCCTGCCGGGGGTGGCCGAGTTACTTCGGGGAGGGTCGCGTCATCCTGTGGCGGCCGGTCCGGTTCTGCTCAGCGGCGGCCGGGTAGGCCGGTGGCGGGGCCGGATCGGCCGGCGGCGGCCGCGTGGACCCGGGGTCGGTTGGGGTGCCCCGGAGGCCGTGGCACCCGAAGGGGCGGCCGGATCCGTTCAGCGGTGGTCGGGCCGGCTCAACGACGGTCCGGCCGGCTCAACGACGGTCGGGTCAGCTCAGGGTGTGGTCCAGGCTCGGCAGGGGTATCGCGAAGAGCATGCGGTCCGACAGGGACCACACCTCGCCCGTCTCCTGCCAGTAGGACAGCGACCCCGCGGACTGTGCCCAGCAGCGGTGTGAGGCGTCCGCGCCGCAGTGCGCGGCCTTCGCACCCCTGGAGTCCTGCCGCCACAGGCCGCCGTGTCCGTCCCCTGAACCGGGCAGATGTCCCACATACCAGGACGGCTGTTCCGCCCCGGGCTGCCGGTACGACAGCACGCCCCGGATCCCGGCCGCCCGCGTCCGGTAGGCCTCCACCGCCTTCACCCGCCCCGCGGCGTCCGTGGCGAGCAGCCCGCCGCGCGCGGGATCCATGCTGAACGCATACCGCCACAGCCGTGCGTTCCGGTCGCCGTCCGGCGCGGTCCGCTCCGCGGCGACCAGGCTGTCCGGCACCGTGCTCCGGTCCAGGGCGAGCGCGCCGGGACAGGGCGGCCCCGAGCGGGCGCAGCGGCCCGCGGTGAAGCGGTAGGAGCCGACCGCGGGCATCACGTACCGGTAGCCGTCGGCGGACCAGCCGCCGGGCACCCGGCCGATCGCGGGCCCGTCGACGCTGGTGCGCTGGATCCGGCCGAGGTCGTAGACATACAGCGCGTCGGCGCTGCCGGCCCTGGCGGTGACCAGCAGCTTGTCCTGGT
Source organism: Streptomyces sp. NPDC037288 (assembly GCF_055603265.1). Classification (NCBI taxonomy): domain Bacteria; kingdom Bacillati; phylum Actinomycetota; class Actinomycetes; order Kitasatosporales; family Streptomycetaceae; genus Streptomyces; species Streptomyces sp. NPDC037288. The sequence continues at coordinate 72,963 of NZ_JBVJVY010000002.1, forward strand.
ACCAGACCATCCCGGAGATCCCGGAGCCGAGCCCCCGGTAGTCACGGCCGCCGTCGACCGGCACCACCAGCAGCACCCAGCCGTAGGCGGGCCGGGCGGGGTCGTCGGCGTTCACGAAGGCGACCCTGGCCAGCCCGCGCTCGTCGGCCCGGCCGGTGGCGGCGCTGTGGGTCCAGCCGGCGAGGACGACCCGGTGGGCGCCCCAGACGCCGTCGTCGTCCGCGTCCCCGGAGGTGGTCACCGACGCCGGCCGCCAGTCCGTGCCGGCGGAGTCGGCCGGGTCCCAGCAGTAGGCACGCGTGACGGCCGGGGCCACGGGCAGCGACGCACGGTCGGCGGAGGAGCAGTCGGCGGACTCACGCATCCCGCGGTCGGCGCTCGCCAGGACGGCGTCCACCCCGACCGGACGGCCCATCGCGGCGGACAGCCGGTTCAGCGTAGAGGCGGGCACCAGACGCTCCTGGAGCCGTAGCCGGCCGGTCTCCGCCGGCGAGGAGAGCGGCTTGAGCGCGCCGGGGCTGTCGGTGTCGTCCGCCTGGGAGACGCTGATCAAGGTGGCGGCCGCGGTGAGCGCCAGCGCGGTCCCGGTCAGGACCGCGCGCAGTGCAGCGCCCCGCCTGCGCCGGCGATGTCTGCCGCGATGCTTCATCTCGTCCCCTCTTCCAGGGCTCCTCAGCCGCCGGTGCGCGCCGGCCGCCGGTGTGCCAACTGCGCCTGACGATCAGTAGGTTGACGCAAGAGGCAACCGGTCAGTCCCCTAGGGGATGCTACGGCAGTAACGGCCCGCGCAGGGCGAAGTCCCCGCACATATGCGGAAGACACGCTCACCGAGCCGCGGGCCCGGCACCCCGCACGGCCGTCCGGCTCCGCGTGATCGCCGGTGCCGTGGAGGAAGGCAGCAGGTCACGAGGGTCGTCGGGGAGCAGCACCTCGACCTCCGCATCCTCGCCAAAGCGATACGGCCGGTGCTGGAGAAGCTCCCCCACATATCTCCGGATCCGGGACAACTCAGCCCGCACCGTCACCGTGCGTGAGGGATCCCCGAACAGATCCCCGGCCAGCGCCGCCGCACCGCGGCCGGACCGGTGGGCGGCGAGCAGATACAGCAACTCGGCGTGCCGGGGACTGAGTTCACGCGACCAGGAACCCGCGGACCCGGAAACCGTCAGCGTACTGCGGCCCGGCCTGGCCAGGTCCAGCACGATCCGCGTGGCGGTGCCGAGCGGCTCCTCGGCCACCCGCAGCAACCAGCCCCCGGCCAGCGGCTCCACCGCGCACGAACCCAGCGACGGCAGCCACCGGCGGCCCGGCGCGAGCGACTTGGGCAGCGCGACGCGCCGTACGTACGGCATCCCCGACACGGCCGCCGTCCAGCCGTCCCGGTCCACCATCAGCGCCCGCCCGTCCAGCCGGGCCAGCACCGGAGCCGCCACCGACCGCAGCCGCTCCAGCGAGTTCAGATGCAGCTCCCGCAGCCGTGCCTCGGCCAGCTTGGCCACCGAGTCCACCCAGGCGAGGGTCGCCGGATGCATCGTCTCCAGCGGGCCGCTGATGTCCACGACGCCGATCAGCCGCCCGTCCCTGGGGTCGGTGATCGGCGCGCCCGTGCAGGTCCACGAGGCGTGCGAGCGGACGAAGTGCTCGGCGGCGAAGACCTGTACGGGCCGTCGTACGACCGCCGGAGTGCCCACCCCGTTGGTGCCGACGACGTCTTCCCGCCAGTCCGCGCCGACTTCGAAACCGAGCCCGTCCGCCTTGCGCAGCACCGGGGAGGCCCCCTCCCGCCACAGCACCCGCCCGTCGGCGTCCGCGACGACCATGATGTGCTGGGCCACATCGGCGACCGAAAGCAGACCCTCACGCAGCACCGGCAGGACATGCCTGAGCGGTGACTCCTGGCGCCGGCGCCGCACTTCCTCAAAGGACAGCAGGCCGGATCTGAAGTCGTGGTCGGGATCGACACCGCTGCGCAGCATCCGTCCCCAGGACTGCTCGATCACCGGCCGGGGCGCGATCCTCGCACGTTGACCGGCAAGCGTGGCGTCGCGTACCTCGCTCAGCAGCCGCGCCGCCTGTGTCGCGTCCACGGCGGCCAGGTGCGCCACGTTCATCGGCGGGTTCACCACGGGGGTCCTTCCGGAAGGGCGCCGAACATCGTTGTCAAGCCGTCCGGGCGGTGGTTTCCGGTCCGGCTGTTCCTCTCATACTGCCGCTTTGGACAGGCCGGAGGCACACACTCCGCGCACGTGCCCCGACAAGTTGCAACCCCTTGCAACCCTGGTGGACGGTCGGAGGGTGGCCGAGACTTGTCGCGTCCGCGGGCCCAACGGGCCCACGCGGTGGGGGTGGTGCCGTGTCGGCGCAGCACCACCCTCTCCGGGCGCCGGCCGGCTTCGTCAGCCCCGGGTGCGTGGTGCGGGTGCGTGGTGCGGGTGCGTCGGGGGTTGACGGTGCGCCGCGGCGGGTCGCGCAGTTGCCCGCGACCCCGGGTGACTTGCGTCCACCTCCGCCGTCAGGACACCGGACGTGCCCTTTCCACAACCGCCTCCAGGTCCAGGCTCGTTGGCAGGGTGCCGAACGACGCGCCGTGGTCGCCGCCCAGCCGCGAGGCGCAGAAGGCGTCGGCCACCTCCGGTGGGGCGAAGCGGACCAGCAGGGAGCCCTGGAGGACCAGTGCGAGGCGTTCCACCAGGCGGCGGGCGCGGCCCTCGACGTCGCTCAGGTCGGCGAGTTCGGTGAAGAAGTCCTTCACGGCGCGGTCCAGGCGGTGGTCGGCGCCGTGCGCCCGGCCGATCTCGGTCAGGCAGGCGTCCAGCGCGCCCGGCTCCCGTTGCAGCACCCGCAGCACGTCCAGCGCCTGGACGTTTCCGGCGCCCTCCCAGACGGAGTTCAGCGGCGATTCCCGTACCAGCCGGGGCAGGCCCGACTCCTCGACGTAACCGTTTCCGCCCAGGCACTCCGCGGCCTCGACCGCGACGGGCGCACAGCGCTTGGTGATCCAGTACTTGGCGGCCGGCACCGCCAGCCGCACGAAGGCACGCTCCTGCTCGCCGCCGTCGTCGTACGCGGCCGCGAGCCGGAGCGCGAACGTGGTCGCGGCCTCGGACTCCAGCGCGAGGTCGGCCAGGACGTTGCGCATCAGCGGCTTGTCGAGCAGCCGGCCCCCGAAGGCCTCCCGGTAGGTGCAGTGGTGGATCGCCTGCGCCACCGCCTGCCGCATCAGACCCGCCGAGCCCAGCGCACAGTCCAGCCTCGTCGCCGCGACCATCTCGATGATCGTCCGCACCCCGCGCCCCTCCTCGCCGACCCGGCGGGCCCAGGTGCCGGCGAACTCCACCTCGGCGGAGGCGTTGGAACGGTTGCCCAGCTTGTCCTTCAGCCGCTGCACGAGGAAGACGTTGCGGCTGCCGTCGGGCAGGACGCGCGGCACCAGGAAGCAGGTGAGGCCGCCCGGGGCCTGGGCGAGTACGAGGAACGCGTCCGACATCGGCGCCGAGCAGAACCACTTGTGCCCGGTCAGCGTGTACGCGCCGGCCTCGGTGAGCGGCCGGGCCTCGGTGGTGTTCGCACGGACGTCGCTGCCGCCCTGCTTCTCGGTCATGCCCATACCGAAGAGCACGCCGGCCTTCCGCTCGGCGGGCCGCAGCTCCCGGTCGTAGACCGTGGACGTCAGCCGCGGCTCCCACTCGGCGGCGAGCGCCGGATCGGTGCGCAGCGCCGGCACGGCCGCGTGCGTCATCGACAGCGGGCAGCAGTTGCCCGCCTCGGCCTGCGTCCAGACCAGGAACCCGGCGGCCCGGCGGACGTGCCCCGACGGCCGGATCCAGGCCCCGGTCAGGCCCGCCGAGACGCCCTTGCCGAGCAGCCGGTGCCAGGCCGGGTGGAAGTCGACCTCGTCGATCCGGTGCCCGTACCGGTCGTGGGTGCGCAGCCGGGGCGGGTGCTCGTTCGCCCGCGCCGCCCACTCCTGCACCTGGGCCGAGCCGGCGGCCCGGCCCAGCGCGGACAGCTCCGCGCGCACCTCGTCGAGCACGTCCGGACCGGTGTGCCGCCCGACGGCCGCCACGAGGGCCCGGTCGGCGGTGAACAGGTCGTAGCCGACCAGCTCAGGCGGCTGGTTCGTCACGGTGTGGGTGGAGGTGCCTGCCATGATTGCGAACCTACCCGGGACGGCGGCGCTGATGACCTCCACAGTGGCACAGCGGCACCGCCGGGCGCGCCGGATGCGGTCACCAGGCCCGGAACCGGATGCGGTCAGGCCCGGAAGGTGAGGCCGGTCCGCCGCTGCGGATACCTTTGGGTCGTGCAGCCAGCAAGTGAACCCCCCGAGCGGCCCGCCGGTCGCCTCCACCGGGCCAGAGCCCTCTACCGGAACGTCTCCAAGCGCAGGACCGCCTGGCTGTTGCTCAAGGACACCGTCAACTCCTGCATGGAGTACCGCATCCTGGGCCTGGCGGCCGAGGCGGCCTTCTTCACGCTGCTGTCCGTGCCGCCGCTGCTGCTCTGCCTCATCGGGCTGCTCGCCTACGTCGACACCTGGACCGGCGCCCACACCATCCGCAGCCTGGAGACCAACATCCTCGAGGCCTCGCGGACGGTCCTGTCCGACAAGGGCGTGAAGGAGATCACCCAGCCGATCCTGCACGACGTGATGAAGGGCGGCCGGCCCGACGTCATCTCCATCGGTTTCGTCTTCGCCCTGTGGTCCGGCTCCCGCGCCGTGAACGTCTTCATCGACACGATCACCGTCATGTACGGCCTCGACGGCGTCCGGGGCATCGTCAAGACCCGGATGATGTCGTTCCTGCTGTTCATCGTGGCGCTGCTGATCGGCTCGGTGGCACTGCCGCTGATGGTGGCGGGCCCGGACGCGGTGGTACGGGTGGTGCCCTGGTCGGAGACGGTGGTGCAGGTCCTGTACTGGCCGGTCGTCATCGTGCTGTCCATCGCGTTCCTGACGACCCTGTACCACGTCTCCGTGCCGGTCCGCTCCCCGTGGATCGAGGACGTCCCCGGCGCCCTCGTCGCCCTGGCCATGTGGGTCCTCGGCAGCTTCCTGCTGCGGATCTACCTCGTGCACACCATCGAGGGCGCCACCATCTACGGCTCCCTCGCCGCCTCCGTCGCCGTACTCCTGTGGATCGGTGTCGCGGCCTTCGCCGTCCTCGTCGGCGCGGCCGTGAACGCCGCCATCGACCGGGTCTGGCCCGCCGCCGCCACGGCCGCCGCCCGCGCGGCCAACGAGCGGATCCGCGAGGCCCAGGTCGCCGATTACGTCGCCCGGGCGGCGGTGGCCCGCGAGACCGACCCCGACGACCCCGACATGCCCTCCGAGTTCCCCGAGCGCTGGTCCCGCTTCCTGCCCCCGGAGGACGTCACGTCCCGCCTGCGCACCCACGCCAAGCACGTCCCCCACGCCCACAAGGCCAACGGCCGGCATCCGCACGAGCCCGGCGGGGACGGGGGGACGGCGGGCCCGGGGGGGCCGGCACAGCCGGAGAAGTGACGGGGCGGGGACGGGACGGTGGTCCAACGGGCGCTGTACCGCCCCGGTGAACGGCCCGCGCCGGTGTCGGGCCCGTCCAGGTCCCGGCTGCTGTTCCGTGCCGCTGTCGGGCCCGTCCAGTTTCCGGCTGCTGTTCCGTGCCGCTGTCGGGCCCGTCCAGTTTCCGGCTGCTGTTCCGTGCCGGTGTCAGGCGCGTCCAGTTTCCGGCTGCTGTTCCGTGCCGGTGTCAGGCCCGTCCAGGTCCCGGCTGCCGCTCCGCGCCGGTGTCAGACCGTCCACGTCCCGGCTGCCGCCGCCTCCCGGGCGAAGTCGCCGAAGTCCCGCGGTGCCCGGCCCAGCACCTGCCGTACGCCGTCGCACACATGCCCGTTCCGTCCGTCGAGCAGGGACGCGAACAGCCCGACCAGGTACTCCACCTCCTCGGGCGGCACCCCGAAACCGGCCAGCCGCTCACCGTAGTCCCGGGGAGACACCGCCCGGTACGCCAGCTTGCGCCCGGCCGCCGTGGCGACCTCGGCGACCGCCTCCGCGAAGGTCAGCAGCCGTGGCCCGGACACCTCCAGCGTCCGCCGCACATACCGGTCGCCGCCGGTCAGCGCCGCCACCACCACGTCGGCGACGTCCCGCACATCGACGAACGGCTCCCGCGCCGCCCCGCCCGGGAACACCAGCTCCCCGCCCTCCCGCAGCTCCGCGAGCAGCGGCCCCTCGCTGAAGTTCTGCGCGAACCACGCGGCCCGTACGACCGTCCACCGAGCTCCCGACGCCGCGAGCGCCTCCTCCGTCGGCAGGGCCTGCCGCTCACCGCGGGCCGACAGCAGCACCAGCCGCCGGACCCCGAGCCGCACCGCCGCGCGGGCGAGCCGGCCGACGGTTTCCGGCGCGTCCGGCGCGCCCACGTCGAACGGATGGACGAGGTAGGCGGCGTCGGCGCCGCGCAGCACCGGTTCCCAGGTCGACGGGTCGTGCACGTCGAAACCCCGCGCGCGGGAGGCGGCGCGGACCGTCAGGCCCGCTGCGCGTGCCGCCGCCGCGACCCGGCTGCCGGTACGGCCGGAGGCACCGGTCACGACCACCGTCGACACGTCCACGTCCACGTCCGGCGTGCGCGGCTCGGCTCCCGTGTGCTCCGGAGTCTGCGCCCTCCGCGCGTCGTGCGCCGGGCTCTGCGTGTTCTCCGTGTCCTGCATGTTCTGCCTGTCCTGCATGTTCTCCGCGGTCCGCGTGTTCTCCGTGTTCTGCGTCATGTCCGTCAGTCAACTGCCGTGCCGCCCCGGGCGACATCGTCGAACCGCTCACCCCCATAAGCGTGCGTCTACGCTGCCCCCATGGACGCACTCGCAGGTCTGCTGGACGGTCCACGCGCGCACGGCGCCTTCATGATCCGGGCCTGCTTCGACCCGCCCTGGGCCGTGCGCGTGCAGGACGAGGCGCCGCTGACCGTGATGGTCATGGCGCGCGGCACCGCGTGCGTCACCCCGGACGCGGACGGCGTACCGGTGCGGCTCGGCCCCGGAGACCTGGCGATCGCCCGCGGACCGGACCCGTACACCTGCGGCGACCGGCCGGACACCGCACCGCAGGCCCTGATCCTGCCCGGCGGCGAGTGCCGCTACCCCGACGGCACGTCCCTGAACGGTTCCATGGACCTCGGGGTGCGCACCTGGGGCGACAGCCCCGACGCGGGCACGGTGATGCTGATCGGCACCTACCCGTTGCGCGGCGAGATCAGCGGGCGCCTGCTCGCCGCCCTGCCGCCCCTGCTGACCCTCCCCGCCGAGCTGTGGGACTGCCCGCTCACGCCCCTGCTGGCCGAGGAGATCGTCCGCGACGCACCCGGCCAGGAGGTCGTCCTGGACCGCCTCCTGGACCTGCTGCTCATCAGCGCCCTGCGGGTCTGGTTCTCCCGCCCGGAGGCGGCGGCCCCCGCCTGGTACCGGGCGCTGGCCGACCCGGTCGTCGGCCGCGCGCTGCGCCTGCTGCAGGACGACCCGGCGCACCCGTGGACGGTGGCCGCGCTCGCCGCCAAGGCCGGGGTCTCCCGCGCGGCACTCGCCCGCCGCTTCACCGGCCTCGTGGGCGAACCCCCGATGTCCTACCTGACCGGCTGGCGGCTCGCCCTCGCCGCCGACCGGCTGCGCGACACCGACCTCACCCTCGACACCATCGCCCGCCAGGTCGGCTACGGCGGAGCGTTCGCCCTCTCCACCGCCTTCAAGCGCGTGTACGGCGTGAGCCCGCAGGAACACCGGGCCGGCCGCGCCGGGGGCCGGCCCTGAGGGGGCGGGCGCGGCTGTGGTGCGGTGCGGCCGTGGTGCGGTGCGGTGCGGCTGCGGTGCGGTGCGGCGGGACGCGGGTCTCCACCCGGCGAGTGATGCGGCGTTCCACCCCTCTTCCACCCGTCTCTCCACCCGTGCTCCGATCCGTCCTTCCCTGCCCCTCACCTAGCGTTTTTCCGCAGGCCGGTGCTGTCCGGCAGCGCAATGACGCGGGGCGAGGAGGCGGACGAGATGGCGGACGAGATGGCAGACGTGGTGGCGGACGTGGTGGACACGACGGGCCGGGAGCGGCGGTCGCGCACGCAGGCGAGCACGCAGGCGAGCACGGGCGGGTCGGCCCACGGCCCGCTGATGTCGATCGCAGCCGACATCGCCCTGCCACTCCTCGTCTACTACGCGGCCCGCGCCCTAGGCGCCGGACAGGGCCCGGCCCTGCTGTTCAGCGGCGCGCCACCCGCGCTGCGCCTGGTGACCGGCGCGGTCCGGCAGCGCCGCATCGACGGCGTGGACCTGTTCTTCACGCTGCTGCTGGCCGCCGCCGCGCTGACCACCCTGATCGGTGGCAGCACGCGGCTCCTGCTGTTCAAGGATGCGGCGCTGTCCCTCGTGGTCGGCGGCTGGGTGCTCGGTACCGGCTTCACCGGCAGGCCGCTGGCCTTCCAGCTGGGACAGCGCCTGCACCGGGGCCCGGCGGCCCGGATACGGGCGGGCATGTGGCGGAACTGCGCCGATTTCCGCCGGGGCCTGCGTGTCCTGACCGTGGTCTGGGGCGCCGAGCAGCTGCTCGACGGGGGCATCGGCGCACTCGCCGCCGCCACGCTGCCGACCGACGTGGTGCCGCTGCTCGGCCGCGTCCTCTCGCTCGTGCTGCTCGCCCTGGCCGCCGCGGTCACCGCGGCCTACGCCCGCCGTTTCCGCACCCGGCACGGTCTTCCGCTGCTCGGCGCCCCCGACACCGGGGGCGGCGCCGGCGATCCGGCCGGGGAACGGCAGGCGGCGGCGGACAGCGCGATACGCACCCCGGCGTCACCGGCCCGGCGCACGAGGTGAGCGGGAGGCCGCGTCGCACGCCCGGCGCCGGGCGTCGTCGGCGACGTAGGCTGGCCCCGTGTACGCGGAGCGGGCGTCCCGGCTGACCGGCGCGGTCGTGTGGACGAACACCCCGCACGGGGCCGGTGGCGGCCCCGTGCTGCCGGACGGCTGCATGGACCTGCTGTGGAGCGAGGGCCGGCTGCTGGTCGCGGGCCCCGACACCCGCCCCTACGTCCCCGAGGGCCCGCCCCGCTTCTGGGCAGGCGTCCGCTTCTTCCCCGGTACCGCGCCCGCCCTGCTCGGCGTACCCGCGCACGAACTGCGGGATCTGCGGGCCGAGTTGGCGGACCTGTGGCCCGCCGCCCGGGTCCGGCGGCTGCGCGACCGCGTCGAGGCGGCACCCGACCCGGCGACGGCGCTGGAGGACATCGCCCTGGAGCAGGCCGAGCGGACCGCCGCCCCCGACCCGCTGCTGCACCGGCTGGTGGAGCGCCTGGACGAGGGCCGCCCGGTGTCCGTCACGGCCGCCGAACTCGGCGTCGCAACGCGCACGTTGCACCGCCGCTGCCTGGACGCGTTCGGCTACGGCCCCAAGACCCTGGCCCGCATCCTGCGGCTGCAGCGGGCCCTGGCGCTGGCCCGCTCCGGGACGCCGTACGCCGAGACGGCCGTCCGCGCGGGGTTCGCGGACCAGCCCCACCTCGCCCGTGAGGTGCGGCAGTTGACGGGTATGCCGCTCGGGGAGCTACTCGGCGGCGGGTAGCGGAGCGAACAGGTCGACGCCGTTGCCGTCGGGGTCGTGCACGGTGGCGTACCGCTGTCCCCAGAACGCGTCCCACGGCTTGAGCTCCCCGTGATACCCGGCGGTCACCAGGTCCTCGTACAGGGCGTCGACCTCGGAGGGCGAGCCGCACCGGAAGGCGAGCCCCACACGCCCACCGCCCTCGGGCGGCCGCCAGGCGGGGTAGAAGGAACGGACGGTGTCCTCGGTGTCCAGGGCGAAGACCAGCCCCCCGGGCAGTTCCGCGTTGACGTGCGGCTGCTCCTCGGATCCCGCGGGGAAGACGAGTCCGAGGCGACGGTAGAAGGCGAGCGAGGCTGCCATGTCGGAAGCGACCACGCCGATCAGGGCGAATTGTGCTGTCATGCCGTCACCGTAGGCAGGGGCGGAGCGTCCGGTCTTGAAGGAATCGGACACCGGAGGCCCTGGAGAAGACGGTGCCTCCGACACGCCCGTGCGCCTATCGGGCCTCAGCCAAGGGCGACCGGCTCAGCCGAAGGTCACGGGTCCGTCGGGGGTGTCCACGGTGAAGGAGAGCGCGGCCGGTCCCGCGGCGAGCGCCAGCCCGGTGCCGAGTGCCGCCAGCGCCCCACGCACCTCCTTCGGGTCCGGCACCGTGGCGGACACCTCCAGCAGCGGGGTGACCGGCAGGCCCGTGGCCGCCGGGTGGCGGGAGTCGCCCCAGTCGATCAGGAACGGGACCAGACCGGAGGGATGCGCGTGGCCGCCGTCGGTCAGCCGCCACCGCAGCAGGGTGCCGTCCGGCGTGCGGCGGCTCATCGGGCGCACCGGCCCGGGGTCGTGGCCCCGCGCGCGGGCCTTCGTGATCGCCGCGTCCAGGTCGGGCGGGCTGATCGCCCAGGCCAGCGTGCGCGGCCCGGCCAGCCGGTCGACGCCGAACGGCCGTGGCCCGGCGGGCTCGGGCTGCCCGGGGTCGGGGCCGATGATCTCCAGGTAGCTCCGGCCGCCCAGTCCCACCAGATGGTTGCGCGTGCCGAGACCGGGATGCACACCGCCGGGCACCGGCGTCACCCCGGTCCGCCGCGCGAAGTCGGCGACCGTCGCCGCCACGTCGGGGGTGGCGAGCACGAGATGGTCCAGGAGCGGGGGAACGGCGTTCATGCCGGGCGAGGCTACGGTCACCGGACCTGTGCATCAAGGGAGTTGGAGCGAGCCGCGGTTCCTGGCCTAGTCTCGTCGCGCGACCGGGCGACCACTGCTCCACATCCGTGCCGCGGACCACCGCCGACGAGGCGTCGTACGGCGGCGGGTGCGGCTGACTCACCTGGACGGCGGGCATGGCGGGGCAGGACGGCGTCCCGCGTGACGTTTCTGCGGTGAACTGGTTCCGCCATTGGAGTGAGTAAAGCTCGCTTACATGGATGGTCATGTGAGTATCTAGAGATGCTCTTGTCTTGGCAAAGGGCTTCGAGGCGCGGTGGTCCATCCGGCCCCGCGTCACCCACCCACAGGAGGAGCCGGACCTTGACCTACGGTAAGAAGCTGCGCGAGCGCATCGCCGGGCCCGGGACCACGCCGCTGATCGGCGTGTACGACATGTACTCGGCGTCGATCGCGGCCAAGCACTACGACGGGATGTTCGTCTCGGGCTTCGGGTTCGCGGCCTCGTACTACGGGCTGCCCGACATCGGTTTCATCGCCTGGCCCGACATGGTGGCCTTCGTCCAGCGACTGCGGGGCGCGTTCCCGCACCATCACCTGCTGGTCGACATCGACGACGGGTACGTCGACCCCGAGGTCGCCTGTCACGTCGTCGAGGGGCTGGAGCGTATCGGCGCCTCCGGGGTGATCCTGGAGGACCAGAAACGGCCCCGCCGCTGCGGCCACGCCGACGGCAAACAGGTGCTGCCGCTGGAGGAGTACCTGGAGAAGCTCCACAAGGTCCTCGAGACCCGCACAGATCTGGTCGTCGTCGCCCGCACGGACGCCACCGACGAGCACGACATCCTGCACCGCGCCGAGCGGCTGGCCGCGACCGACGCCGACGTGGTCCTGGTGGACGGGGTGCGCAGCGTCGAGTGGATCAAGCGCATCCGCGAGGTCGTCGGAAGCAAGCCGCTGCTGTTCAACCAGATCGCCGGCGGCAAGTCGCCCCGCCTCTCCCTCGGCGAACTGTCCGACCTCGGTGTCGACGTCGCGATCTACAGCACCCCGTGCCTGTTCGCCGCGCACGAGGCGATGGACTCCGCGCTCACCGTGCTGAAGGCGGCCGACGGCCGGCTGCCGGAGGTGGACCCCGCCGGCGGAGTGGGCGTGAAGGCCTCCACCCGCCTGCTGGAACGCAACATCGCCCGCGAGCGGCTGACCCCCGAGGACGTGGGCGTGTGACCGGCGCCGTTCCCCGGCTCGGGGTGGCGGCGGCGGTCGCCGTCGCGGTGCTTGCGGCCGGTGCGGCACCGGCGGCCGCGTCCGGCGGCCTGATCACCGTGGTCGACAACTCCCACGCCGACTCCTGGCTGGAGGTCGACCGCGCGGCCAATGTCCAGACCGGCAAGGGCACCGCCGGCAGCGACCACGACGGCAGTGCCGTGGACGCGATCGAGGCCCTCGCCGGAGGCGGCCACCAGCGCAGGGAGGTCTGGGACTGAGCCACCGGGAGACGACCGGCCGCCGGACGACAACCGGCCGCTGACCGACGACCGTTGACGACGACGGCCGGGCGGCCCGTGAGGGAGGCGCCCGGCCGTCGCCACTGCCGGCGTCACGCGGTGGGCCGCCCCCGGGCGGCGCGGCCGCGCTCGCACACGGTACGAGACGCGTCGACAGCTCGGTACGGGTGCCCTCCGGGCGCTCTCCGTGCACCATCCGCACCAGCAGCCGGAGCGCGGTCGCCGCCACCTCACCGAACAAACCCGAGTTCCGTCGGGCGTGAGATCACTCCAGGGCGCGGTCGAGCCGGGAACCGGCGAAGTCCGCAGCCAAGGACGCCTCGACGAGATCCACGGCGTGGAGCGCGGCCATCGCGCCGGTGAAACGCAGCCGGGACCCGCGGTCGTCGGAGAGCACGGTGAAGTCCAGCGACGGTCCCACGGGCAGCCGGATGCCGTCCTCGGCATACCGGAAACGCACTTCGCCGCACTCGACGGTGACCAGCAGCGTCACCGGGGCGCTCGCGCCGGCGTCCACCACGGCCACCCGGCACGCCCTTGGCGCACACCTCAGGCGACCCGTGCCAGGTCCGCGTGCCGCACCTCGTGCCGCGGCGGCACGCCCTCGGCCAGCCGCTCCAGCTCCTCCACCACGATCGCGCCCAGCCGTTCCAGCTCATTGCCGAGCGAGCCCGCGATGTGCGGGGTGAGGAAGACGTTGGGCAGCTCGTACAGCGGGGAACCCGCGGGCAGCGGCTCGGGGTCCGTGACGTCGAGGACCGCGCGCAGGCGCCCCGAGACCAGCTCCTCCGTCAGCGCGTCCTGGTCGACCAGCGCACCGCGCGCCGTGTTGATCAGCGCGCCCCCGTCCGGGAGGAGCGCGAGCCGGGCCCGGCCGAGCATGTGCTGGGTCTCGGGGATGTCGGGGGCGTGCAGGCTGACGATGTCGCTGCGCCGCAGCAACTCCTCCAGCGGCAGTGGCTGCGCCCCCAGCGCGGCGGCCTCGGCGGGGCTCACACAGGGGTCGTGCAGCAGGACCGTGAGGTCGAACGGCCGCAGCAGCTCCATGAGCCGACGGCCCACGCGCGAGGCACCGATGACCCCGACGCGGCGGCCGAGGTTGCCGGTGGTCGCGGTCTCGGCGGGGCCCGGCTGGGCGTGGGTGTGACGGTAGCGCTCACGGTGCTCGAAGGCGTCCTTGCCGAGGAGCAGGATCATCGCCAGCGTGTACTCCGCCACCGGCAGGGCGTTGCCGGCGACCGCGCTGGACACGGTGACGCCCTGTTTCCACAGGGCCTCGCCGACCAGGGAGCGGACCGAACCCGCGGCGTGCAGGACGGCACGCAGCCTCGGGGCGGCGGCGAGGACACCGGCGTCCAGGTGCGGGCAGCCCCAGCCGGTGATCAGTACCTCGGCCGCGGCCAGGGCGTCGGCCACCGCCGGATCGGCGAAGTCCCGTACGACGAGCGCCGGGTCGAGGTCGGCCGTCCGCCTCAGCCGGGCCATGAGCGGCGGGGGAAAGAGCAGCGGGAGGTGCACCGGGTCCATCGCGAACACGGCCCGCGGCGGCTTGGGGCTGGGCATGACCCTCCTGACGAAACGGCGGAAGGAGCGGTTTCAGAAAGCGCCTTCTACCGTATGTCCGCCGGGAATGGATGATCAATCGGTAGGGCAGGGCCGGATCCGGCGGCGTGGGGAGTGTTCCGCTCCGGTGGGGCGGCTGACGTCGCCCCCGTCCGGCGCGTAATCGGCTACCGGAACCTCCGCGTCGGAAACCCGTCCGCCCGGACGGCCCGGAGCTCCGGTACTCCGGTGCTCCGTTGCAGGGCAGCTCATGTACGCAAAGTGGCCGACCCCGCACTCACCGTCCCGCCGTGACCCGAACGGCCCTCCCGCGCACCCGTGCACCGGAATACAGGACGCTCGCGTGGTGCTCTGCTGTTGCACAGTGCACGAGTGCCCGTGCACGAGTGCACGGCGAAGGGCTGGTGGGCGATGACGGCAGACCAGGCGAACCCCGTGGCCGGGAGAGACCAGACGGGCCCGGTGGTCCGGACACCGTACGGGGCCGTACGCGGCCGGTACGAGCAGGGCGTCGCGGTGTTCCGGGGCATCCCGTACGCCGCCCCGCCCTTCGGGCCCCGCCGGTTCCGCCCGCCCGAGCCGCCCGAACCCTGGGACGGCGTCCGCGACGCCCAGACCTTCGGGCCGACCGCGCCGAAACCGCCGTACTCCGAGGCGTTCGCACAGTACCTCTCCGACCCGGAGATACCCGGCGACGACTGCCTCAACCTCAACGTATGGACCCCGGACCCGAGCCGCGGAGCCCGGCTCCCGGTCCTCCTCTGGCTGCACGGCGGCGCCCTGACCAGGGGATCCTCGGCCGTACCCGTGTACGACGGCGCCACCTTCGCCCGGGACGGCGTCGTCTGCGTCTCGGTCAACTACCGGCTCGGCGTCGAGGGCTACGGACTGTTCCCGGACGCACCCCCCAACCCCGGCCTGCGCGACCAGCTCGCCGCCCTGCGCTGGGTGCACGACGCCATCGGGGCCTTCGGCGGCGACCCGGACCAGGTCACCCTGTGCGGCCAGTCGGCCGGCGCCATCAGCGCCGGCGTCCTGCTCGCCGCGCCCCACAGCCGCGGTCTGATCCGCCGCGCCGTGCTGCAGAGCGGCCCGCCGGAGGTCTCCGAGCGCGACAAGGTACGGCGCCTGGTGCGCCGCATGGCCACCCGGCTGAAGATCCCCGCCACCGCGGCGGCCTTCGCCACCGTCGACCGCGACCTGCTGCTGCGCACCCAGGCCGAGGCCGGCCGGCTCGGCAGCCCCGTCCTGGGCGGACCCGCCTTCGGCATCGTCGTGGACGGCGACCTCGTGCCCCGCGACCCGCTCAAGGCCCTGACCGACGGTGACGCCGCCCCGGGCGTCGAACTCCTCCTGGGCTGGACCCGCGATGAGTACCGGCTCTGGCTTGTACCCGGCGGGCTGCTGGAGCACGTCGACCGGCTCGGACCCGTCGCCCTCGCCGGGGCCATGGCCCGCTGCCACGCCGGCCACGAGGTAGCGCGCGGCTACCGCGCCCTGCACCCCGACGCCGGCACCGCCGAGATCGTCGGCCAGATGGTCACCGACCACCTGCTGCGCCTCCCGCTGCACCGCCTCGCCGACGCCCGCCCCGGCACCTCCTACCTCTACGAGTTCGCCTGGCCGTCCCGCCTTCCCGGCCTCGGCGCCTGCCACGCCCTGGAGCTGGGATTCGTCTTCGACAGCGGTGACATACCCGAATCGAAGAAGCTGGCCGGCGAGGGTGCCCCACACGAACTGTGCGAAGCGATGCACGGGGCCTGGGTCCGCTTCGCGACGACCGGGAACCCCGGCTGGCAGGCGTGGGACGCATCCCATCCGGTGCGGATCTTCGGGGACGGTGAACCGTATATCGCATACGGTCCACGGGATGCGGAATTCACTCTCTGGCAGACCTCCCCCACGGCGCCCGCCCCCGACCCCGCCACCGACATCCGGGCCCCCGGAGCCGAACTGGCGGCGGCGGTACGACGGTTACGACGATCGGTCGGGAGCCGACGCCACTGACGGTCGACTGACGACTGTCAACGATCGACGGACGACTGTCAACGATCGACGGACGACCGTCAACGGACGACCGTCGACCGTGGCCGAGCTGAGATGTCCGAACCGGGCGGCCTCATGCTCGACTCACCGCGCCATGTGCGCGAACGACGGGCCCGTATGTCCTCCAGCATGAACGCCAGCGTCGGCGTGCCGTCCCCGGCGACGGCCTTCGCGCGTGCGTCGGCCACGTAGCCCATCTCGCGCACGGCTCGCATGAGCCCGGTCCGGGTCTCCGCGCCTACCAAATACACCCCGCCCAGCACCGGCGACACGGTCGACGCGGACACCCGGCCCGCGCCGCGACATCACGAATCGTGCTCCGCCGACGTCCTCGCTCTTCCTGGCCGTCGGCCCCGCCCCAGCCCGCCCTCGGAACCTGCGGTAACACGACGGCAACCGGTTCCCACGCCGGCAGGCGGGCGCCCCGGGGCGCCTGTGGGCCAGTGCGTACGAGGCTGCGCCGCCGTGCCCGTGCCCGCGCCCGTTCCCCTGCACGTCCACGGACCTCGGTGCCGGCCGAGCGGCTCAGGCCCTGCCCAGCGCCCGCGCGATCGAGGCGATCGCCTGCGGCCCCACCCGGCAGCACCCTCCGATGAGCCGTGCGCCGGCGTCCCGCCATGCCCCGACCTGCCCGGCGTCGAACCGCGTACGCCCCGTCCAGGCGCGCGCCTCGGCGTCCCACGCCTCCCCGCTGTTCGGATAGACCACGACCGGCTTGCCGGTGACCCGCGCCGCGATCTCCACCGCGGGTTCCACGTCCTCCGGCGCGCAGCAGTTGACTCCGACCGCGATCACCTCGTCCACGTCGGCGGCGAGGCCGAACGCCTCCTCCAGGGGCTGCCCGGCACGCGTCCGCCGACCGTCGACGGTGTACGACAGCCAGGCCGGCACCCCGAGTCCGCGCACCGCCCGCATCAGCGCGGCCCCCTCGTCGGCGTCCGGTACGGTCTCCAGCGCGAGGGCGTCCGGCGCGGCGGCGGCCAGCACTTGCATGCGGGGCCGGTGGAACCGCTCCAGCTCCGCCACACTCAGCCCGTACCGGCCCCGGTACTCGGACCCGTCCGCGAGCATCGCGCCGTACGGCCCGACCGAGGCCGCGACCCACAGCGGCCGTTCGACGCCCTCGTCCCCGGCCAGCCGGGCGGCGTCCCGCGCGAGGTCCACGCTCAGCGTGAGCAGGCGCGCGGCGTCGTCATGACCGATGCCGCGCCGCGCGAAGCCCTCGAACGTGGCCTGGTAACCGGCGGTGATGGCCACGTCGGCGCCCGCGCGGAAGTACGCGAGATGGGCCTTTGCGACCGCTTCGGGCCGCTCGGCGAGCAACCGCGCCGACCACAGCTCGTCGCTCAGGTCGTACCCGGCGGACTCCAGCTGGTTGGACATGCCGCCGTCGAGTACGACCGTCCCGGTGGCGAGCGCGTCGGCGAGGCTGGGGGAGGTGTCGCTGATCATGTCACGACGCTAAGGACTTGTTGCGCGATGCACCAGAGGGTGAGGGCCGCTCGGGACGGGCGGGTTCCGGCGCCCCGTCTACCGAAGGTGCCCCGTGTCATTGAGCAGCCGCACCGACGCCTCCCCGCCCGCGTGGTACGCCACCTCCGACAGTGACGCCGCCGCCAGCTCCATCCGGAACAGCGACCGCGCCGGAGCACCCAGAGCCAGCCGCACCAGCGTCCTCAGCGGGACCACGTGCGAGACGACCAGCACCGTCCCTGCGGCGTGCCGGGCCAGCAGCGCGTCCCGTGCGGCCGTCACCCGCCGCGCCACCGCCTCGAGCGACTCGCCGCCGCCCGGGGGCGCCGCCGCCGGGGACTTCAGCCACGCCGTCAGGTCATCCGCGTAGTGCTCGCGCACCTCCGCGAAGGTCAGCCCCTCCCAGGCGCCGAAGTCCGCCTCCCGCAGGCCCTCCTCGACGTCTACGTCCAGGCCCAGCCGCGCGGCGACCGTCTGCGCCGTCTCCCGGCAGCGTTGCAGCGGTGAGGCGACGATCGCCTGCACGCCGCCGCGGGCGGCCAGCTGTGCCGCGGCCGCCCCAGCCTGGCGCCGCCCGGTCTCCGACAGCGACGGATCCGAGCCGCCGCTGCCGGAGAACCGTTTCTGCGGAGTCAGTGGCGTCTCACCGTGCCGCAGCAGTACGAACGTCGTCGGCGTGCCCCCATCGTCCGGCCGGCCGGGGCCGGCCGGAGCGGCCGGAGTCGCCTTCTCGGCCGCCGGGTCCCGGTCACCCCCCGGGAGCCCGGCCTCCCTCGCCTCCTTCACCGGCCGGCTAGTTCGCCGCCGGCGCGAAGTGGTCCCGCACGGAGTCGGTCTGTCTCTCCATCATGGCGATGATCCCCTCGATGACGTCGGGGTCGGCGCCGTCGGCGATCGTCAACTCCCGTGACCACTCGAAGTAGCTGCGGTTCGGATCGTTGGTGATCGGACGGACGCGAAGGGTCGCGAGATAACCGGAGACGCCCGATGTCGGCGCGACGGCCCGGTAGGTGGAGGCCCGCTCCACCTCGTTACGTCCGGCGACCTCCTGCTGGACCAGGCCTTCGTTGAACACCAGCGTGAAGTCGTACCGCGCCGGCACCCGTTCCAGTGCGCCGCCCTCGGCCCAGCTCACGTCCTTCACCGCAGGTCCGGAGACGATCTTCACCAGCTTCATGGGGTCGCGGACCTCGGCCCAGACGGTGTCCGGGTCGGCGTCGACGATCGTCGAATGGTGCATCGTGTGCTTCCGCGTGAGCGTCATGGGGACTCCTCGTCGGTAACGTCAGTAGGCGATACGGTCGGCCTTGGCCAGCCACGCGTCGAACGGCGCCGTCCGGTTGGGCAGGTCCAGGTGCTCGACCGACATCGGCCACATCGACTGGGGCTTCTTCTCGAGCAGGTCGTAGAAGTTGCGGTCGTCGAAGCCGGCCACCGCGGCGTCGTGCCGGTCGGCGGAGTAGACGAGTCGGTCGACGCGTGCCCACAGTGCGGCCGAGAGACACATCGGGCACGGCTCACAGGAACTGATCAGGACACAGCCCTCGAGCGAGAAGGTGTTCAGCTTCTTGCAGGCGGCGCGCATCGCGCTCACCTCGGCGTGCGCCACCGGGTCCAGGGTCGAGGTGACCTGGTTGTTCCCGGTCGCGACGATCTCACCGTCCTTGGCGACCAGCGCGCCGAACGGACCGCCGCCGTTCGTCACGCTGTTGGTGGCCACCGCGATCGCCTGTTCCATCCAGGCGCGCTCGAACTCCTGGACGCTTGTTTCCTGGGTGTGCATGGTCATGGTCACTCCTTCGTGGAGAGGTGGAGAGGGTGGAGAGGGTGGTGCGGGGCCGGCACGGGACGGACGCCGTCGCGGCTAGACGCCGCAGAACTGCTCCGGCGTGACCGGGGTATGGGTGAGGTTCAGCCCCGTCGCGTTGCGGATGGCGTACACGATGGCCGGGGTGACGGAGATGGCGGGCGGCTCGCCGACACCGCGCACGCCGTACGGCAGCGCGCGGCGGGCCGTCTCGGGGTGATCGGCGGCGATGGTGCGGGCAGGAGACGCCTGGGTGGTCATCGCGAGGCCTCTGCCTTGGTGACGAGGTGGTTGCCGAGCACGAGGTGGTCGATCTCCGCTCCGAGGAAGCAGTTCAGGGCGTCGGCGGGCGTGCAGACGATCGGTTCGCCCGCGACGTTGAACGAGGTGTTGATCAGGCAGGGGACGTCGGTGAGTTCGGTGAACCGGCGCAGCAGGGCCGTCAGCCGCGGGGTGTCCCGGTCGTTGATCGTCTGCACCCTGGAGGTGCCGTCGACGTGGGTCGCACCGGGAATCACCTCGCGGAACTCTGGCCGCACCGGGAAGACGAACGTCATGTACGGCGAACGCGCTTTGCGGCCCATGTCGAAGACCTTCGGCGCGTCCGACTCGAGGACGAGCGGTGCGAACGGACGGAACGGCTCACGGTGCTTGACCCGGGTGTTGATGATGTCCTTGATATCCGGGAACTCGGGGTTCGCGAGAATGCTGCGGTGCCCCAGCGCCCGAGGCCCGTGCTCGGTCCGGCCCTCGTACCAGCCGATGACGACCTTCTCGGTGAGCAGTTCCGCCACCTGGGCGACGACCTCGTCATCGCTCAGCCTGCTCCACACCACTCGACCGGCGAACTCCCGCAGGGCCTGCTCGATCGCCGCGTCGTCGTATTCCGGTCCGAGGTACGGAGTGACCGGCGGTGCTGACTTCCCGCCGCCGGCGTCGTCGGCGTGATGGACCCAGGCGTGGACCGCGGCGCCGATGGTGATGCCCGTGTCGCTGGCGCCGAAACTCACCTCCATGTCGTCGAACCGCGACGCCTCGAACAGCGGGGTGTTGTTGAGGCAGTTCAGCGCCACGCCGCCTTCGAACAGCAGGTGCTTCAGATCCGTCTTGCCCTCCAGGGCACGGAGCTGGTGGTTCGTGACGACGGTGAGCATCTCCTGCGCCGCGGCAGCCACCCGGGCCTTGTACTCGAGGGTGTCCTGCACAGGGCCGAAATGCTGCTCGAAGAGGGGCTCGAAGCCGCGCGGGTTGTCCGTCTCCAGGGGCCTGCAGAAGGTGTAGCGCCCGTCCTCGTGCAGTTCGACGATGTGCTCGAGGAACGGGTTCGGTGCGGGGGGCTCGGCGAATCCGGACAGGCCCATGATCTTGTATTCGTCGTTGTTGGGCACGAAGCCCAGGTAGCGCGTGATCGCGGCGAACAGGAGCCCCATCGAATGTTCCGCGCCGATGGCCGACTCGTCGAAGACGCGGATCCGGCCGTCGCGGATTTCTCCGGTCAGCGACGAGAATCGTTCGGCGCGGCCGTCACTGACGAGGAACGCGGCGTCCTTCATGCCCGCCAGGTAATAGCCGGTCATCGCGTGGGCGAGGTGGTGCGGTACGAACACCGCCTTGTCCGGATCGGGCGTGAAGCCGGTACGCGCGGCGAAGTCGGCGAGGATCGCGTCATGGCCGACCGCCCCGGTGAACAGCTCGCCGATGCTCTTGACGAGATCCAGCTTCGCCGGGGGCGCCATGGGCGCGGATGTGATGTCGGACAGCATTCCGTCCAGGACCTCGGCGGAGAAGTCCCAGGGGATGGCGATGAGGTCGACGTCGGAGAACGTCAATCCCGCGGATTCAAGGCACCACCGCACCGAGTTGACCGGGAAGTCGGAGGTCTTCTTCTCGCGGTTCAGCCGCTCTTCCTCCACGGCGGCGACCAGCTCGCCGTCCACCAGGAGCGACGCACCCGCGTCGTGGCCGAGGAGGTAGTGCCTTTCGGTACCGACCGCGCCGAAGTGCTCGGCGAAGATTCCGGAAACGCGAGTGAAACCGTTGCACCCCAAGACAATCATGACAGTTTCCTTCTCCGTCCAGGGCTACTTGCCGGCCACGAGGTCGCGGACGATCTCTCCGACTGCGGGTGCCTGGCACAGTCCCTGGCCGGAGAACCCCGCCGCGTAGAGGAAGGAGCGGGAGGGATGCCGGCCGATGAAGCCGCTCCCGTCCGGGCTGCCGTCGAACGCTCCGTTCCACCCGCGGTGCAGGCGGATGCCGTCGAGGGCTGGGTAGGTGGCACTGAGCTGGCGGGACAGCCGCTGCAGCCACGACTGCCGGGACTCGTCCGGTCCGGGGCGGCCCATCCCGATGAGGATGCGGTCCCGCCACGCGCGGATCCGCAGGCCGGAGGAGGCGTGCAGGGTCATCGGCAGGGTGCCGATCGGGGCGGTGGGCGCGTCGGTGAGGAGCAGTTCGATGGGGTACGTGGTCACCGGGAGGTCGACACCGGCCATGGAGGCGACCGTCCTCGACCAGGGACCGGCCGCGCAGACAACGGTTTCGGCGCGGATGCTGCCCGCAGGGGTGTGGACCCGCCCGTCGGGGTCGATGCCCGTGACGGGTGTTTCCGTGCGCAGCACGGCGCCCGCTTCCTGAGCGGCTGCGGCGTAGCCGCGCACGATGGCGGCGGGGTCGCAGGCGTACGCCTCGGGCGCCCAGGCCGCCGCGAGGACGGCGCGCTCGCCGAGCAGCGGGTTGAGCCGCACCGCTTCGGCTGCGGTCACCAGTTCGACGTCCACTCCGGCGGCCTGATGGGCGGCCTGGGTGCGCCGGAACTCCTCCACCTGGTGCTCTTCGGTGAACACCACCAGGAAGCCGACCCGCTTCAGACCGAGGGGGGTTCCGGTCCGCTCGGTGAAGGCCTGATACGCCGCCATGCTGCGGACGGCGAGGCCGCCGGTGTGGGGGTCGCCGGGAAAGTAGGTCCGCAGCACACCCGCGGTGGCCGCCGACGCTCCCGATCCCAGGGTGCCGCGCTCCAGCAGGACGGTGCGGACGCCGGCCTCGGCGAGATGGCACGCTACCGAGGTGCCGACGACGCCTCCGCCGATGACGACGGCGTCCGTACGTTCGGGCAGAACGCTCATGACCGCTGACCCACTTCGGCCGAGCGCAGCTGGCGCAGGTGGTCTCCGGTGTCCCATGGGAACAGATGCAGGTTCCATCCGCCCAGGCAGTTGACGTAGAGGGCCAGCTGGCTCACCACGGCCAGGAAGTCGTCGCGGTCCAGGCGGTCGAGGCAGGCCAGGAAACGCTGGGTGAAGGCCCACAGCTTCTCCAGACCGCAGTAGCCCAGGAACTCGGCCGGAACACCGACCAGCAGGCGTGTCATCTGGCGCAGGGAGTCCATCGGCATGCCGCCGGTCACAGCCCGGACCAGGCCGCCGTAACTGGCATACCCCAGCGGGCGGGTCTCACCGTTGACGAACAAGAGGGTCGGCAGAACCGTCTCGAAGCTGCCGGCCCCGGACGGTATCCACCCCCGGTGCAGATCACCGAGCTCGGCCGGCTCGGACAGCCAGATCCGCCCGGTCTCGGCGTGGACGTCGCCCAGCAGCAGGTCCGCGTCGGGGTCGGCGGCGGTCAGACGGGGGATGCGGTGGCCGCCTCCCATGCCTGCCCTGCGGACCTCCACCAGGACCGGCTTCTTCGTCGAATAGACCGCATCCCACACCTCGCGGCCGGCCTCCAGCAGAGCCGGCATGTCCTCCGGCCGGACCTGGCCCACCGGGGAGGCCGGCATCGGTTCGGTCAACGTGCCGTACTTGATGCCCAGATGCTGCAGAGCGGAACAGAACACCGTCCCGTCCGGCGCCTCGCGCCGGTCGGCGAGCCGGTACGACGCGGACAGATGCAGCAGTGAATGGATCGGTGCCACGTGATACAGATGCTGTCCCGCCACCAGCGCGTGCCCTTGCAGGCTCTGGTAGGGCAACGCCTCCCACAGCGCATCGGCCAGCACGGTGTTGCGGTCGTCGAGTTCCGCGGTAACGGTGATCCCCAGATCGGGCCAGGCGATCTCGATATGTCGACCGGACAACGTTTCAGTCAAGGCTTTCCCCCTAGTTCGGCAAGATGCCAGGATGGTGAGCGGGGGCAGGAAGCCCACGGCACTCGTCCCTTGCTTCGTCGCAACTCGCCTTGCCCGTTGCAACTTCTGTGAGGAGTACACAGGCAACCGAGCGAAGTCAGCCAGGAGCGGAAGACATGAAAGCCCCCGCAGGCCGGGACCGGGTCTTCGTAGATTCCTACATGAACCAGTCGGGCCGGGGGTATGAGGAAACTCCTAATACTCCGGCGGCACGGCGTGAACCAGAGGGCGGCAGGGATCTGACTGGCCTGAGGGAGTGACCACACAACTCCCCGACCCGCTTCGCCACGAACTCCCGGCCGTTTTGGGCCGGCTCGCCGGATTCCCGGTCCGCACCCCGCTCGTCCACAACCCCCGACGGCGTCACGGCCGACGTCTGGCAGGTCCGGGCCGGGGGCCGCTCGGCCGTCCGAAGGTGCTGACGTGGTCTAAGGCGACGCAGGCCCGCTGGGCACCGTCGGAGGACCCGCGTCACTTGAACCACTTGCGCCGCGAGACCGAGGTGTACGCGCCCGGGCTCGCCGGCGCACGGCGGGCGTCCGGGCCGCGGGTGCCCCGGCTGCTGGCCGCCGTCGACCGGTCCGACGAAGACATGGCGTTGTGGCCGGAGGACGCGCCGGGCCAGCCGGCCACCGCCTGGCCGCTCGAACCGGCACGTGGAGTTCACCCACCGCCTCGGCGCCGCACGGAGCGCGTCGCGCACCGGCCGCGGCTCTCGCGGCGCTCCCTGCGCGGTTGCACCGGCGCGCAGACGCTCGGCGCGGAGCCGCTCGACGACGAAGCGGCCTGGCGGCAGCCACTGGTCCGCGACCACTTCCGGCACCTCGACCTGGGGCCGGCGAACGTCGCCGGGGCCGCCCCCGACACGGTCCTGCTCGACTGGTCCTTCGCCGGTGACGGCGCCCTCGGCGAAGACATCGGAAAACCACGTTCCCCACCCGGTCTTCGACCTGTTCGTCCCGGCCGCCCGGCTGCCCCCGTGCGGGGCGGCGGCCTACGACGCCGCTCCCTCGCCGACCCCTGACGTCGGCGACTCCACCGCCTGCCGCTCCCAGACGCCGACCGGCCCCTACGGCAACCCCGGCCTGGACCTGGCCCTGGTTCCACCCCCGCCCTCGCCGGCATCCGGGTCACCCCGGCCCGGCACGCCCGCCAGATCATCCTGATCGGCGACCCCACCGCCTGAGACCAGCCCGCCGACCCCTACTCCGGCTGGGGCCAGCAGCTGCCGCGGTACCCGCGCAAGGGCCTGCCCGTCGCCAACTACGCCGACTCCGGCGAGAGTACGGCCACCCACCTGCGAAATCCCCAGCTGCGGGGCACCGTCCGGCCGCTGATCCGCCCCGGCGACCTCGTGCTCGTCCAACGCGCCCACAACGACAAGACCACCGACGAGGCCACCCACCGGCCCAACCTGCAGACCCTCGTCGCGGGCATCCGGGACCAGCGCGGCGAGCCGGTGCCCGTCACCCCGGTCGCCGACGGCACCCTGGACAACGGCACCGCCCTGCCGGTCAACCGTCTCGGCGTCAGTCTCCCGGCCGTCGCCCGTTCCGTCGCCGCCGCCGGGCACGTCCCGCTGACCGACCTCACCGCGAAGACGAAGCCGCTGGTGGAGTCCCTCGGACCGGAGGGCCCCAAGGCGCTCCACCTCCACAACGAGAAGCGCGACAACACGCACACCTCCGTGCACGGCGCCACCGTCTACGCGAGCCTGGTCCGCCACGGACTTCTCACCCTGCGTCTGGTGCCCGGAGGCGCCGTGCGGGTGGGACGAAGCCCTGGGGCATCCCGACCGGAACCGGGGCGCCCCAGGTCCCGCCAGGAAGGAAAGCCACCGCCGTGATCGAACTGCCCACCGACGACCGCGCATCCAGCCCGTACACCGGGTACACCCGCGCCCACTGGGAAGCCACCGCCGACGCCCTGCTGGCCGCCGTCGAGCCCTACGCCACCCCTGACCGCGCCCTCTACCACCTCCCCGGCGGCCATGTCAGCCACGCGGGCCGCCTCTCCGACGGCCTGGAGGGATACGCCCGTACGCTGCTGCTGGCCGCGTTCCGCCGCGACGAGACCGCCCTCGGCCGCTACGCCGACGGACTCGCGGCCGGTCCCGGCGGTGTCTGGCCGCACATCGAGGACCGCAGTCAGCCGCTCGTCGAGGCCGCGTCCGTCGCCCTCGCCCTGCGGCTGACCCGGCCGCTGCTGTGGGACCGCCTGGACGACTCCGTGCGGCAGCGCACCGCCGACTGGCTGGCGGACGCCCTCACCGCCGAACCCTGGCCGTGCAACTGGGAGCTGTTCCCGGTCACCGTCGGCGGCTTCCTCCAGGAGATCGGCCACCGGCCCGAGACGGCCCGCAAGGCGATCGACCGGGGCCTGGAGCGGATCGAGCGGTGGTACCTCGGGGACGGCTGGTACACGGATGGTGACGGCCGGAAGTTCGACTACTACAACGGCTGGGCCATGCACCTGTATGCAGTCCTCCACGCATGGTTGGCGGACGACAGTGAACTGCTTTCCGTATACGGTCGACGGTTGTCACGCCACCTCGCCGACTACGCCCGCCTCTTCGGCGCCGACGGCGCCCCCCTGCACCAGGGCCGCTCCCTCACCTACCGCTTCGCGACCACGGCCCCCCTCTGGCTCGGTGCCCTGACCGGCCAGACCCCCCTGACGCCCGGCGAGACGCGGCGCCTGGCCTCCGGCGCGCTACGGTACTTCCTCGACGGCGGCGCGGTCGACGAGCGCGGTCTCCTCCCGCTGGGCTGGCTCGGCCCCGATGCCTCGCTCGTGCAGAGCTATTCGGGTCCGGCCTCCCCCTACTGGGCCAGCAAAGGCTTTCTCGGCCTGCTCCTGCCCCCCGAGCACCAGGTGTGGACGGCGCCCGAGGAACCCGCCCCGGCGGACCGGGCGGACGAGGTGCACCCCCTCACCGTCCCCAACTGGCTGCTGCAGTCCACCCGTTCGGACGGATTGGTCCGGCTGCACAACCACGGCAGCGAGGACGTCCGCTACGCCCCCTACTACACCCGGCTCGCCTACTCGACGGCGACCGTGCCCGCGGTGTCGTACGACAACAGCGTGATCGTCGGCGGTGATCCGGGCCGCACCCGGATCGAGCCGCTCGGCACGGGGGAGGGGTGGATCGCCTCCCGGCACACCGTGCGCGACGGGATCACCGTCACCAGCCTCGTGCTCGCAGAGGGGGCGGTGGAGGTGCGCGCCCATCTCGTGGCCGGGGCCGAGCCCGGCACGGCTGTGCGGGTCACCGGGTGGTCGGCGCCCGACGGACTCCGGGCCGACCTGCTCCCCGTGTCGGGCCTGTCGGCGCAGCCGGAGGGGCTGACGGGGAAGACCGGGACGGGCGAGGCCACGCTGTTCGTGGCGCTCGCCCGGCTCACCGGCGAGCCGGACCCCCGGCCCCTCGCGGACCTGGTGTCCGTGAAGGTGGCGGAGGACCACGAGGGGGATCCCGAACTGCGGGTCCGCTGGGCGTCCGGCGCGCGGACCGGCTTCGTTCTCACCGCTTCCGACGGGCGGGTCTCACGGCTGCGGACGGGCGATCCTGAGGCTCGTCGCGGTCGGTGACGCCCCGGTGAGAGGGGTGGCGCAGGTCGGGTGACGGCCGCGTAGGCCCAGACGAGGGTGGAGTCCCTGAGTACCGCGCTGTCATCGACGCACCGCACACGGCTTCAAGGTCGTCCTCGGCCACTGGGAGGGCACCGGCACCCGCAAGTACGGCTACGTCGACAGCCTCCCGGACGTCTGGCGCATGGGGGGCACCGTCCCCCGTGCCTACGAGCGCAACCCGCTGGTCTGCTTCGAGCCGATGAACGAACCGCACGGCTGCACCGCGCAGGCCTGGGCCGACCTGGCGGCGCAGTGGATCGGCACCCACCCCTCCGTGCCCCGCGACCGGATCTTCGTCAGCGGCTCCGGCAGCAACGACAGCGTCGTCGGCGTCTGCGCGGACCACCGGCTCGACGGCACCTACCTGTCCCTGCACCACCACGCCTTCTGGAAGCAGAACGCCACCTACGCCGAGTGGACCGGCCAGCATCCACCCCCTCACCGTCAGCGGCGCCCGCCCGGGCCTGGCCACCACCAACCCCCTCCGGCACGGACCGCCTCGCGTGGGCCGGGCGCAAGGGACACCCCGCGACCGAACAGTGACTACGGCCCCGTGACCCCGGCCCCGGAGGCGGACAGGCTGTCCACGAGACACCGCGCGAACTCCTCCGGGTGCTCCAGGACACCGAGATGGCCGCCGGGGAACTCGGTGAAACGGGCGCCGGCCGACTCGGCCGCCGTCGCGGCCGTACGGTGCAGCAGCCGGCCGCGGGAGCCGCTGCCCGCGACCAGGGTGAGACGCGCGGCGACGGACCGCAGGGCGGCCGTGTCCGGCACGTACGCGGTGAACGGGAGCAGGACGCGGGTGAGGAAGACACCCATGGAGGTGCTCGACTCCTCGCCGGGCGCGGGCGGTTGCGCGTCGGCACCCTCCGGGACGGGCGCGGGTGTCCCGTCGAGTACGGCGGCCAGCCGGGCCCCGGCCGCCCGCGACCCGGCCGCCCGGAACGTGTCGGTCACCTCCGCGAACATCGCCCGCTGCCGGGCCGCGTCCGCGAGGACCTCCACGACGGGCGGTTCGTGCGCGACCACATGCGCCAGCCGTTCGGGGTGCCGGGCGAGCAGGTCCAGGGCGGCGATACCGCCGGAGCTGGTCCCGAAGACGTACGCGGATTCGCCGGCCGGAAGCACCGCCTCCAGTACCCGGTGGGCACCCTCGCTCCAGTCCGTCACCCGCTGCGCGGCCACCGGCCGGCCCAGCCGCCCATGGGCGAGGCCGAGCGGGTCGTAGGTGACCACGGTGAAGCGTGCGGCCAGCCGCTCGGTCAGCGGCCCGAACCCCATCGGATGCCCGGCCCCGCCCGGCAGGACGAGCAGCACGGGACCGCTGCCCGTCACGTCGTAGTGACGTTCCCCGGTCATGTCCGGTGTTCTCCTTTTCGGTTCTCGCGCGGCCAGTGCTCCAGTGCCAGGTGCAGGGCCTGCACCGCCTTGTCCCAGGAGGCCTGTACGTCCCGGTCGGCGCCGAAGCCTCCCGCGGACTCCAGGGCGCAGTAGCCGTGGAAGGTACTGCGCAGCAGGCGTACGGCGTCGGTGAGGTCGGGCTCGTCCAGGCCGTAGGCGCGCAGCATGCCGTAGGTGATCTCGGCGGTGCGGCGCATCGCGGGGGAGCCCGCGACCAGGGACTGGTCGATACGGATCTGGGTGGCCGCGTACCGGCCGGGGTGCTCCAGGGCGTAGGCCCGGTAGGCGCCGGCGAAGGCGGCCAGCGCCTCCTTGCCCGCGCGGCCGGCCACGGCAGGCGCGATCCGGTCGATCAACTCGCCGCCCGCGTACAGCGCGAGCCGGGTCCGCAGGTCCGCGAGGCCCCGGACATGCGAGTACAGGCTCGCGTCCTTCACACCGAAGCGGCGGGCCAGCGCGGACAGGGTGACGTTCGCGAAGCCCGCCTCGTCGGCGAGTTCGGCGGCGGCCGCGACGACACGCTCGGCGGTGAGCCCGGCTCGGGCCATCCGACACCTCCTCCTCGGGCACCTAGCCGATATCCTAGGGCATCTAGGTTCGGGTGTGTCCCTCAGGTGGTGCGAGAAAACCGTTCAACGTCGACGCATGACGGGGAAGTGACGGCCGGAACCAGGGGGAACGGACGGCGGGAGGGCAACGGTGGGGCGCGAGACACACAAGGGGAACAGGCGCAGGGCCGGGGAGCCGCGCACGGACCCTCAACCCCTGTGGCGGGAACGCGACTTCGCCGTCTTCTGGGCTGCGCAGACACTCTCCGTCCTCGGTGACTCCTTCGCCCTGACCGCCCTGCCGCTGCTGGTCCTGGAGGCCACCGGATCGGTGGCGCGGATGGGCCTGCTCACCGCCGCCGGCGGGGCCGCCGCCGTCCTCGCGGCCGTGTTCGCCGGCCCTGTGGCCGACCGCGTGGACCGGCGCCGGCTGCTCATCGCCTGCGACCTCGCACGCATGGCCCTGTACGGCGTGATCCCGCTCGTGTGGGCCTTCGGCCCGCGCATCTGGCTGCTCTACACGGTCCTGCCGGTCTGCGAGGCCGTCGGCATGTTCTTCGCCGTCGGCTACGTCACCGTCGTCCGCGGCCTCGTCGGCACCGGACGGCTCACCGAGGCCAACGGCCTGCTGAACGCCACCGCCGCGGCGGCCGGGGTACTCGGACCGCCGTGCGCGGGACTCGTCGCCGCCTGGACCGGACCGGCCGCCGCCGTCGCCGTCGACGCGGCCAGCTTCGCCGCCTCCGCCGCGTGTCTGCGAGGCGTACGCCTGCGCGCCCGGACCGGCGACGACACGCCCGCCCCCGGCCGCGGCACCGTACGGCAGGACCTGCGCACCGCAGTCGCCTTCCTGTACCGCAACCCCCTGCTGCGCTCGCTCACGGTGCTGCTGTTCGGCTTCAGCTTCCTCACCCTCGGCCTGAACGACCTGGTCATCTACCACCTCAAGCACGACCTCGGCCACGACGACGGCGCGGTCGGCACCGTGCTGGGCGCCGGAGCGCTCGGCACCGTCGCCGGGTCCCTGCTCGTCGCCCGCATCCGCAGGCTGTTCGGCTTCGGCACCGCCTGGATCGGCGCGACCGCGCTGTGCGGGCTGGCCTGCGCCGGCCTCGGCCGGGTGCACGCCGTGACCGCGGTCGCCGTCCTCGCCGCCGCCTTCCTGGCCGGCGTCGGCATCGCGGGCACCTGCTCGATGTCCCTGCGCCAGGAGGTCACCCCCGAGCACCTGCTCGGCCGCGTCACCTCCGCCTACTGGACCCTGCAGTACTCCGCCGCCCCCGCCGGCGCGGCCCTGCTCACCTGGGCCGCCGAACGCTGGGGCACCACACCGGCCGCCCTGACCGCGGGCGCCACCTGCGTCCTGCTCGCCCTCACGGCCCTCGCCACCCCGGTCCGCAGGGCCTGAGCGACGGGATTCGGGGGTGCCGTCGCTCAGGCGGCCGGAACCCTCGTACGGCCCGCGAGCGGCGCGGCCCCCACGGCAGGCCCGCCGGCGGGAAACCCGGCCACTGGCCGATCGTGACCAGCACGCAGGCGGTACCCCCCATGCCGGCAGGCCGCGTGCGTACGCCCCCGGTGCCCACCAGCGCCAGCAGCGCGGCCAGTCCCGCGCACGCCCCGAACGCCCACGTGCAGTGCTCCGGTCCCGCCCACGCCACCACCGCCGGGCCGAGGACCGCGCCGATACCGAAGCGGGCGTTGAGGACGTCCAGCGGGCGGTGGGACGATCCCCGAAGCCGACGGCGAACAGCTGGTTCGGGCCGTAGCCGATGCCGCCGAAGCCGAGCCTGCCGAGGAAGGCACCCGCCGGCGCGACCTCAGACCCAGCCCCGCGCCGGACGGGGTCGGACCGGATGCGGCGCAAGCCCGGCCCGGAACCGCCGGGCCGTCCAGGGTTCAGAGCAGTCAACCGGACTCCGGACCGGGGCCGGTGGAGAACACGAAGGAGAACTCGGCGGGCTCGGCCCGCAGATGGTACGGCGGCAGCGGGCCCGGGCCGCAGGACTGGGAGCCGAGGCCGTGCTGGCCGTGGTCGAGGTTGACCCACACCGTGTCACCGGGGATGAGGTCCGTGCGGTGCGCGGCTGCGTCCAGTTGCTCGGTGGTCCAGCGGCGGGCGGTGAAGAAGAACTCCGGGACGCCCTCGATGCGCAGGCCGCCGAGCTCCGCCCAGCGGACGTCGGCGCGGGCACCGTTCTCCTGCGGACGGACGTACGGCGTCTGCAGATCGTCTACGGTCGACTGCCAACGGCCGACTGCAGACACCATTCTGCTGTCCGGATACGCCTCGCCCGGGCCGCCGCCGTACCACTGCACACGGTCGGCTGCAGACAATCCGAAGCGGACGCCGAGCCGGGGGAGCGGCACCGTCCAGTCGCCCTCGGGTGTCACGGATACCGTCAGCCGTAGACGATCTCCGTCCGACGTCCAGCGGTATACGGTCGACAGTCCCGCCTCCCAGCCGGCCGGCGCCACCCGCGTCCGGACCGTCAGCGCGTCGTCGCCCAGTTCCACCGCGTCCAGCCGGTGCCGCATGCGGTGCAGGCCGAGCTTGCGCCACAGCAGGCCGTAGCGGATGCCGGTCTGCCAGGCGGCGCCGTCGTCGTTGTCGGTGGTGGCCCGCCACACGTCCAGGCGCAGCCCGGTGACCTCCACCCCGCCGACCGTCTTCAGGGCGCCGGTGCGGGCGTCGAAGACGGCCGGGCCCAGGGTGATCCGGCCGTCGCCCGGCATCGGGCGCTCGGTCGCCGGGACCGACGGCAGCCGGCGCCCGGTCACGGCGAACTGGCCCCAGGCGACGACGTGGTCCTTCGGCGCCCACGGGGTGTCGGCGGCGAGCAGGGCCCGTACCGTCCAGTGGGCCTCGCCGGCCGCGGTGGCGGCCGGCGGCTCGGGCAGCTTCACCTCGGCCGACTCGCCGGGCGCCAGCGCGGGCACCGGCAGGGGGCCGGACTCCACCGTCTCGCCGTTCACCTGGTACGACCAGGTGAACGCCAGCGCCGACAGGTCCGCGAAGTCGTACGTGTTGGTGATGCGGACGGTGCCGTCGGCGGCGTCCCCGTCGATGGCGACCGGCTCGATCACCTTCTTGTACTCGATCAGCCCGGGCGAGGGCTTCCGGTCCGGGAAGAGCAGGCCGTCGCAGACGAAGTTGCCGTCGTGCAGTTCCTCGCCGAAGTCGCCGCCGTAGGCGTAGCCCAGCTCGGGATGGGTGATGCCGTGGTCGATCCACTCCCAGACGAAGCCGCCCTGGAGGCGGTCGTACGACGCGAACAGCCGCTGGTAGTCGGCGAGCCCGCCGGGGCCGTTGCCCATGGCGTGGGCGTACTCGCAGAGGAGGAACGGGAGTGCACGCCGTTGGTGCGGGCCGCCGTCCAGGTGGCGTCCGATGCGCTCGACCTCGGCGTGGTCGGCGTACATCCGCGAGTACACGTCCGTGTCACGGCAGGTGAGGTCGCCCTCGTAGTGCACGAGCCGGGAGGCGTCCCGGCCCTTGATCCACTCGGCCATCGCGGTCAGGCCGCGGCCGGTGCCGGCCTCGTTGCCGAGGGACCAGACGACGACCGAGGGATGGTTCTTGTCCCGTTCGACCATGCGGGCTGCGCGGTCGAGCAGGGCGGGGGTCCAGCGGTCATTGTCGACGGGATTGTCCCGCCAGGCCTGCTCGGTGAAACCGTGGGTTTCGAGGTCGCACTCGTCGATCACCCAGAGCCCGTACTCGTCGCACAGGTCGAGGAAGGCCGGGTGGGGCGGGTAGTGGGAGGTGCGTACGGCGTTGACGTTGTGCCGTTTCATCAGCAGCACGTCCTCGCGCATGGTCGCCGGATCCAGTGCGCGGCCCCTCTCCGGGTGCCACTCGTGCCGGTTGACGCCCTTGAACAGCACCGGCCTGCCGTTGACCTTGATCAGACCGTCCGCCAGTTCCACCGTGCGGAAACCGATGCGCAGCGGGATCCGCTCGCCCTCGGTGGCCAGCTCACCCGCGTACAGCCGCGGCGTCTCGGCCGACCACGGCTCGACCGGCACGGTCACGCTGTGGCCGGTCGTGATGTCGATGCCGAGTTCGGACACGGTCACCCGGCCGTCCACGTCGGAGTCGACGCGCAGGGTGCCGGTGCCGGCGCGGTGGTCGTAGGAGGCGTGCACGAAGAAGTCGAGGGCGGCGCCCGCCGGGCGGTGCAGCAGGGTGACGTCGCGGAAGATGCCCGGCAGCCACCACTGGTCCTGGTCCTCCAGATAGGAGCCGGCCGACCACTGGTGGACCCGGACCGCCAGTACATTGTCCACAGTCTTCAGTAGATGGCCGACCCTGAACTCGTGCGGCAGCCGGGATCCCTTGAACTCGCCGAGGTCGGTGCCGTTCAGCCATACCCGGGCGCAGGACTCCACGCCGTCGAACCGCAGCACCGCTCCACCCCCGGCGAGGTCCGGCCAGTCCTCCGGCAGGTCGAAGACCCGCAGATGGTCGCCGGTCGGGTTCTCGGTCGGCACCCGCGGCGGGTCGACCGGGAACGGATAGAGGTGGTTGGTGTAGATCGGGGACCCGTGACCCTGGAGGACCCAGTGGCCGGGGACCGTGATCTCCGCCCAGCCGCCGGCGTCGTACTCCTCCTCGGCGAAGGAGTCGTCCTCGGCGTCGGCCGTCGGCGACAGCCGGAACCGCCAACTGCCGTTCAGGGAAAGGGATCGGGCGTCAGAGGACGCATACCAGGCGCGGGGTGGCAGCGCCCCGGAGCCCGGCGAGACGTCCTCGACGTAGTCGGTGACGGTGTGGTGGGGGAAGGACATCGGTCTCCTAGCTCAGCCCTTGATGCCGGTCTGTGCGATTCCCTGCACCAGCCAGCGCTGGAGGAAGAGGAACACGAACAGCAGCGGCAGGATGGAAATGGCGGTCGCCACGAAGATCTGGTGGAAGACGACGGTCTGGTTGGTCATGTACGAGGAGAGCGCGACCCGGACCGTCCACGATTCCGGGTCCTGCCCGATGACCAGCGGCCACAGGAAGGCGTTCCAGCCGCTGATGAACGTGATCGTCGCGATCGCCGCGGAGAAGTTCAGCGAGTGGGGGACGACGACCCGCCAGTACGCCCCCCAGTAGCCGAGCCCGTCCACGCGCGCCTCCTCCTCCGGCTCCTTCAGTTCCTTTGTGGAACCCGAGGAAGTACTGCCGGAACAGGAAGCCGGTGAAACCGCTGAACAGGCCGGAATGATCAGGCCCCGGCAGCTGTCCACCCAGCCGAGGGGGACATATGCGGGACGCTAGCCTTCGGCTAAGGCTTCGGCAAGGGATTGGACGAAGGCTGTTCGAAGCGTTGTGAGGCGTTCGGCTCACGAACGGGGTGAGGGGTGCGGGGGTTGAAGGCAGCCGGGTCAGGGGAGGCCGTTCGGGGCACCTGCCCGACGCCTCGCTCACGATCTGCCCGCACCGCCGCCAAGGGCGCGGGATCGAAGTGCTGGAGGCCGGTGACCCACCGGGCGCCGAGGCGGGCAGTCGGGAGGGCTCCGGTGACAGCCGGTGCGGCGGCGGCTGTCAGCAGCAGGGATCTCCAGGGATCTCCTGCGGGGATGAGGGACGTGCATCCCTTCCGGCGTCATGAAGGCGGTGCGGTACGGCTCCTTGCGGGGGCGGGGCGCTTGCTGGTGCCTTTGGTGGTGCCTTTGGCGGTGACGGTCCTCTGTCCGACGGACTGCAGCGCCCCCTCCAGCGCGAACGTAGCCGCGCCGAGGGAGACCGGGTCGGTGGGGATCGGGGAGAGGACGATCTCGGTTGCGGCCAGCGGGCGGCGCAGCGCGTGCCGGGCGACGGCCTGGCGGACCTCGCCCAGCAGTGGTTCGCCCAGCCGGGAGGCGACCCAGCTGCTGAGTACGACCACTTCGGGGTTGAGCAGATTGATCAGGTCGGAGATGCCCGCGCCCAGATAACGGGCGGTGTCCCGGACCACCTCGAGCGCCACCGGGTCCTGAGCGGCGACCGCCCGGGCCAGCGCGTCGATGGTGGCCGTCTGGTCCTCGGGGTGCAACAGCGTGGACTCCGGGCTCAGTTCGCGCAGGTTCTGCATGATGCCGGGCGCGCCGACGTACGTCTCCACGCAGCCGTGGTTGCCGCAGTGGCACAGCCGTCCGTCCAGCACGAGCGTGGTGTGGCCCCACTCGCCGGCGCTGTTGCTCACGCCCCGGTGCAGCCCGCCGCCGAGTGCCAGACCGGCGCCGACCCCCGTGCCCAGATTGACCACCACCGCGTCGCCGCGGCCCCGCGCGGCCCCGAACCACAGCTCGGCCACCGCGCACGCGCGCAGCGGATTGTCCAAGTGCAGCGGATACGCGATGTGTTCGGCGAGCAGGTCGAGCAACGGCACGTCGCGCCAGTCCCAGTTGGGCGCGTACTCGGCGATGCCGGTGTCCCGGTCCACCTGCCCCGGCACGCTCACCCCGACGCCGAGCACCCGGGCCGCCTCGACCCCGGCCTGCGCCACCACCGAGCCGACGGCTGCGGCCACATGGCCGACCACCTGCTCCGGGCGGCTCTCGCCGGGGCGCATGTCCTCGTCGGCGCGGGCCAGCACGTTCAGCGCCAGGTCGAACAGCTCGACATGGACGTATGTCTCGGCGATGTCGACGCCGATCAACGCGCCCCCCGACGCGTTGACGGCCACCAGGCCCCGGGGCCGGCCGCCGGCCGAGTCCTCGAACCCGACCTCGGTGATCAGGCGCAGGTCCAGCAGCTCGCCGACCAGCGTGGCCACCGTGGCCAGGCTGAGCCCGGTGGCGGCGGCCAGCTCCTGCCGGGAGGTGGGAGACTCGGCGATGATCTGGCGCAACACCTCGTAGCGGTTCGCGGTGCGGATGTCACGTGATGTGCGCTTCACGCGGCTGCCTCTCCCGTCCCGTCCAGGCCGGGGCGGTGTCAGCACCGGCGCGAGCGCCAGGCTATGGGCTGCGGGGACTTACGACAAGGGATTTGTAAAGGGGCCGTAAAAAGCCTCTGGTGGCTGTCACTCCCCGGGGAGTCCGAGCAGGTCCCGCACGAAGGCGTTGGCGAACGTGCCGGAAGGATCCACGGAGCGGACCAGGGCCCGGAAGTCACAGAGCCGCGTATACCGCCCGCGGAGTACGGCCGAGGGGGTCTCGAAGGCCTTCCCCCAGTGCGGGCGCGGGTCGAACGGGTCCAGCACCTCCTCCAGCCGGCGCACCACCGGCAGCACCGCCGTCTCGTCCCGCACCCAGGTGAAGTGCAGCGCGACCGAATCCCGCCCGTGGGCCGGGCTCAACCACTGCGTGTCGGCGGCGACCGTCCGCACCTCGCAGGTCTGCAGTACACCGGCGACCGTCGACCGGATACCGTCGATTGCATACAGTGCATCGACGGCGGTCGACCGCGGCAGCAGATACTCCGACTGGATCTCCTCCCCGCTGCTCGGCGTGAACTCCGCCCGGAAGTGCGGCAGCCGCTCGTGCCACGGCCCGGGCACACCCAGCTGCTCGGTGCAGTTCCGTGCGGGCATACCCGGCACCGGGTGCAGCGGGCCCGCCGCGGGCGCGGCCCACGGGAAGTCCACCGCCGGCCGGTCCGTGCGCCGCTTGACCCACACCTGCCGGAAGCCCGGTTCCCGCCAGTTCGTGAACAGGCTCACGCTGTATCCCGCAGCCGCCACGGCGTCGAAGTCCAGCCCTTCCAGCGGGAGTTCGGTGTAGACCCGCTGCTCCACCTCGTACGCCGGCTCCAGGTCGAGCGTGAGCGCGGTGACGACGCCGAGTGCGCCGAGAGAGGTCACGGCACCGTCGAACCGCGGGTCGTCCCGGCCCATCGTCCCGGCCCTGCCGTCCGCGACGACCATCTCCACCTCCCGGACCGCCGACGCCAGCGGGCCGTTGTCCACCCCGGAGCCGTGCGTGCCCGTCGCGACCGAACCGGCCACCGAGATGTGCGGCAGGGACGCCATGTTGGGCAGGGCGAGACCGTGCGCGTGGACCGTGCGGGCCAGTTCGCCGTAGCGCACGCCGCCCGACACCCGCACCGTGCGCGCCGCCGTGTCGACGTCGATCACCCGCGGCAGCTCGGCGGTGGACAGCAGCACGCCGTCCGGCCCCGGGTCGGCGATCCGGTTGAAGGAGTGGCCGCTGCCCAGCACCCGCACCCGCGGACTGCCCGCCACCAGCGCCGCCAGCGCGTCGAGTGTGCGTGGACGGTGGAACTCCCGGGTGGTGTAGGTGATGGTGCGCGCCCAGTTGGTGACCGTC
The DNA here is from genome assembly GCF_055603265.1 of Streptomyces sp. NPDC037288. Lineage (NCBI taxonomy): Bacteria > Bacillati > Actinomycetota > Actinomycetes > Kitasatosporales > Streptomycetaceae > Streptomyces > Streptomyces sp. NPDC037288. Next base: position 110,038 of record NZ_JBVJVY010000002.1, read on the forward strand.
CCGGCGGTCTCGGCCGTCCCTGTCACAGTTGCGTCCCTCCGCAGAGTCCGTGTGGGCCGACCCTCTCATCCGGCAGGACACGGGAGGGAGGCGTGCTGCGGATTTCGTTGTATGACCAGGTGTCGATTGACGTACCCGAAATCTCTCTGGCCCCACGGATTCGATATCGGTACCTTCTGCTCCATGACTCAGGAGCCGCTACCCGCCCGCCTGCCCGTCACCGACCGTACCCGTCACCGCCGCCTGCGCGAGCAGGGCAGTCTGGAGCGGGCGGAGCTGGAGGCGATCCTCGACGCCGGGTTCGTCTGTCATCTCGGCGTGCTGGTGGACGGGCGGCCGGTCGTCGTGCCCACCGTGTACGGGCGGGACGAGCGGTGGCTGTATCTGCACGGGTCCGTGGCCAGCCGCAGCCTCGCCGCGGACACGCCCGTGTGCGTGACCGTCACGCACGTGGACGGGCTCGTGCTCGCCCGGTCCGTCTTCGAGCACGGCGTCAACTACCGCAGCGCCGTGATCCACGGCACGCCGCGCAGGGTCACCGACCCCGAGGAGAAGCTCGACGGCCTGCGCCGGCTCACCGAGCACTCCGCGCCGGGCCAGTGGTCGTACGCCCGCCGGCCCAGCCGCAAGGAGCTGGCCGCCACCACCCTCCTCGCCCTCTCCCTCGAGGAGGCCTCCGTCAAGATCCGCAGCGGCGCCCCGGACGACGGCGACGGACCCGACGCGGCCCTCGGCCTGTGGGCCGGGGTCCTGCCGCTGACCACGCTCTGGGGCACCCCGGAGCCCGACCCGGCACTGCCCGCCGGGACCGCCGTACCGGAACACATCGGGCGCCGTGCGGGGACCCGGCACGGCTGAGCGGCAAGCGGGGGCATACGGTGTAAGCCGTACGCCTGAGCCGGGAGGAGACAGACGGATGGGCAGTCGTACCGCGCTGGTCGAGGATCTGATGGAGCGGTTCCCGCATGTGCCACGGGAAGCCGTCTTCAAGGAGGACCTGCTCCGCGGGGGCGTCGCCTTCGACCCGTCCGCCCTCAGCGACAACGAGAGCGGCGAGGTCAAGCCGAAGTCGTACTTCATCTTCTCCTTCGACCACGGCACCCTGCCCGAACTCGGCGAGGCGGCACTGCGGCGCCCGCCGGAGGAGATCATCCTCACCGGCGGCCCGTACGACCTGCGCCGTACCGTCGTCTCCGTACGGGTGAACCCCGCCTCGCCGTACCGGGTGGCCGCCGACGGGGAGGGGCTGCTCGGGCTCTACCTCGACGGGCGGCGGATCGCCGACGTCGGTGTGCCGCCCATGCCGGAGTACTACCGGCACACCCTCTCCAACGGAAAGTCCGTGATGGAGGTCGCCCCGACCATCCAGTGGGGCTACCTGATCTACCTCACCGTCTTCCGGGTCTGCCAGTACTTCGGCGCCAAGGAGGAGTGCCAGTACTGCGACATCAACCACAACTGGCGCCAGCACAAGGCCGCCGGCCGACCGTATACAGGGGTCAAGGACGTCGAGGAGGTCCTCGAGGCCCTCGAGATCATCGACCGGTACGACACCCAGAAGGCCTCCACCGCGTACACGCTGACCGGCGGAGCCATTACGAAAACGGTTTCCGGGCGGGACGAGGCCGACTTCTACGGCCACTACGCCAAGGCCATCGAGGAGCGCTTCCCCGGCCGCTGGATCGGCAAGGTCGTCGCCCAGGCGCTGCCCAAGGCGGACGTGCAGCGGTTCAAGGACTACGGCGTGCAGATCTACCACCCCAACTTCGAGGTGTGGGACCGCCGGCTGTTCGAGCTGTACTGCCCCGGCAAGGAGCGGTACGTCGGCCGCGACGAGTGGCACCGGCGGATCCTGGACTCCGCCGAGGTGTTCGGCGCGCGCAACGTGATCCCCAACTTCGTGGCGGGCGTGGAGATGGCCGAGCCGTTCGGTTTCACCACCGTCGACGAGGCGATCGCCTCCACCACCGAGGGCCTGCGCTTCTTCATGTCGCACGGCATCACGCCCCGCTTCACCACCTGGTGTCCGGAGCCCACCACCCCGCTCGGCAAGGCCAACCCGCAGGGCGCGCCGCTGGAGTACCACATCCGGCTGCTGCAGGCCTACCGCCGGACGATGGACGACTTCGGTCTCTCCTCCCCGCCCGGCTACGGCCCGCCCGGACCCGGCCGCGCGGTCTTCTCCGTGAGCTCCTTCATGGACAGCCTGCCCGCGGACGAACCCGTGGAGGAGCCGGCCGAGGTGTGATCCGGCGCGGCGGGCCGGCGGGACGGTGAGCGCAGCGGCGCCGGCATCCGTATCAGAGGCCGAAGTTGCGGGCTCGTCGCGTCCCACGTCCGCCCCGCCACCATCGGTAACCGGATGTGAACAGGCCGCTTGTCAGTTGTGTCGAGGACGTGAAAGGCTCTGTGCCTGCCGCGAGGTTTCCTGCAACTCCCTTTTTGCCTATGGTGAGTTGACCTCGCTCGTGGATGCAGGAGTCCCATGCCCGACCTGCCGACCCCCCAGGACGCCACCGAGTCCGCGCTGTTCTCGGAGGGCTGGGACGCGGTGCTCAGCTACGCGGACCTGTGCACCTCCGGCTCCCTGACGGCCCATCAGCTGGCGACGGAGGCGTTCACCCTCGGCATGCGGGAGGTCCGCGCCGCCGCGCGCACCCATGTGCGCGGCGCGGGCCGCCGCACCGCGCGGCTGCCCACGATCCCGGCCCTGCTCACCGCCGTACGCGACACCGCCGCCGCCTGGGAGGCCGGCGGACAGGGGCACAAGCTCGATCCCGACCTCCGGCTGTGGCTCAACTCCCGGAAGTCCGCCCGATTCTCGGGCCCGCCGCTGGAACGCCCGGTCGCGCTGCGCGGCCTCAGGGACATGCAGGAGGCCGACGCCTCGTTGCTGTGGCTGGCCGAGGTGGAGGCGCTGCCCCTGCCCGCGGTCGCCCGCCGGCTCGGCCTGGACCCGGCCACCGTCGCCGACGAACTCGACCAGGTCCGCACCCTGTTCCGGGACCGCTGCCACCGCGCCCACCTCGACACCCCGATGGACGCGCGGTGCCGCTCCTACGCCCGCCTGCTGGACGCGGTGACCCGCTCGCCGGCCGCCGGCACCCCCGACGATCTCTCCCGGCACCTGGCGACCTGCGTGCGGTGCGCCGAGGCCGCCGCCTGTCTGCGGCTGCACGGCGGCGGGCTGCCCGCCGCGCTGGCCGGCGGCGTCATCGGCTGGGGCGGCCTCGCCTACCTGGAACGCCGCCGCCGTGCCGCCGAGGTCCGCCTCGGCGCGGGCCGCCCGGGCGGCGCCGACCCCACCGGCGACGATCCGGCGGAGGGCACCGGCCGCAGCCGCGTCCTGCGCGGCAGCCTGCTCGCCGCCGCCGTGCTGCTGTCGGCGCTGGCGCTCGGCGTGTCGATGATGCCGTTCGGCGGCTCCGGCGACGACACCGCCGCCGCCCAGGACGACACCGCCGCCCGCGACGACCGGCAGCCGGTCGCCGACCCCAGCGTCTCCCGCACCACCGCTGCGCCGGCCTCGACCGCGGCGGCACCCGCCGCCACCCCCTCCGCGCCGCGTACGACCGCAGGTTCGCACCGTACGCAGTCCGACCCCGAACCGCAGGGGGCCTCCGCTGTTACGCACCGGCCCGGACCGAGCCCCCGGTCCACCGCCTCAGCGGCCACCTGCCGGGTCTCCTACGACCTCGTCAACCAGTGGCCCGACGGCTTCCAGGCCACCGTCACCGTCCGCACCGACCGGCCCCTCGACGGCTGGAAGGTGTCCTGGGCCTTCCGCGACGGCCAGCAGGTCGGCCAGATGTGGGACGCCACGGCCCGCCAGGCCGGCTCCCGCGTCACCGCCACCGCCGCCGACTACGACAAGACCGTCGCCGCGCACGGCACGCTCTCCTTCGGGTTCCTCGGCACCTGGCAGGACAGGAACCGGTCGCCGTACGGTTTCACGCTCAACGGGGCGGCTTGCGGGGGCGGCTGAGCAAGCGGAGCGGATCGTGCTTCACAGGGTGAACGGCGCCTGGTGGGGCAGCCAGGGGGTTTCGTCCGGATCAGGTCGGATCAGGCCGCGGCGTCCGGTGCGGTGCCTCGCAAGGCGCAGGATCACCCGCGTACCGGGCGTACTCGGGTGATCCGACAGCGCGGCGAGGTGCCGTGCCGGGCGTCGCGGACCCGGGCTGGTCCGGACGAGACCCCTAGGTGGCCGAGGTGCGGCGACCGCCTCGGCGGTCGGAGCCGCGGCCGCCGGTCCCGGCAGCACCGCCCGTGGCTCCGCCGGCCGCCGTTCGCCGGCGGGATCCGCGGGCGTCCTTGCCGGAGGCGGTGCCGGTCGCCGCACCGGTCGCGGACGGGCGGTCGGCTCTGCGGGCGCCCGCGCCGCCGGCAGCTCCCGCGGCTCCGGAGGATCCGGCCCGCCGGGCAGCACCGCGCCCGCCGGCCGCGGAGGCGCCGCCTGACGCCGGCCCCCCGGCCGCGGCCCGGCGGTCCGAGCCCCGGCTCGCCGTCCCGGTGGCAGCGCCTGCTGCCGCTTCGGCCCCGCCGCCGTTCCGGCGTCGGCGGCCGGATCGCCTGCCGGGCTTCGTGCCGGTCTTTCCGTCCGGGCGGGAGCCCTGCGGTGTCGCCGGCTGGGGGACCTCGATGGTGACGGGTACGCCGCAGGGCTCGCGGGCGCCGGTGATGGTGGCCAGTGCCGTGTCGCCCGACGTGATGCGGGCCGTTCGGGGGCGGATGCCCGCGTCCGACATGAGCCGGGTGACGTCCCGTTTCTGGTCGGGCAGGACCAGTGTGACCACGCTGCCGGAGCCGCCGGCGCGGGCCGTGCGTCCGCCCCGGTGGAGGTAGTCCTTGTGGTCGGTGGGGGGATCGACGTTCACGACCAGGTCGAGGTCGTCGACGTGTATGCCCCGGGCCGCGACGTTCGTCGCCACCAGCGCGGTCACCTGGCCGTTCTTGAACTGCTCCAGGGTGCGGTTGCGCTGCGGCTGGGAGCGGCCCCCGTGCAGTGCCGCCGCGCGCACACCGACGGCCAGGAGCCGCTTGGTGAGACGGTCGGCGGACCTCTTGGTGTCCAGGAACAGGATGACCCGGCCGTCACGGGCGGCGATGCGCGTGGTGACCGCCTTCTTGTCGGTCTCGTCCTGGAGGTGGAGCACGTGGTGCTCCATGGTGGTCACCGCCCCCGCGGACGGGTCCACGGAGTGCACCACGGGGTCGGTCAGGAACCGCTGCACCAGGCGGTCGATGTTGCGGTCCAGGGTGGCCGAGAAGAGCATGCGCTGCCCGTCGGGCCGTACGTGCTGGATCAGCTTGGTGATCTGCGGCAGGAAGCCCATGTCGGTCATCTGGTCGGCTTCGTCCAGCACCGTGATGCGTACCTGGCCGAGCACGCAGTCCCCGCGTTCCACGAGGTCGTTGAGTCTGCCGGGGGTCGCCACGAGTACCTCGGCGCCGCGCCGGAGCGCATCGGCCTGCCGGGTGAGGGACAGCCCGCCGACCACGGTGGCCAGCCGGAGGTTGACCGCCGTCGCGTAGGGGGTCAGGGCGTCGGTCACCTGCTGGGCGAGTTCACGGGTCGGCACCAGCACGAGGGCGAGGGGTGCCTTGGGCTGCGCGCGCAGTCCGGCCGTGCGGGCCAGCAGCGCGAGCCCGAACGCGAGGGTCTTTCCGGAGCCGGTGCGTCCCCGTCCCAGCAGGTCACGGCCGGCGAGCGAGTTGGGCAGCGTGGCGGCCTGGATGGGGAAGGGGGTGGTCACGCCCTGCGCGGTGAGGGTCTTCAGCAGTCCCGCGGGCATGTCCAGACCGGCGAAGTCCTCGACGGCGGGAAGTGCGGGCGTCGTACTCTCCGGCAGCCGGAACTCATGCGGCGACGATGCGGACGGTCGGGGTGACGAGGCGCGCCGGTTCGGCTTCTGGGGCCTGCGGGACATGCGGTTGTCTGCCTTCCTGGAAACAGCACAAACCGGGGTCCGCACCATGCGGTGCGGACCCCGGTGAGCGGATACGCGTCCGGCGATCAGGCGGGGACGATGTTCTCCGCCTGCGGGCCCTTCTGGCCCTGCGCGACGTCGAAGGAGACCCGCTGGCCCTCCTGGAGCTCACGGAAGCCCTGGGTCGCGATGTTCGAGTAGTGGGCGAAGACGTCGGGGCCGCCGCCGTCCTGCTGGATGAAGCCGAAACCCTTTTCGGCGTTGAACCACTTCACGGTTCCCTGTGCCATGACCTTCTCCGATCTGTAGGCAGAGGCCCCATCCGGAGATGCCGGAAACAAATAATGCGCCTGAAGGAGAAACATTCCCGTCAGGCGCACATAGGTTCATGGGTACCACAACTGCAACGCCGTAATCTTAGCACAGCTCGGCGGACCGCAGTGGTTCACCGGAAGATCCGCGGCGACTCGGGCGCGTGCCGCTCTGCGGTCAAGACCGCTTCGCAAGGCGGCCGTTGGCCGGCCCGCCTTCGGTTTCGCCGGCGCACCGGACCGATCCGACGGCCACACCGCTCCCCTGTGGCGGTGTGACCGTCGGAGCTTCAGGGGCCGGCGCCGGGACTCGCCCCGGTGCACGGCCGTCCAGTCCGCCGCGACGCCCTCCTGCCGCAGGTCGGCACTGTCACCTCGACCGACGAGCGAGGTGTTCTCCGCCTCGGTCGTGACGGGGAGGGGCTGTTGTCGTGGGGAGCGGTTCCGTGAGTCGAGGAGCCGTTGCTCCGGCGCGGTGTGATCGTCCCGTCCGAGACGGTCCGCCGCTGGCGCGGGAAGTCCGGGCAGGTCCGCGCGAACGCGCTGCGGCGCCGACGGCCCCGGCGGGGGAGAGGCGGCACGAGGAAGAGGTCTTCATCACGGTCGACGGTCGGTGGCGTACGTGGCGGGCCGTGGATCCCCTGCTACCGGCCCCGGCGCCGTCTTGCGGCCACGCGGGACCACCGAGCCGGTACGGCCGTCCGCTTCGCCGTCCGGAGACGGATCACCGGCACCACCGGCCGGCACCCCGTGGCCCGACCCCGGGTTCGCCACCCTGCCCCGGCGCACCGCCGGACCTCGGGGCAGCCAACGGCGTGGCAGCGCTCCGGCGATCGGTGGGCGGCGAGGGCCGTGATGATGCAACGCTCATTTATGTCTCCTGTGGAGGCGAGAACTCCATCACGTTCACGGATCATGCTGCACCCACTCGCGGATGTCAATTGGCGCCTAGATCATCCACCGAGGCCCCTCGATGGGCTACAAATGTGTCCCCCCTGGTGCGGTGCGCGCCCTCCTGGCGCTAACCTTCAGTGCGCCGCCCACGCGGGTTTACCGACGACGAAGCAGGAGACCGCCTGTTTATGGAGAAGACCACCGGGGTGGAGGACGTCGCGGCGGCCCTGGCATCGATCAAGGCGGAGCTCGAGGAACTGGGCCACACCATCGAGGTGATCAACTTCGACCGGCTCACCCACGAAACGGGCATCGCCGAGGCGACGGTCCGCAAACTCTTCGCGGGGGAGTCCGTCAGCCCTGACGAGGTCGACCCGCCCTTCAAGGACCGCCTGCGGTTCCTTCTGGACACGAGGCTCAAGGAGAACGGGCGCAAGCACACGTTCCAGGAGGTCGCCGACGCCGTCGGTGTGGCCAAGTCGACGATCACCAACCTGTTGAACGGCTCGCGCAACCCGGGATTCGACGTCAGCAAGGACCTGGCGGAGTTCTTCAACGCCCCGGGCTTCTTCACGCTCGGACCGAAGACGGCTCTCCTCGCGGCCCTTGAGCCCGTCCTGGAACAGGCACGGCTGATCGCCGAACTCAAGGGCCGGCGGGTGGAGCGCGTGGCTCTGCGGGGAAGCGTGTCGGCCGGCAGTGACCAGTTGTCACGGCAGCTGCAGGCGGCGATCCACCAGGTGGTCGAAACGGCCCAGCGCGCGTCCCAGGCGCCGGCGGCCGCGGACGGGGGCGACGAGGACCCTGAACTCAGCGAACTCGCCGCCACCATGCGCTCGTTGCCGGCCAGACACCGCAGGAGCGTGATGGGCATCCTCAGAAACGCGGTAGGCCTGGCCAAGCACGACGATTGACGACAGCTTCCCGATGCGGTCCGCGGCCGCGTGGCGCCCGGCCGGCCGGGCCAGACCGGCCGTCACCTCGACGGGCGCCGCACGCTTCTCGCCGCGCGATACTGCCGCGCCAGGACGCCGAGGGCGGCAGGGACCGACGGTCGCGCCCCGCCGTGCAGGAGGGAACCTCCCTTGCGCCGTACGGCCTGGAGGTGGAGAACCTGGAGGGAGATCAGGGCTCGCAGAAACGGCCGGTAGGGCGCGTCGACCAGATCAGGCAGCCCCCGGCACGCGGTGAGCGCGGTCTCGGCGAGACCGGCCTGCGCGCCGACCAGCCGCCCCAGAGCGGGCACGCATGCCTGCGACTTGCCGCGCAGGTCCTCGACGGTCAGCCCGTACCGGTGAAGTTCCTCGCGTGCGATGCCGATGCGGCCCTGCTCGGCGTCCTCGGCGAGATCGGCCAGGAAGTCGACGCGCTGCCACCCCTCGATCAGCGCCCGGCATCCCTGGAGGAACAACTCGTCCACACCTGCCTGCGGCGCCGGCGCGATCAGCGACGCGGTGAGCATCAGGGCGGGTAGCGAGTAACCGTCGATGTAGGCCTGGTAGTCGGCCTCGCTGTCGAAGCCGGTCCATTCGGCCTCGACGGGCGCCCCGTCCAGGAAGTCGTGCACGCGCGCAGCCGTGTGCGGGCATCGGCGTGCGGTGTCGGCGAGCGCCCGGAGCAGAGCGGACGCGGGAGCCCCCGGGCCGGGGCCTGCATCGAGTGCCGCCGTGACCTCACGGTGCCATGAACCCAGTGCTTCCTTGCGGGCGCCGACCTCTCCGGCGTCGATCCGCTCGTCGGTTTCGTGCATGAAGGCGACCATGGCGACGACGGACGGATGCAGCTTCGCGGGGAGCAGCAGCCGGGTGGCGAGGTACTGGTGGAGGGCGAACTTGCGTACCAGGTCGCGCTGGGCGTCGTAGGCGCGCCGCAGCGTCGGGTCAGTGATGCCGGCCTCGGTCAGGGCCGCGGGCCATCGGGGCACTGCTCTCCTTCGGTTGGTGGTTCTGGTACGGGTACGGGCGGTCAGCGGTCCAGGAGGACGCGGGCCGTGCGCAGCAGGACGTGGGCGCGGGTGAGGGTTCGCGGATGCTGTCGCATGTGGACGACGTCCATGTAGGCGCGGTTGATCTCGGGGTCCCGGACCGATGCTCGGGTGATCTTGTCGCCCACCCAGCGGATCAGGGGATAGCCGCGGGGGTAGGGACCGGTGACGTGAGGCTGGGCCAGGTCGGCGGTCGTCGACAGTTTCCACCCCGCGTCGACGAAGACGTCCGCGCGACGGAAGTAGTCCCAGGCCGGAGCATGCGGCGCGGCTCCGGAGCGCAGGTACCCGGCGAGCGCGCCGGCCTGCAGAGCGGCGAGGGTGAGCCCCTGCCCGTAGACCGGGTTGACGCAGGCCATGGAATCGCCCGCCGCGACCAGTCCGCCCGGGAAGCGACTTGTCGCACGGAACAGGCGGCGCCGGCTCTCGCGGAAGTGGAACGTGCCGACGTCGCCCTGCAGCGCGCAGTGCTCGGCGACCTCCCGCAGCGGGGCGATGCAACGGCGCATTCTGGCGACGAACTCCCGTGGGTCCCTGGTAGGGCGGTGACCGGCGTAACCGGCCAGGACGACCGTCCACCGGCTGTTCTCGACCGCCGCGAGTGCTCCGGGTTCGCAGCGTGCGGGCTGGTAGCCGCTGTCGGGTCCCGGGGCGGAGTGGGCGATCACTGTCCCCGGGAGTTCGCTGCCCCGCTGGAATGCGGCCGTGGCGTAGCCGAGGTCGATCCGCATCCGCTCCACGGGCGGCACGGGCCACCCCTCCTGGTCGAGCCAACGGCTGAGCGGACTCGACCGGCCCATGGCATCGACGACGAGGTCGGCGGTGAGCGTCGTCACGCGCTCGGGCTCGTGTTCGTGCCCGGCCGGGGTGTAGCGGACGCCGCACACGCGGTCGCCTCGGATCAGGAGTCCTTGTCCGCGGCCGGCGAGGAAGCGCACGTTGGGCAGGTCCCGGGTGCGCCGTCGTACGGTGCGCTCGATGAACGGGCGCGTGGCGCCGAGCATGTCGACGTCGTCCAGGGGTGGGCGTGGCCTGCCGTCGACGTAGAACCGGACCGCCGGGCCGCTGCCGACCAGGGCACCGCCCGCGGTCATCTCCCCGGTGATGCCGGGAAACCAGCGTTCCAGCTGTGCGTGCCCCATCGCGAGCAGGGCGTGCAACTGCTGCCGGTGCGGTGCGCCTGAGCCGACTGCCTCACCGTCGAGGTGGTCCGGTTCCACGATGACGACCTCTTCGGCGAAGTCGCTCAGCACGCGGGCCGCCAACAGGCCCGCGTAGCTTCCACCAAGCACAACTGCCCGTTGCACGGCGCTCCCCTCCGAGCCCGTGACGGCTCAGCTCCGTTCGAATGGGTGCGTCGCTGGGAAGAGCGACCCGACGGGACACTATCGTGCCGCTGCGCGGGTCCGGGGCGCTCCTTCGCCCTCCTGGGCGGAGCGGACCACCTGTAGCGACGAGTCCACCAGGGGGGAGCGGAGGGCCCGGGCCAGGCGCACCAGTCGGGTCCTCTCCTGGGCGGCGGGCGTGTTCTTTCCCGGGGCGAACAGCGCGGGCCCGGCAGAAGCGGCCGGTGCCGCGCCGTCAGGGCCTGCCGCCTGAAGGCGTTCGACCGCGTCACGCAGGACTGCGGCCGTGGCGGCGGCTTCGAGTTCGTGGGGGGTCAGGCCCTTCTTGCCCAGGCCCAGTTCGCTTCGGAAGGCGTCGGACTTCATGGCCTCGCCGTACAGGCCCGCGACGGCCTGCACCGGCAGGTCGCTGATCCAGGCGCGCCGTTCCAGCTGCCGGATCCCGTCGAGGATCTCGATCACTCGTCGATGAAGCGTCCACCGGACGTTGAAGATGCGATTGGGCTTGGATCGCTCGGGACCGGCTGAGGCTTGCCGGTCGCCGTGCTCCGACCGGCGGTGCCCCGGGCCCAGGGACAGCTCCTGGTCGACCCCCGCGACGACGAGATCCCACAACGGCTGCAGAACCGCGATGTCCCGACGTTCGCCGAGCCACTTGCTCAACGCCGCTCCGGAGACTCCGTAGCACGTCATGATGGATCCCGCGACGCCGAAGGCGGAGCCCAGCACCCCCACGTCGTCGAGTTGGTGGTGACCGAGGGCGGCGGCTGCGGCTGCGGGCGCCGAACACGCCACGTACCCGGACGTCACGAGCATGCTGCGCCCGTACCAGCGGACGGAGTGCATGATGGCCTTGTCGTCGGCCCGCGCACGGCGCGTGCGACGCCATGTGTGCACCGTTCCGCAGGTGAGCATGGTCAGGAACACACTGAGGAAGACCTGCACCTGCGGATGGTTCACCTGGTCGGTGTTGAACTTGAGCGGATCGGCCGATCGGCCGAGATCCGTGGTCACAAACGCGACGACCATGACCGCGAAGGAGATGCCGTAGGCGACCGCCCAGGCCGTGATCCGCCGCCGGACCCGCCACGGCTGATCCGACCGGGACGGGGTCCACAAGATCGTCAAAAGGTGCTGCGTCCCGAAGCACAGGAGGATGCCCAGGTAGATCGGCAGCGTGGGGAACCACGGTTGACCGGTCGCCGAACCGAGACTCCGGTATCCGAGAGGAGAGGCGACCACGTAGACGATGCCGCCCAATCCGTGGGTGGCAACCTGCAGGGCCAGCGCGAAAGAAGGGGAACGTACGAAAGCGGAGGCCTTCCAGACGGCGATCGTCAGATGGAGGCCGGCGATGACCAGGTAGACAGTGGTCGCGCTGCTCTCAGACACCAGTCCTCCGGTGAGTGAAGCTGAAGGCGAAGCCGTGTGCGTCGGACTCCTGCAGCGCGATCTTGCGGTCCAGTGCCACGGTGGCGAAGGCCTCGACCTTTCGCTCGACCGGCGAGTCGTAGTGAGACCGCTGGAAGAAGGCGGTGACCGTATCGGGGTTGAGCGCCGGTGTGAGCTGGACCGCCAGCTCCCTCGACAGCGGGCTGCCGTTGCCCGCCCCGACGGGCACCCTGACGTCCTCCGCCTTGTCGAAGAGGAAATGCCCCAGTTCGTGGGCGATGGAGTTCACCTGAGTGAGTTCGCTGGCGTACTCGTCGACCGCGATGTAGTCCTGGTCCGGGGTGGCGAGAGAGAACGCGCTGACGGTGGGCGGCATGTCGATGTACAGTACAGAGATGGGGTTGCCGCGCCGTTCGGCGACGAGCTCCACCAGACCGTCGATGCTCTGGACGCTTGAGAGGCCCAGGTCTCTGCGGATCTGCCGGGCAGCCGCATGGGTTTCGCGGCGTATGGCGAGCTCTTCCCTGACCGTGCCCATCCAGCGGGGCCACTGCGGTCGCCGACGGCCCGTTCTCACGATCGGCTGCATCCTCGTTCCCCTCCGCCCGGGACCGCGGCCACCGCACGCCGGCCGAACCCATGGGGCCGAACCCGCGGACCGCCACGGCACCTTGCGTCGACGAGGGCGGCGGTCCGCGCGGCGCGGTGACCATGTCCGGGTGGCGCGGTACCGCAGGAGTGACGCCACTGCCGGCGAGCCGATCGATGCGCGGCGCCCGGTCGCAGGAGCCGTGCCCGGCGCGCGGCTCGAAGGCCCGCTCGTACGGCCCCGGTGGCCGCTCCTGCGGCGGATCGCGCGATCCACCCCGTCATCCGATCTCCTCACCCTGCCCCGACCACACCCCGGAAACCGCGTTCAAGTCACCAGACCCGGACAGTGTTTCAAAGCGTGTCGACCAACGCGTCGTCAACTATAGGTCCGGAACGCCGAGGGGTGGGCCGCGCACGGTGGCCGAAGCGATCCCTCGTACGGCAAGCCGGCCGCGCACCCGGGCCGACGGCCCTGCCGCGCCCGGCGCAGGCGCAGGCGGGAGCAGGCGGGTCCCTGAGGAAATCTCGAGCTGTTCTGCAGTTCTGGCACCCGATGTCATGACAGACAGTAGTTTTTCCATGACACGAGACGAGTCGATCTCAGGCGCCCACCTCTGGTGACCGGCAGCCTCAAGGAGCCAATGTGCCCGACGAAGCGTTCAGCATCGACAAGCGGCCCCTGCGAGATCTGCTGCGGCAGGTCGAGGTCGGCAAGGCGCAACTGCCCGAGTTCCAGCGGGGCTGGGTGTGGCCCTACCCGAACATCGCCAGCCTCCTCGCGTCGATCTCGCTGAGCTATCCCGTCGGCACCGTCATGTTGCTCAAGGCGGGTGGCGACGTCCGGTTCAAGTACCGGCCCATCGAAGGGGCCACCCCGGCCGGCGACCCCGAGCCCGACACGCTCGTACTCGACGGGCAGCAGCGGCTGACGTCGCTGTTCCAGTCCCTGAAGCTGAAAGGTCCGGTGGTCACCCAGGACCTGCGCAAGCATCAGGTGTCGGGCTGGTTCTACGTCGACATGGTTCAGGCTCTCGACGAGAACAGCGACCGCGAGGACGCCATCCGGTTTCTGCCGGAAACGCGCAGGGTCCTCAACTTCCGGGGGCAGGTCGTCGAGGACTACTCGACTCCCGAGCGCGAGTACGAGGCACATCTCTTCCCGCTTCACGCCGTCTTCGACGGCGGCGACTGGGGTTACGAGTTCACTGACCACTGGGACGGTGACAAGGACAAGCGCACCTTGTGGCGCGACTTCAACGAGGCGTTCGTCCGCCCCTTCGACCGCTACCACGTACCCGTCATCGAACTCGGGCAGGCGACTCCTCGCCAAGCTGTGTGCCAGGTGTTCGAGAAGGTCAACACCGGCGGTGTCACCCTGACCGTCTTCGAGCTGCTGACCGCCACTTACGCGGCGGACGAGTTCGATCTACGCGACCACTGGGAGCGGGAATGCCGGGCTGCCTGGAAGGCGCCCGAGTACCGCATCCTTCGCGAGGTCTCGAACACGGACTTCCTCCAGGCGGTCACCCTGCTGGCCACGGCCGAGCGGCGCGGGCGCGAGGCCGAACGCGGGACGGAGGAGGAGCGACTGCCACGCATCGGCTGCAAGCGCAAGGACATGCTCGCCCTCGCGCTGGAGGACTACGTACGCTTTGCGCCGTCCGTCATCGACGGGTTCAAGGCGGCGGCGAAGTTCCTGCACCGGCAGTTTCTCTTCGATACGAAGTTCCTGCCTTACGGGACTCAGCTGATACCGCTTGCCGCGATCCTGGCCCTGGCCGGAGATGCCGCACAGAGCGCCGGGGCTCAGCACAAGCTCGCCCGCTGGTACTGGTGCGGTGTGTTCGGGGAGCTTTACGGCGGCTCGACCGAGACGCGCTTCAGCCAGGACTTGCCGGATGTCGTCGACTGGATCCGCGAGGATGCGGCAGAGCCCCGGACCGTCACCGCCGCGCAGTTCGCCCCAGGACGTCTGCTGACTCTGCGTACGCGCAACAGCGCCGCCTACAAGGGGATTTACGCACTCCTGCTCAAGGCGGGGGCCCTGGACTGGCGCACCGGAGAGAAGGCCGAGGTCACCGGGTATTTCGACGAGTCCATCGACATCCACCACATCTTTCCCAAGACGTGGTGCGAAAAAGCCGGGTACGCCCCCGCCGACTACAACTCGATCATCAACAAGACCCCCTTGACCGCTCGCACCAACCGAATCATCGGAGGGGCAGCCCCCTCCGACTACCTGGGTCGTCTGGTCAGGACCGCCCAGACCCCTCACGAGAGCGTCGCCGAACGCATTCGCTCCCACCTGGCCCAACCGGAACTCATGGCCACCGACGACTTCGACGGATTCTTCACCGCCCGCAGAGCGGCGCTGCTCCGCAGCATCTCGGACGTGATGGGCAAGCCGATCCTGGACGACGAGCCGGGTGCCGAGGATCCGGGGGTCAGTCTCGACACAGCGGATGACACCGACGATCTGTGATCAACGAGATCCTCGTACGCACAGTGATCAACCCGGTGAAGCAAACATCGGCCCGGCCACGCTCCTTCGCACGTACGGCTACGTCGAGTGCGCCGCTGCCCACGCCTACGGCGAACAGGCCCTGCAGGCGGTGTCGGCGACGGGTGGGTCGCCGTGCACGCGCCGACCTCGCTGCGGACGGCAGCACCCACCTGAGCGTCGCCCGCGAACTGCACACCGCCGGCCGCCCGGACGAGGCCCTGCGATGGGCGGCACGCGGCATCGAGGAAACACCCGACGACGTCTCGGCCGGCTGCCGGCAGGTCGAGCGGGCACCGGCCCTCGTGCTGCCGCGCGCCGACGCCGGGCAGCGACAGCATGCGCGACTGCCATCGCCGCCTGGGCACCGAAGACGAGTCCAGGCACGGCCTATGACCCCGCCGGAAAATCGGTGGCGCCCGAGTACGCGCGCATCTAGGTTGGGATGGCTTCGGGCAGCGGCTGCTGGCCGCCGCTGTCGACCGGGTGAGGAACGGGAGGTGTGACCGATGGCTGTCTCTGTGATGGGTGCTGCCGGCATCCAGAAGTTCATCAAGTCCACCTCCGCGGCCACCGGCTGACGACTTCTCTGACCTCACCGCGCACGACGCGCGTATGCCGGGGCCCACCCTTGTGAAGGGTCTCCCTTGACTTCCAGCTTCGTGTTCTCCGCCTTCTCCGCTCTCGCTCCCTACGGCTGGGACGAGGCATGGGCGGACCATTTCGCACCCTACGACTCCGAAGGCCTGCTGCCCGGACGGGTGGTCCGCGTCGACCGCGGTCAGTGCGACGTCGTCACCGCCGACGGCGTCGTACGGGCCGACACCGCCTTCGTCACCCCGCACGACCCGCTGCGCGTCGTGTGCACCGGCGACTGGGTCGCCGTCGAGCCCGGCGGAAACCCACGCTACGTACGGACGTATCTGCCGCGCCGCACCGCCTTCGTGCGCTCCACCTCCTCCAAGCGGTCCGACGGGCAGATCCTCGCCGCCAACGTCGACCACGCCGTCGTCGCCGTGTCGCTCGCCGCCGACCCCGACCTCGGCCGCATCGAACGCTTCCTCGCCCTCGCTTGGGAGTCCGGCGCCCAGCCCGTCGTCGTCCTCACCAAGGCCGACCTGGTGCCCGACCCGGTCACCCTGGCCCACCTGGTGCAGGACGTCGAGACGAGCGCGCCCGGTGTGGCGGTGCTCCCCGTCAGCGCCCTGCACGGCGAGGGGCTCGACGTCCTCGTCGCACTGGTCGGCTCCGGTACGTCCGTGCTGCTCGGCCAGTCCGGCGCGGGCAAGTCCACGCTGGCCAACGCGCTCGTCGGCGCGGACGTCATGGACGTACGGGCCGCGCGGGACGTCGACGGCAAGGGCCGGCACACCACGACCACCCGCAACCTGCTCGCCCTGCCCTCCGGCGGGGTCCTCATCGACACGCCCGGGCTGCGGGGCGTGGGGCTGTACGACGCCGAGAGCGGCGTCGGCCAGGTCTTCGCCGAGATCGAGGAACTGGCCGGGCGGTGCCGTTTCCATGACTGCGCGCACGACAGCGAGCCGGACTGCGCGGTGCGCTCCGCCGTGGAGAGCGGGGAGCTTGCGGTGCGGCGGCTGGAGAGCTACCGGAAACTCGTGCGGGAGAACCAGTGGATCGTGGCGAAGACGGACGCGCGGGTCCGTGCGGAGCTGCGGCGGGACTGGAAGAGGAGGGGTGCCGTCGGCAAGGCCGCGATGGAGGCCAAGCGAGGACGATTCCGTTAGGCGCCGTGTGCTGCGGCCGGCCGGGGACGGGCGTCGCCCCAGTGGCACGGCCGCCCCGGCGGCGCGCCTCCCCGCGGCCCCAGCGCGACGTCCGAATCCCGCTGGCCCCACCCTGCTCCCCGCCCCACACTGGAACACGTGATGGACGAGGACACCAGGTACGAGGCGGTGCGGAGTCGGGACGGGCGGTTTGACGGGGTCTTCTTCTTCGCCGTCGAGACCACCGGGATCTACTGCCGGCCCAGCTGCCCGGCGGTGCCGCCGAAGCGGCGCAACGTGCGGTTCTTCCCGACGGCCGCCGCCGCACAGGGCTCGGGGTTCCGGGCCTGCCGGCGGTGCCGTCCCGACGCCGTGCCGGGGTCGGCGGAGTGGAATGTGCGGGCGGACGCCGTGGGGCGGGCCATGCGGCTGATCGCCGACGGTGTGGTGGACCGCGAGGGCGTCGCCGGGCTCGCCGCGCGGCTCGGGTACAGCGCCCGGCAGGTCCAGCGGCAGCTCACCGCGGAGCTGGGCGCCGGGCCCGTGGCGCTCGCCCGGGCGCAGCGGGCGCACACCGCGCGGGTGCTGCTGCAGACCACCGTCCTGCCGGTCACGGAGATCGCGTTCGCGTCCGGGTTCGCCAGCGTGCGGCAGTTCAACGACACCGTCCGGGAGGTGTACGCCTCGACGCCGACCGAGCTGCGGGCCGCCGCCCACCGCGGCCGGGGCGGTGCGCGGGGCCGGCGGATGCGCCGGCCCGCGCCGGGCGCCGGGATACCGCTGCGGCTCGCCTACCGCGGCCCGTACCAGGCCGGCGCCGTCTTCGACCAGCTCGCCGAGGAGGCGGTAACCGGAGTCGAGGAGGTTTCCGGCGCGCCGGGCGGCCGTACCTACCGGCGCACGCTGCGGCTGCCGTACGGCACCGGGCTCGTCGCCGTCGAGGAGCGCACCCGGGGGTCCAGGGGCAACGCCGCCACCCGTCCGGGCGGCTGGCTGGACGCGCGGCTGCATCTCACCGACCCCAGGGACCTCACCACCGCCGTGCAGCGGCTGCGGCGCCTGTTCGACCTCGACGCCGACCCGTACGCCGTCGACGAGCGGCTCGGCGCCGACCCGCGGCTGGGTCCGCTGGTCGCCGCCCGGCCCGGACTGCGCTCGCCCGGCACCGTGGACCCGCTGGAGCCGGCCGTCCGCGCCCTGGTCGGCAGGGAGGGCGCACAGGAGCTGGTGCGCCGGTACGGCAAGGTGCTCGACGCGCCCTGCGGCAGCCTCACCCGTCTCTTCCCCGAGCCCGCCGTCCTCGCCGAGGCCGGGCCCGGCGGCCCGCTGGGCGCGCTGGCCGCCGCCCTGGCCGACGGCACCGTACGGCTGGATCCGGGAGCCGACCGGGACGACGCGCAGGAGGCCCTGCTCGCCCTGCCCGGCATGGACCCGGCGACCGTCGCCGCGCTCCGTGTGCGCGCCCTCGGCGATCCGGACGTCGCCCCGCCCGGCGCGCAGGTGCCCGACGACTGGCGGCCCTGGCGCTCGTACGCCGTCCAGCATCTGCGCAGGGCAGGGGAGTGGAGCCGATGACCGGCGTGTACTGGGCCCGACTGGAGGCTCCCGTGGGCCCGTTGCTGCTCACCGCCGACGCGGACGGGGCGCTCACCTCGCTGTCCGTGCCCGGGCAGAAGGGCGGGCGGACGGTGCGGGACGGCTGGCGGCACGACACCGGTCCGTTCCGCGCCGCCGCGGACCAGCTCGCCGCCTATTTCGCCGGTGAGCTCAGGGAGTTCCGGCTGCCGTTGAGCGCTCACGGCACCGAGTTCCGGCACCGGGTGTGGGCGGCGCTGGACGAGGTGCCGTACGGTGCCACCGCCACCTACGGCGAGATCGCGGCGCGTATCGGCGCACCGCGCGCGGCGGTTCGCGCCGTCGGCGGCGCGATCGGCGCCAACCCCCTGCTGATCGTGCGCCCGTGCCACCGGGTCATCGGCGCGAACGGGGCGATGACCGGGTACGCGGGCGGAGTCGAACGCAAGGTGTGGCTGCTCACGCTGGAGGGCGCGCTCGCCGCCGGCGCGCCCTGACGCGGGCCCGTGGCCCGGAAGATCCGGTCCAGGTGGCAGGTGAGGACGGCGGTGGCGGAGTACGCGTCCCGCCGGCCGGCCAGGACGCCGGTGCCGGACCCGGCGGACATGGGCCGGCAGCCCGACGGCCTCGGTGCGGGGGTTGACCCCGGGCCGCAGAGGGCTGGAGCAGCCGGTCCTGGTCGTGCCGGAGCCGTGCGCCGTGATCAGGGCCGGTGTGTGCGCGCCTCTCGCATCCGCCGGCCCGTGCCGCAGCCCCTGACCGAGGCCGAACCGGGCGCCATCCGCACGCCGTCGTACCTGGTGCTCGGCAGGCGCAGCCCCCTGGTGCACCCGGACCGGCAGGCCGAGCGCGTTCCCCGCCTGAACCCGGGCGCCAGGCCCGAGATCGTCTCCCGCGCCGGCCACGGCCCGCAGACCGACCACGCGGAGCAGGCCAACCGCCTGATGCTGGACTTCACGAACTCCGCCGGACGCGGCCAGCCGGTGGTGCGCCAGCCGTCCTGCGGGGCTGGTCCGCGGTCGGCCGCGCGGGTCGACGGTGGCCGGGCGGCCGAGCCGCCGTGACGCCGGACGCGCGGGCTCCGCCTCGCCGCATACGGCCATGACGGTCGCCCGGCACGCCGCCCGCGCCCCGCACATCGGCTCCGCGCCCCGGGGCAGCCGTCCGACGTCCGTTGCGCCGAGCGGGTGGACCGCCGCCGAAGGTGCGGCGGCGCGGCCCGGCCGTGTGGCACGGTCTGCTCCGACGAGCCACGGGGAAGGACGGGTGCGGAGATGGCCGAGGTCGGACGGGCCCTAGCGGTGCTGCTGTTGGCGATACTGCCGGGCACGACGGCACCGGCCGTCGCGGAGCCGGCGCCGCCGCCCTGGACCGGCAGCTGGGAGACCGCGCCGTCGGGCACCGCCGCCGCGCTGCCCGGCGCCGCCGTCCGCAACGTGGTCCACCTGAGCGTCGGCGGCACGGCCGTGCGCATCCGGCTCAGCAACCGTTTCGGCACCGCGCCCCTGCACCTCGGCGCGGTCACCGTCGCGCTGCGCACGGCCGGTGCGGACGCCGTGCCGGGCACCCTGCGCACCGCCACCTTCCAGGGCGCCCCGAGTGTCACCGTCCCGCCCGGCCAGGACATGGTCACCGACCCGGTGCCGCTGTCCGTCCCGGCCGCCACCGACCTCCTCGTCACCGTGTACACCCCCGCCGACAACGGCCCCGCGACCTACCACCAGACGGCCCTGCAGACCAGCTACCTGGCCCCGGCGGGGGCGGGCCGGGCCACCGACGAGAACGGCACCGCGTACACGACCGCCATCAGCCGCTGGTACTACGTCACCGGGGTCGACGTC
The DNA here is from genome assembly GCF_055603265.1 of Streptomyces sp. NPDC037288. Lineage (NCBI taxonomy): Bacteria > Bacillati > Actinomycetota > Actinomycetes > Kitasatosporales > Streptomycetaceae > Streptomyces > Streptomyces sp. NPDC037288. Next base: position 130,129 of record NZ_JBVJVY010000002.1, read on the forward strand.
CTCGGCGGCGCCGCGGGCAGCATCGTCGCGTTCGGCGACTCCCTCACCGACGGAAACGGTTCCACCCCCGACACCAACCACCGCTGGCCCGACCGGCTCGCCGAACAGGTGCGCGCGGACCGGCTCGGCGTCCTCAACGCCGGCATCTCCGGAAACCGTCTGCTGCACGACGGCGCCGGTCCGAGCGCCCTCACCCGCCTGGACGCCGACGCCCTGGACCGGGCCGGGGTACGGGTCCTGGTCGTCCTGGAGGGCATCAACGACATCAAGGGCACACCGACCGCCGACGACGTCACCGCGTACGCCGACGCCTACCGCACGCTCGTCGCCCGCGCCCACGCCCGGGGCGTCCGGGTCGTCGGCGTCACCCTCACCCCGTACCGCGGCTTCCCCGCGTACACCGACGCCCGCGAGGCGGTACGGCAGCGGGTGAACGCCTTCATCCGCACCGGCGGCGCCTTCGACGCGGTCGCCGACGCCGACGCCGCCCTGCGCGACCCCGCCGACCCGACCCGCCTCCTGCCCGCCTACGACCCCGGCGACCACCTGCACTTCAACGACACGGGCATGGCGGCGGTCGCGGACACGGTCCGCCGGGCGCTCGCCGCAGTGGCCCGGTGACACCGGTTTCCGGCGCACGGTGACACCGGTTCCCGGACCCGGGTGCGGGGGGCGTGGTCCGGCGAGGCGGTGGGCGTCGCCGGTCCGGTTCGTCCGCGTCTGCCCTAGGGCGGTGACGGGTCAGCCCCACAGCACCGTGCCCAGCCACGCCCCCGCGATCAGCAGGCGTGCGACGTCGCCGGGTGGTCCTCCCGTGGGGGGCGGGCCGCCCGGCGGCCGTCCACCGTCATCTCCCGTTTGCCGTACGGCTGTTCACTCCCTCACCCGACGCGCCGTGCGGCGGGGCCGATGCGCCGGATTTTCCCGATGAACCGTTTTCACACCGCCCGTGCGGTGGACAATGAGCGGCATGAGCCAGCAGGGGGGAAGGCCCGCCCGTCCTGAGGACGACTGGTGGGGACAGCTGTACGACGACTCCACCGAGGACACCGGACCCACGGCCGCACCCGATTCCCTGGACGACCGGTTCGCCTCCGCGAAGCGCACGGTGACGGGCCGGCCGGTCCCGCCACCGTCGGGCGGGCCGGGACCGGGCACGCGGGCCGGAGCCGCCGCCGGTGCGGCCGGCAGCGCCGACGTGCCGGACCGTGGGGACCCCCCGGGGAACACGCCGGCGGGCCGGACCACACCGCCACCCCAGCGCACCCCGTGGGAACCGCCCCCGACCCGCCGCGAACCACCCCGACCGACCGACGGCCAACCCCCCGCACCCCCCACGGAACCGGCGGCGCGGAACCCGTCGGCACCCACCACCCCACCCCCTCGGCCCCAGGATCCGTCCACGCCCGCCGCAGACACCGCGCAGGAGCAGCCCCCGGCCGCGCCGCCCACCGGCCGGTCCGAGCAGGATGCGCCCGCGCCCGCGTCGCCCCCGGAGCCGGAGAAGCCGTCAGCGCCCGCCGCGCCCGCCGCGCCGCTGGATCGCCCAGCGCCCCGCGAACGCACCGCGCAGGAGGGGAGCCCTGCCTCGCCCGCAGCCCCGCTCACCGGCTGGTCCGCGCAGGATGCGGCCGGGCCCGACTCGCGCGCTCGGCCGCAGGGTCTCCCGGAGCCCGTCTCGCTCCCCGGGCCGCAGGACACGCCGGCGCACCTCTCGTCTCCGCAAGCGCCCCCGGCAGCCGCCACCCCCGACCCGCCCGAGCCCGCCGCTTCCGCACCCCCGCCCGCGCCGGCCACCTCACCCGCGCCCTCGCCCATCACTGCGTCCCCTCCCCCCTCCTCCCTGGACCACGTCGGCTCCGGTCCGCCCACCTACGACCCCGAGCCGACCGCGCTGCCGGCCGCCGATCCCGAGGGGCTGGGGGAGTTGGTGGCGGACACCGTGTTGGACGGGGCCCGGTACGGCGCGTGTACGTTGCGGGCCGTGTCGTTGCGCGGGGACTCGGCGCGGTACCGGGGCGAGCCGCGGCGGGACTCGCTGCTGACCGCCCGGTTCGGGACGGGGGAGCAGGCGCTGGTGCTGGTCGCCATGGCGACCGGGGTGCGGGGCACGCCGGGCGCGCATCTCGTGGCGGCCGAGGCGTGCCGGTGGATCGGGTGGGCCGTGGGCCGCAGCCGTCACCGGCTGGTGGCGGACATCCGGGCCGCCCGGTGCGGCGACCTGAAGTCGGGCCTGCACCGGCTGACCGACCGCAGCCTCGGCAAGCTCCGGGTGAGCGCGGTGGAACGGGGCGTCGACCCGGGGGAGTACACGGCGAGCCTGCGCTGTCTGCTGCTGCCCGCCGACCCCGACTGCCGTACGCGCGTGTTCTTCGGGGTCGGCGACGGCGGCCTGTTCCGGCTGCGGGACGGGGAGTGGCAGGACCTCGAGCCGCGCGTCATGTCCGACGACGGCAGCGGTGCGTCCGTCGCCGGCTTCGGCTCCCCACCGGCAACGCCCGCGAAAACGTTTGCCGAGACACCCGGGGGCGACCGGCTCACCATGGATCTCGGCATCCCGACCCCGCCGAGCCCGTACGAGCCGGCGCCGGAGCCGCCCCGCGAGCCGTTCCGGTTCCGAGCCTCGGTGGCCCGCCCGGGTGACGCGCTGGTGATGTGCAGCGCGGGCCTCGCCGACCCGCTGCGCGGCGAGGCCGCCCTCTGCGCCTATCTGGCCCGCCGCTGGTCCTCACGCACCCCGCCGGGCCTCGCCGCGTTCCTCGCCGACGCCCAGGTGCGGGTCAAGGGCTACGCCGACGACCGTACGGCGGCGGCCGTGTGGGAGGCGTAACCGCTGCCGCGGATGCGGGTGCAGAAGCCCGGGCAGCGCACCGGCACGCGCACCGGCACGCGCACCGGCGCGCTCAGGGACGCCCGCAGGGACGTCCCTCAGGCCCGAGGGACCGGCCCGGGTGGGCATCGACACCGGCCCCGGCGCCCCGTCCGTCGCGCCGAAGATCAGCGCCGAGACGGTCACCCCGTGCGCGCTGCCGGCCTCCCGCGCACGGCACCGCGCCCCTGAACCCGCCAGAACGGGAGCGGATTTCGGCCACTTTCACGGCGTGTGACGGTGTGCCGACGGCCGGTGCCGGACGCATCTGCCTTGCCGTCCCGGGGCGTCCGTGGCGCCCAGCGCCCTACGGGAGGCCGGCGAGGCGGGTGCGGCGCGGCCCGGCGGGCGGTCCGGACCCCGTACGGCCGTGGCCGAACCTCCGGTCATCGGGCATCTGCCAGGACTGCCCGGGTTCGTGCTGGGCAAGCATCCTCCGTGAACGTGTTCGACCAGGAGGGGCAGGGTCCAGCGGCGTGCGGGCGGGGGTCATGAAGAGTCAGGCACGAGGGGGCGGTCCCGCGGTCGTCGGGGGCTCCTCGGCGACGACGGGGGAAGAGGCCGACACCACCACGGAACACGCGCACCGGCTCCGGCGCAGGCTGGGGCGGGCGGATCTCGGGGCGGTGCCCGTGGCCCGCCGGGAGTTGCGCGATCTGCTGCGGCACTGGGGCAAACCGGGCCGCTCGGAGATCGCCGAACTGCTCACCAGCGAACTGGTCACCAACGCGCTCGTCCACACCGACGACGACGCGGTCCTCACGGCCGTGGTGGAGCGGGGCGGACTGCGCGTGGAGGTACGGGACTTCGTGGCCCGCAGACCGGATCTGAGAGGCCCGGACACGGACGACGACACCCACGGGCGCGGTTTGCTGCTGGTGCAGTCCCTCGCGGACGCCTGGGGCGTACGGCCGCACGGGGTGGGCAAGTCGGTGTGGTTCGAACTGGGCGCCGAGGCGGCGTGAGGCTTCGCGACGGGCGGGAAGGCCGGTTCTTCGGGTGCGGTTCGCCGTGGCCGGTCGCTCCCGTGGCCTCGCGCCTGTCAGGAAGGCGCAGTCGCGTCGCCCGGAAACGCGCCGGGGACGTGACCCGTGCGGTCATGCCCCCGGCGCGTCGGCGTGACGGACCTAGCCGAACTGCTGCTCCAGGTCCTTCAGCTTGCGCTCCAGGGAGTCCAGGCGGGGCAGGGCCATGGTGTCGTCCTCGGCGGTGAGGTCGACGGTCACCTGCTCAGCGGACGCGCTGCGGACCGGCTGCAGGGAGGGCCGGGCGCGTACGGGCAGTTGTTCCGCGGTGGATATGGCAGGCTCCGCGGTCGCCGGGGCGGGGCCACGCTCCACCGCCTGCACCTCGACCTGCCGGGCGCCGCGGCCGACGAAGCCGCGGTGGCCCCGGCTGATGGCCTTCAGCTGGGCCCGCTCGATCCGCTGCTGATCGCGTCGGCGCTGCCGCGTCTCCTCCTTCTGCCGCCTGTCCTCGCGGGCCTCCTCCACGGCCTCGTCCAGGCTGCGCACGCCCTCCAGGAGCATCAGCGACCAGGCCCGGTAGGTCTCGCGGGGGGCCCGCAGCCAGCGGACGATACGGATCTGCGGCAGCGGACGCGGCACCAGGCCCTGCTCGCGCAGCGCGGCCCGTCGGGTCTGCTTCAGCGCGCGGTCGAACAGGACGGCCGCCGACAGCGACATACCGGAGAAGAACTGCGGGGCGCCCGCGTGCGCGGCGCCCCGGGGCGCGTGCACCCAGTTGAACCACGCCGCGGCGGCGGCGAACAGCCACACGAGGATCCGGGAGCCGAGGGCGGCGTCACCGTGGCTGGCCTCGCGCACCGCGAGGACGGAGCAGAACATCGCCGCGCCGTCCAGGCCGAACGGCACCAGGTACTGCCAGCCGTCGGTCAGTCCCAGGTTCTGTTCGCCGAAGCCGACGAGGCCGTGGAAGGACAGGGCGGCGGCGACCGCCGCACAGCAGAACAGAAGGACGTACGAGGCCGTGCCGTAGATGGCCTCCTTGCGTCTGCGGCGCTCCTCGCTGCGCTCCCACGAGTCGTCCGCGCTGGCGTTCTCCCCGGAGGAGCGCTTGCCGCGCGCGAGCACCGCCACCGCCGCCAGCATCCCCAGGAGCAGTACGGCGCCCGGAAGCAGCCAGTTCAGCGATATGTCGGTCAGTCTCATCAGGGGTCCCTTGCATTGGGATAGGGCGTAACGCCCGCCATAGTGGCCCACTCCCGAGGGCCCTCAGGGGGTTTCGGGGCAAGAGGCCGCCAAGGAAGTGCAAGGGGATGTCCAGGGCGGCGTTCTGCTCGAACTGCCGCGTGAGCGTTGGGAATTGAGTTCGAATAAGACTACCCGGACGCGCGGTTCCGCGGAAATTTTCCGTGACGGGTGGGGAGCGTGTGAATCACCTGTTCCGGGATCCTCATAGGTAAGCCTTGCCTTATTTCCTCGGGGGTGAATTGGAACTCCCGCCTCGGGCGCCTAAGGTGCTTGACGGACAAGCGACAACCCGCCGTTAATGACCCAAGTGCCGACAAGCCCGCCAGGAGGAGCCGTGAAGCAGAGCGCACAGGGCTCCGCCGAGGCGGGGACACCGGAGCGCCGGAGGCCCGGCGCCGCCCGGGTGCCCGCGCAGGCGCGCGCGGAGGACGCCCCGGACGGCTGCCGCGAGCGGGACACCGCCCTGCCCGGCGCGCGCGGCGAGCACACGCACAGTGAGCGGCCGATTGCCGGGCCGCGGCCGGCGGTGCAGCGCTCCTCGGTGCGCGGGCAGATCCTGGACGCGCTGCGGACGGCGCTGGTCACCGGGGAGCTGAAGCCGGGTGAGGTGCACTCGGCGCCGGTGCTCGGCGAACGGTTCGGTGTCTCGGCCACGCCCGTGCGCGAGGCCATGCAGCAGCTCGCCCTGGAGGGCGCCGTCGAGGTCGTGCCCAACCGAGGCTTCCGGGTCGTCGAGCGGGGGGCGCGGGAGCTGGCCGAGCTGGCGGAGGTGCGGGCGCTCATCGAGGTGCCGGTGTTGCTGCGGCTGGCCCGGACCGTGCCGGGCGAGCGCTGGGCCGAGCTGCGTCCGCTCGCGGAGGAGACGGTACGGGCGGCGGCGTCCGGCTGTCCGGCGACCTACGCGGAGTCCGACCGGGCCTTCCACCGGGCGCTGCTCGCCCTGTCGGGCAACGAGCAGCTGGTCCGTATCGCCTCGGATCTGCACCGGCGGTCGCAGTGGCCACCGGTTCGGCGCGGCCGGACGTCTCTCGTGGCGGACGCGGCGGACCACATGGCGCTGCTGGACGCGCTGATCGCCGGGGAGGCGGACGTGGTGCGGGGGCTGGTGGAGGAGCACTTCGCGGGCGCGTGCTGAGCGGGTGCGGGGAGCGCCGTCGAGGTCCAGGCCGTCGCCGGGGCACGGGGAACCGCGCGATCAGCGCCGCCGGCCGCACCCGGTGACGAGACGGTGCCCGCCCCTACGCCGTGGCCACCCCCGGCGCCGGTGGGGACAACTGCCGTGCCAGCCAGGTCGGTACACCCCCGAGCAGCCGAAACAGACGGCGCGCCTCCTCCCGTAGCCGGGAGGCCTCCGGCTCGCACTCCGCGTCGGCCAAAGAGGCCAGCGCAGGGGCCGTACCCACCAGATAGCCCAGTTCCTCGCGGATCCGCAGGGATTCGGCGAAGCCGTGCCGGGCCTCGGCCAACTCGCCCTCGCGCAGCGCGAGTCCGGCAAGGTGACGCCACGTGAAGGACAGCAGCAGCGGGTCCGCGTGCGCGGCGGCGCCCGCGTGCGCCCGGCGGTACGCGGCGCGCGCCGCCTGCGCGGAGCGGGTCAGGTTCTCGGCGATCAGCCCCCGGCGGAAGTCCAGCAGTGCCCGGCCCGGCGCGCCCGGAGCGATCAGCGCCGCCGCCCGGCCGAGTGCTGCCCGCGCCTCGTCCGCGCGGTCCCGCACCCCGTGCAGCGTCGCCGTGTAGGCGAGTTGACCCCGCTCGCACGCGGCGGCCCCCCGCTCCTCGTCGGTGTGCGCGAGTGCCTCCGCCGTCCGCAGGGCGTCCTCCGCCTCCTCCCAGCCCCGCTCGGTGTACAGGCACCGTTCGACCAGCAGCACGGCCCGCTGCAGGGCCGTGGCGGGAGTGTCGGGCGGTAGCAGCGCCGCCGCGTCAGCCCAGCAGGCCCGCGAGCGCAGCCGCCATACCGCGGTCTGGAGCGGATCGTCACCTGGGGTCGTTCCGTTACCAGACATGGCGGTATGCGCCACGTTGCCCTCCCCGAGCACGCCATCGAGCTGTTGAGTGGTGGCGGCATTCCAGCACCAATCGCGGGGCCGGGCCAAGAGGGTGGGTGAAAGATTTCACAAAGTCGTGGGGTGCGCGCGGGGCGGGTTGTGGCCGTCGCGGCCACCGCGCGCCCCCGCTGACCTCAGCTCATCCGCAGGGCCAGGAAGAAGTCCAGCTTGTCCTCCAGCCGCGACAGGTCCCGTCCCGTCAACTGCTCGATGCGGCCGACCCGGTAGCGCAGCGTGTTGACGTGCAGGTGGAGCCGGGTGGCGCAGCGGGTCCAGGAGCCGTCGCAGTCCAGGAACGCCTCCAGGGTGGGGATCAGCTCCGCCCGGTGGCGGCGGTCGTAGTCCGTCAGCGGGTCCAGGAGGCGGGCGGTGAAGGCCCGGCGGACGTCGTCCGGGACGAACGGGAGCAGCAGGACGTGCGACGCCAGCTCCTGGTGCCCGGCCGCGCAGACCCGGCCGGGGCGGGCCGCCGCCACCCGGCGGGCGTGCCGGGCCTCCTCCAGGGCGCCGCGCAGGCCCTCCGCCGAGTGCACGGCCGCGCTGACGCCGAGAGTGAGCCGCCCGTCGCCGTCCAGGCCCGCCGACAGGGTCTCGCGCACCGACTGCAGCAGGGAGTCGGCCAGCAGACCGGTCTCCGAGCCGTCGTGCTCGGCGGAGACCGCCGGGAGCGGGACGAGCGCGATGGCCTCGTCGCCCGTGTGCGCGACGGCGATCCGGTCCGAGGGCTCGGGGCCGGTGGCCAGCGGGTCGACCAGCACCTCCTCCAGCAGTGACTGGGCGACCGGGCCGCCCTCGACCTCCCCGCCGTCCCACTCCACGCGGGCCACCACCACCTGCCAGTGCGGGGCCGCCCCGAGCCCGGGCAGCAGCACCGGCGCGGCCACCCGCAGGCGGGCCGCGATCTCGGCCGGCGCGGCCCCCGTCTGCACCAGCTCCAGCACCTCCTGGGCGAGCCGGCGCCGCACCGTGCGCGCCGCGTCCCGGCGGTCGCGCTCGACGGCGATCAGCTGGGTCACGCCCTGCAGCAGGTCCAGGCGCTCCTCGGGCCAGTCCCCGGCGTCCGCATCGACGGCCAGCAGCCAGTCCGACAGCACCGTCTCGCGCACGTCCCGGGCCGCCTGCGGGGTCCGGCCCAGGGAGCGGATCGGGAACAGCGAGTACGTCGTACCCCCCAGCAGGACACGGTGCGGGCCGCGCCGGCCGGTGCGGGTGGCCGCCAGGTGCTCGGCGGCGAGCTTCGCGCAGGTCTGCGCGGGCAGCGCCGGGCCCGCCACCTTGGAACCGGCGATCAGCCGGCCGGTGGGGGAGAGCACCCAGGCACGCAGGTCGAGGTCGGAGCAGAGCAGGTCCAGGACCACGTCCGGGCCGCCGCCCGCCGGGCCCGAGGTCATCATCCGCCGGTGCCGGTCCACGACGGCCGCCAAGTCCCCGGCGCGCTCGCCGGAGACCTGGCGTACGACGTACTCGGTGATCGTGGCGAAGGCCACCGACTCGTGCACGGCGAACAGCGGCAGCCGGTGCTTGGCGCAGGCCAGGACCAGGTCGTCCGGGATGTCGCCCAGCTCCGCCTCGCCGGCCGCGAGCGCCGCCACCCCGGCCTGCACCAGGATCCGTACGAACGGCTCGGAGTCGCCCGCGTCCCGGCGCCAGGCGAGGCCGGTCAGCACCAGCTCGCCCCCGGAGAGGTAGCGGCTCGGGTCGCGCAGGTCGGTGGTCATGACCCCGCGCACCGACCGGTCCAGTTCCTCCTCACCGCCGAGCAGCCGCAGGCCCAGCGCATCGGTGTCCAGAAGTGCGCGCAGCCGCATCTCGTCGCCGCCGTTCTTTGTCTCGAAACCTACGATGGATCTTGGAGGGTGACGGAGTAGGACCCGCACGGGCCGCACAGGGCACTCTCCCGGGGTCTCCGCGCTGTTTCCTGTGTTTCCCCAGGAAATCGGAGAGGTTACCGATGACCTCCGTTCATACGAATCTACAAGATGCCCGGTGTGGCCAGCCAACTCCTTCATGGTTTCGGTGACTGACCGTGCCGGAGTACGGGGCGGTGTACTGAGTCCACTCCGCGTTAACAGCACGTGAACGAGCCGGGCCCGCCGCACACGGATTGGCTCAATCTGTACGACCCATGAGACCAAGAAGAGAGCCGGTCATGGACTTCCTTCGCCCCGCCAGCTGGGAGGAGGCGCTCGCCGCGAAGGCCGAGCACCCCACCGCTGTGCCGATTGCGGGTGGCACCGATGTGATGGTCGAGATCAACTTCGACCACCGCCGGCCCGAGTACCTGCTCGACCTCAACCGCATCGGCGACCTCACCGAGTGGGAGGTCGGCGAGGAGAGCGTACGGCTGGGTGCCTCCGTGCCGTACACCAAGATCATGGAGAACCTCCGTGCCGAGCTGCCGGGCCTCGCGCTCGCCTCGCACACGGTCGCCTCCCCGCAGATCCGCAACCGCGGCGGCGTCGGCGGCAACCTCGGCACGGCCTCGCCCGCCGGTGACGCCCACCCCGCGCTGCTCGCGGCCGGCGCCGAGGTCGAGGTGGAGTCGGCGGCCCGCGGCACCCGCCTGATCCCGATCGACGAGTTCTACACCGGCGTCAAGCGCAACGCGCTCCAGCCCGACGAGCTGATCCGCGCCGTCCACGTCAAGAAGGCGGACGGCCCGCAGCAGTACTCGAAGGTCGGCACCCGCAACGCCATGGTCATCGCCGTGTGCGCCTTCGGCCTCGCCCTGCACCCCGAGACCCGTACGGTCCGCACCGGCATCGGCTCGGCCGCCCCGACCCCGGTCCGGGCCAAGGCCGCCGAGGAGTTCCTGAACGCGGCCCTGGAGGAGGGCGGCTTCTGGGACAACGGAAAGATCATCACCCCGTCGGTCGCCAGGCAGTTCGCCGCGCTGTGCTCGGCCGCCTGCAACCCGATCGACGACGTCCGGGGCACCGCGAGCTACCGCCGCCACGCGGTCGGCGTCATGGCCCGCCGGACGCTCACCTGGACCTGGGAGTCGTACCGCGGCAACCACCGCACCATCGAGGGAGCTGCGTGATGCGCGTCAACTTCACCGTCAACGGACGTCCGCAGGAGGCCGACGACGTCTGGGAGGGCGAGTCCCTGCTGTACGTCCTGCGCGAGCGCCTCGGCCTGCCGGGCTCGAAGAACGCCTGCGAGCAGGGCGAATGCGGTTCCTGCACCGTGCGCCTGGACGGCGTCCCGGTCTGCTCCTGCCTGGTCGCGGCCGGTCAGGCCGAGGGCCGCGACGTCGTGACCGTCGAGGGCCTCGCGGACTACGCCAAGCAGCGCGAGGAGCACGGCGGCTGCGCCACCGGAGCCTGCGGCACGTCCCTGCAGGACGCCCGGCAGTGGAAGGCGAAGGGCACCGACTCGCAGACCGGCGAGGGCACCGGACTCTCCCCGGTCCAGCAGGCGTTCATCGACGCCGGCGCCGTCCAGTGCGGCTTCTGCACCCCGGGTCTGCTCGTCGCTTCCGACGAACTCCTGGAGCGCAACCCGAACCCGTCCGACGCGGACATCCGCGAGGCGCTGTCGGGCAACCTGTGCCGCTGCACGGGCTACGAGAAGATCATGGACGCGGTCCGCCTGGCGGCCGCCCGTCAGTCCGAGGAGGTCTGACATGCCCGCCAACGGCGCCCCTACGAAGATCACGCAGGGTTCTCAGACCAAGGGCGGCATCGGCGAGTCCACGCTCCGCCCGGACGGCACCCTCAAGGTCACCGGCGAGTTCGCGTACTCGTCCGACATGTGGCACGAGGACATGCTGTGGGGCCAGATCCTGCGCTCCACCGTCGCCCACGCCGAGATCGTCTCGATCGACACCTCCGAGGCCCTGGCCACCCCGGGTGTCTACGCCGTCCTGACCTACGACGACCTGCCCACCGAGGTGAAGAACTACGGCCTGGAGATCCAGGACACCCCGGTCCTGGCCCACGGCAAGGTGCGCCACCACGGCGAGCCGGTGGCGCTCGTCGCCGCCGACCACCCGGAGACGGCCCGCCGCGCCGCCGCCAAGATCAAGGTGGCGTACAAGGAGCTGCCCGTCATCACCGACGAGGCCTCCGCCACCGCGCCGGACGCCATCCTGATCCACGAGGGACGCGACGACCACCACGCAGGCCACGTCCCGCACCCGAACATCGTCCACCGCCAGCCGATCATCCGCGGCGACGCGGACCGGGCCGCCAGGCGCGCCGACGTGATCGTCAGGGGCGAGTACACCTTCGGCATGCAGGACCAGGCCTTCCTCGGCCCCGAGTCCGGCCTCGCCGTGCCCGAGGAGGACGGCGGCGTCCACCTCTACATCGCCACCCAGTGGCTCCACTCCGACCTGCGCCAGATCGCGCCCGTCCTCGGCCTGCCCGAGGAGAAGGTGCGCATGACGCTGGCCGGCGTCGGTGGCGCCTTCGGCGGCCGCGAGGACCTGTCGATGCAGATCCACGCCTGTCTGCTGGCGCTGCGCACCGGCAAGCCCGTGAAGATCGTCTACAACCGGTTCGAGTCCTTCTTCGGACACGTCCACCGCCACCCGGCGAAGCTCTACTACGAGCACGGCGCCACCAGGGACGGCAAGCTCACGCACATGAAGTGCAGGATCGTCCTGGACGGCGGCGCCTACGCCTCCGCCTCCCCGGCGGTCGTAGGAAACGCCTCCTCCCTGTCGGTCGGCCCGTACGTGATCGACGACGTCGACATCGAGGCCATCGCCCTCTACACCAACAACCCGCCCTGCGGCGCCATGCGCGGCTTCGGCGCGGTCCAGGCGTGCTTCGCCTACGAGGCGCAGATGGACAAGCTGGCGAAGAAGCTGGGCATGGACCCGGTGGAGTTCCGGCAGCTGAACGCCATGGAGCAGGGGACCATCATGCCGACCGGGCAGCCGGTCGACTCCCCGGCCCCGGTCGCCGAACTGCTGCGCCGCATCAAGGCGATGCCGATGCCGCCCGAGCGCCAGTGGGAGTCCAGCGAGGGCGCCGACGTACGGCAGCTGCCCGGCGGTCTGTCCAACACCACGCACGGCGAGGGCGTCGTACGCGGCATCGGCTACGCGGTCGGCATCAAGAACGTCGGCTTCTCCGAGGGCTTCGACGACTACTCCACCGCCAAGGTGCGCATGGAGGTCATCGGCGGCGAGCCGGTCGCGACGGTGCACACCGCGATGGCGGAGGTCGGCCAGGGCGGTGTCACCGTCCACGCGCAGATCGCCCGCACCGAGCTCGGCGTCACCCAGGTGACCATCCACCCGGCCGACACCCAGGTCGGCTCCGCCGGCTCCACCTCGGCCTCCCGGCAGACCTACGTCACCGGCGGTGCCGTGAAGAACGCCTGCGAACTCGTCAGGGAAAAGGTCCTGGAGATCGGCCGGCGCAAGTTCGGCACCTACCACCCGGCCTGGGCGACCGCGGAACTCCTGCTGGAGGGCGGCAAGGTCGTCACCGACGGCGGCGAGGTCCTCGGCGACCTGGTCGACGTCCTGGAGGGCGAGGCCGTGGAGGTCGAGGAGGAGTGGCGGCACCGGCCGACCGAGGCCTTCGACCTGCGCACCGGCCAGGGCAACGGACACGTCCAGTACTCCTTCGCCGCGCACCGCGCCGTCGTCGAGGTCGACACCGAACTCGGCCTGGTCAAGGTCATCGAACTGGCCTGCGCCCAGGACGTCGGCAAGGCGCTCAACCCGCTCTCCGTCGTCGGCCAGATCCAGGGCGGTACGACCCAGGGCCTGGGCGTGGCGGTGATGGAGGAGATCATCGTCGACCCGAAGACCGCGAAGGTCAGGAACCCCTCCTTCACGGACTACCTGATCCCCACGATTCTCGACACGCCGACCATCCCGGTCGACGTGCTCGAACTCGCCGACGACCACGCCCCCTACGGGCTCCGTGGCATCGGCGAGGCCCCGACCCTGTCGTCCACGCCGGCCGTCCTCGCGGCGATCCGGAACGCGACCGGGCTGGAGCTCAACCGCACGCCGGTGCGGCCCGAGCACCTCACGGGAACCGCGTAACACCCGAATGCTCTCCGGGCGGCGCAGGGAACGTCACACACTCCGCCGCGCCGCCCGGAGGAACCCCCCTTTGAGTTCCGCACCGCTCGCGGTCCTTGAAGTACCAGGAAATTCGTTCGTCTCGGGCCGTCCCCCGGGTCGTCCATTCCCCAAATCCCGTGACCGTAGAGGCGGTTGTACGGGTGCCCCTGTGAACCTTGGGAGATGGCACCATGACCCAGCAGTCAGTGGAGCCCACGACCACCGCCGAAGACGCGGGCGCGGGTTCGCGTCCGTCGGCCGGCAGGTCGTGGCTCGACCGGTACTTCCACATATCCGAAAGAGGATCCACCATCGCGACCGAGGTCCGCGGTGGCGTCACCACCTTCATGGCGATGGCGTACATCCTTCTGCTCAACCCGGTGATCCTCAGCGGCGCGGACAGGTCCGGCGACTCTCTGAGTCAGAAGGCCCTCATCACGGCCACCGCGCTCGGCGCGGCGTTCACCACTCTCCTCATGGGCTGGATCGGCAAGGTGCCGCTCGCCATGGCCGCCGGGCTCTCCGTGTCCGGCGTGCTGGCCGGTCTGGTCATGGGCACCAAGGACCTGACGTGGGCCCAGGGCCTGGCGATGTGCGTCGCCTACGGCGTCGTGATCATGTTGCTGGTGGTCACGGGTCTCCGTGAGATGATCATGAATGCGATCCCGTTGCCGCTCAAGCACGGCATCACGATCGGCATCGGTCTGTTCATCGCGTTCATCGGTCTGGTCAAGGCCGGGTTCGTGCACGCCGGTACGGCGACCCCGGTCACCCTGGGCAGCGGGGGTGAGCTCGTCGGCTGGCCCGTCCTGCTCTTCGCCGTCACACTGCTGCTCATCTTCGCGCTGCAGGCGCGGAACGTGCCGGGTGCCATCCTCATCGGCATCGCCACCGGCACCGTTCTCGCGATCGTCGTCAACGCGGCCGGCCTCGTCGACGGCAAGACCTGGGCCAACGGTGAAGGCCCCGCGCTGCACGGCAGCGCCGTGTCGATGCCGGACTTCTCGCTCATCGGCAAGGTGTCCTTCAGCGGCCTGGGCGACGTCGGCTACATGACGGTCACCTTCATCGTCTTCACGCTGGTGCTCGCCGGCTTCTTCGACGCGATGGCGACCATCATCGGCATCGGTACCGAGGCCAACCTCGCCGACTCCCAGGGGCGGATGCCCGGCCTGTCCAAGGCGCTGTTCATCGACGGTGCCGGCGGCGCCGTCGGCGGTGTCGTGGGCGGCTCCGGCCAGACCGTGTTCGTCGAGTCCGCGACCGGCGTCGGTGAGGGCGCCCGTACCGGACTGGCCTCGGTGGTCACCGGCGGGTTCTTCGCCCTCTGCCTGTTCTTCACGCCGATCACGGCGATCGTGCCGCGCGAGGTCGCCTCGGCCGCCCTCGTCACCATCGGCGCGATGATGATGATGAACGCCCGCCACGTGGACTGGGGCGACCGCTCCGTCGCCATCCCGGTCTTCCTGACCGTCGTCATCATGCCGTTCACGTACTCGATCACCCCCGGTGTCGCGGCCGGTGTGATCTCCTACGTCGTCATCAAGATCGCCCAGGGCAAGTGGCGGGAGATCGGCCCCTTCATGTGGGGTCTGACCGTCCTCTTCCTCGTCTACTTCTCCCTGCATCCGATCCGAGCCCTGCTGGGCGTGCACTAGCCGCCCTGCCGGCGCCCTTCCCCGCGCAATCCGTTAGGAGACCGACAGATGCTGGACATCGCCGACGAGCTGAACCGGTGGGTCGAGCAGGGCCGTGACTTCGCCGTCGCCACCGTGGTGGCCGTCGGCGGCAGCGCCCCGCGCCAGCCCGGCGCCGCCCTCGCGGTGGACGCCGAGGGCACGGCCATCGGTTCGGTCTCCGGCGGATGCGTGGAAGGGGCCGTGTACGAGCTGTGCCGGCAGGCGCTGGAGGACGGCGAGACCGTCCTGGAGCGCTTCGGGTACAGCGACGAGGACGCCT
The DNA here is from genome assembly GCF_055603265.1 of Streptomyces sp. NPDC037288. NCBI lineage: Bacteria > Bacillati > Actinomycetota > Actinomycetes > Kitasatosporales > Streptomycetaceae > Streptomyces > Streptomyces sp. NPDC037288. Next base: position 145,252 of record NZ_JBVJVY010000002.1, read on the forward strand.
TCGCCGTCGGCCTGACCTGTGGCGGCGTCATCGACATCCTCGTCACGCCGGTCCGGGCGGACGGTCCCGCCCGGCCGGTGGTCGCCGCCGCGCTGGCCGCCGCCGCCCGTGGGGAGGCGGCGGCGGTCGCGCGGATCGTGGAGGGACCGGCTCGGCTGCGGGGCCGGGCCCTCCTCGTGCGTCCCGACGGTTCCCGCGACGGCGGTTTCGGCGCCCATCCCGCACTGGACCGCACCGTCGCCGCGGAGGCCGGCGCCTTCCTGGACGCGGGCCGCACCGGCACCCTGGAGATCGGCGAGCAGGGCTCGCGCTGCGGCGCCCCGCTCACGGTCCTGGTCGAGTCCTCCGTCCCCGCACCCCGGATGATCGTGTTCGGCGCCATCGACTTCGCCTCCGCGCTCGTCCGCGTCGGCAAGTTCCTCGGCTACCACGTCACCGTGTGCGACGCCCGCCCGGTGTTCGCCACGCGCACCCGCTTCCCGGAGGCCGACGAGATCGTCGTCGAGTGGCCCCACAGGTACCTGGAGCGCACCGGGACCGACGGCCGTACGGTTCTGTGCGTCCTCACCCACGACGCCAAGTTCGACGTCCCCCTGCTGAAGGTGGCCCTGCGGCTGCCGGTCGCCTACGTCGGCGCGATGGGCTCCCGCCGCACCCACCTGGACCGCAACGCGCGGCTGCGCGAGGTCGGCGTCACCGAGCTGGAGCTGGCCCGGCTGCGCTCCCCGATCGGGCTCGACCTCGGGGCCCGTACGCCGGAGGAGACGGCCCTGTCGATCGGCGCCGAGATCGTCGCGAACCGCCGCGGCGGCAGCGGGGTCTCCCTCACCGGCGCGCACACCCCCATCCACCGCGAGACGGCCTCGTGGCCGGCCGCAAGGATCGGGTCGGTGGCCTGACCCGTCACGAAGTGCCGCGGGGGCGTCCGGCGCCCGCGGCAGCGTCCTGGCCGGTCGCGCCCCCACGGCGGGGCCGCACGGGGATACGGCCCCGCGTCCCCCGGGGCGCTGCTGCTCACGCCCGTCGAAGCAGCTGGTTGACCGCTCGGCCGAACATCACGCGTGCCGTGCCTTCCAGCAGCCCGTCGAAGGCTCGCGGCAGGAAGCGCACCCGCAGCTCCTCCCGCCACACCACCCGGCTGCGGCCCCCGGGACCCGGCCCCACCTCGATCTCCGCCCAGCCCCGCACCACCCGGCCGCGCTTTTCCAGGCGGCACAGGCCGGCCTCGCCGTCGGCGGGCGGGCGCCAGAGCGTCACCTCCATGACGTCGTCGACGGCCAGCGGGCCGAGGCCCGAACGGGCCACGAAGCGGGTGCCCACGCCGGTGGGCTCGGGGGTCAGTACCCGGACCCGGGTCAGCGGGACCGCGTCGGCGTGGCGGGGCCAGGTGGTGAGCCGGCGCCACGCCTCGTCGAGCGGAAGCGGGGCCGTGCGGGCGAAGGAGAAGGTCGGCACGGCACGATCGTAGGCAATGGCCGCCCGGTACCCGCGCGTTCACCCCCGCCTCACCCGCCGGCCGAGCGGGTCAGGGGTGTAGCCGCGCTCCTTCAGCGCGTCGACGATGCCCGGCACGGCGGGGACGGTGCCCGGGTAGATGTCGTGCAGCAGGATGATCCCGTCGCGGGACGACTGGGCGAGGACGCGCTTGGTGATGAGCGCCGAGTCGTTGGTCGTGTAGTCCTTGGCGGTCACGCTCCACAGCACCTCCGCCAGGCCCTGCTCCTTGGCGATCCGGTGCACGTCGGTGTCCGTGCGGCCCTGCGGCGGGCGCATCAGCGTCGGCCTGTGCCCGGTCAGCCGCTCGATCGCGTCGTTCGGCCGCTTCAGCTCCTCGCGTATCTGCGCGTCCGGTATCCGCGTGAGGATCTTGTGGTCCCAGGTGTGGCTCGCGACCTCGTGGCCCTCGGCGGCCATCCGCTTGACCAGCTCCGGGTACTTCTCCATGTGGTTCTTGCCGAGCAGGAAGAAGGTGGCCGGGACCTTCTTCTCCCTGAGGATGTCGAGCAGCCGCGCCGAGTTCTCGCTGGGTCCGGCGTCGAAGGTGAGCGCGATGCACCTGGCCTCGCGGCAGTCGACGGTCCCGAACTTCGCCGGCGCCCCGGGTGCCGCCTCGGCCCGTACGGTGCTCGGCGCGGTCGTGTCGGCCTGGGCGCAGCCGGACAGGGTGAGCGCCAGGCCGAGGGCGGCCGAGGCGAGCGCGGCCGGACGGAACCTCCGGGCGGTTGCGCGCATCTTCCCGGGCGCGTGTCCCGGCGACGCGGTCTTGTCGGTCGAATCAGGCATGCGTGGACTATACACTCGGTGTATAGATCTGGTGTGCGAATACCGTGGGACGTCGCGGAGTATCCGGCCGGGACGCCCGATCCGGGAGCACCATGGAAGGAGGGGCTCCGCGGAGGAGGACGAGCCATGCGCTTCCGGGACCGTGCCGAAGCCGGGCGGGAACTCGCCGGACTGCTGAGCGAGCTGCGGGAACAGGGCACCCTCACCGACCCCCTCGTCCTCGCCCTGCCGCGCGGCGGCATCGCCGTCGCCGAGCCCGTCGCCCGCGCGCTGGGCGCCCCGCTCGACGTGCTCATCGTGCGCAAGATCGGTGCCCCGCACCACCAGGAGTTCGCCGTCGGGGCGCTCGTCGGGGACGACCCGCCCCTCTTCAACGCCGGGACCCTGGACCGGCTCGGCCTGACCGAGGAATCCATGGCGCCGGTGGTCGAACGCGAACGCAAGGAACTGCGCCGCCGTGAGCAGCGCTACCGCGGCGACCGCCCGGCGCCGGACCCGGAGGGCCGCACGGTGATCGTGGTCGACGACGGACTCGCCACCGGCGCCACCGCCCGCGCGGCCCTGCGCCACGTCCGGCGCCGCCGGCCCGCGCACCTCGTCCTGGCCGTCCCCGTCGGCGCACCGGACTCCCTGGACCGGCTCGCCGGCGAGGCCGACACGATCCTGTGCCCGCACCGGCCGGCCGCCTTCAGCGCCGTCGGCCAGTGGTACGAGGACTTCGAGCAGCTGACGGACGCCGAGGTGCTGGCCGCGCTGCGGGCGCACTGACGGCCGGGTTTCCGTGCAGGGCGGCCCCGCGGATCAGCGCCGTCGGGTGCGTCGCCGTTGCCGGGTGCGGGTTCGTCGTGGCCGGTCGCGCCCCCGCGGCGGCGCCGCACACGCCGGACGGCTTCCTGCCGGCGCCCTACAGCCAGTCCCGCCGTTTGAAGACCACGTACAGCGCCGTGCAGACCACGGCCATCAGGCCCATCGCGAAGGGATAGCCGAACGCCCAGCGCAGTTCGGGCATGTGCGTGAAGTTCATGCCGTAGATCGTGCCGACCAGGGTCGGAGCGAAGAGGATGGCCGCCCACGACGAGATCTTCTTGACCTCCTCGTTCTGCTCGAAACCCGCCTCCGCCAGCGCCCGCATCTCCGCGTTCTGCTGCTGCGTGACCAGGGTCGCGTTGACCGTGAGGATCTCGGTGAGAGCCTGGCGGAAACCGTCGACGCGTTCGCTGATGTGGGTGACATGGTCGGCGACGTCCCGCAGGTAGCGCTGGAGTTCCTCGTCCGTCTCGTACTTGGCGAAGCCGGCCATCAGCCCGTGCAGCATGCCGACGAGCGGACGGGTGGCGCGCTGGAACTCGACCATCTCGCGGGAGAGTTCGTAGATACGGCGGGACACCTCGGGGTCGCCGCGGAACACCTCGGTCTCGATCTCGTCGATGTCGTTCTGGACACCCGAGACCACCGGGGCGTAGCCGTCGACGACGGCGTCGAGGATCGCGTACAGCACGGCCTCCGGGCCGAGCCCGAGCAGATCGGGGGAGTCCTCCATACGGCGCCGGACCGCCGACAGGTCCGGGGCCGCGCCGTGCCGGACGGTGATGACGAAGTCCGGGCCGACGAACACGTGCAGCTCGCCGAAGTCGACCTCCTCCGGCGCGTCCAGGTAGCGGGCGGCGCGCAGGACGACGAACAGGGTGTCGCCGTACCGTTCCAGCTTGGGCCGCTGGTGCGCCTCCATCGCGTCCTCCACCGCGAGGGGATGCAGCCCGAACTCGGCGGCCAGCGACCGCAGATCGGCGCCGGTGGGGCGGGCCAGGCCGATCCAGGACATGCCCGGGGGCTGCTCGCGCAGTGCGCGGTAGGTCTCGGCGAGCGTGGCGGGAGAGGAGACGCGGACGCCGTCGCGGTACAGCGCCGCCTGGACGATGCTCCCCGGCTCGGCGCCGTCCCCCGTGGGAGGGGCGGGTGCGGGCGCCTCGGTGACGGGGGGCTGGGACGGGGTGAGGGCGCGGCGCCAGGCGGATCTGCGCCCGCCGTTCCTGCCGCTTTCTCGCTCGGACATCGGACGCCTCTCCGTCGAGCCTGCGTACGCCTGATCACTCACCGGGGATGGAGGAGGGGAGAAACCCAGGGACAGGAGAAAAAGGATATCCGCGCACCCCCACGCCCGGCGCCCGCGCGCCCCGCACGTCTCGTTCGGCACCGTCGCGCCCGCGCGGGGGCGACCGCGACGGGGGCCCGGTGCCCCCGGTCTCCGGCGCAGCCGGCCGGACCCTGTGGCCTGTACCGAGGCGGTCGGGGCCCGGGCTCTACAGTCGAGCCCATGGAACTGCGTCAGCTCAGCTATTTCGTCGCCGTCGCCGAGGAGTTGCACTTCGGGCGGGCCGCCGAGCGGCTGCACATCGTGCAGTCCGCGGTCAGCCAGCAGATACAGCGGCTGGAGCGGGAGCTGGGCGCCGAGCTGTTCGACCGCTCGCCGCGCCGGGTGCGGCTGACCGGGGCGGGCGAGCGGCTGCTGCCCGAGGCGCGGGCGGTGCTCGCGGCTGCGCAGAAGGCGCGGGCCGCCGTGGCGGCGCCCACCGTGCTGCGCCTCGGCACCAGCACCGGGCTCGGCGCGCACCTGGACCGGGTGCTGGCCGCGTTCGCCGAGCGGGCCCCCGAGGTGCCGGTGGAGCTGCTCTCCCTGCCGGCCGAGGAGCGCCTGAACCGGGTCGCGGCGGGCCGGCTGGACGCCGCGTTCGTGCGCTCCGCCGAACCCCCGGCCGGAGTACGGGTGGTGCCGCTGTGGCCCGATCCGCTGGTGGCCGCCCTGCCGGCCACGCATCCGCTCGCGGCGCGGGACGAGATCGACCTCGCGGACCTCGCCGGGCTGCCCCTGGCCCTCACCCCGCGCCGGAACAACCCCACCCTGGTCGACCTGGTCGTCGGCGCCTGCCACGCGGCCGGCTTCGAACCGGCGCCCGGACCGGCCGGCGGCACGCTGCACGACACCCTCGCCACCATCGGCGCCCGCCCCCTGTGGACGGTCGTCTACGCCTCCCACGCGCGCGTGCTGGCCACGCCCAGAGTGGCGTACATCCCCTTCCGCGCCCCCGGACTGGCCCTGGCCACCGGTCTCGCGGTGTCCGCCGCCGCCCCCTCCCCGCACCTGGAGAAACTACTGCTGGCCTGCGACGATCACGCGAGCTGATCGCTGCGGTCGCGGACTGCTCCTTGGTCGCGGACGTGCGCCGCGATGGACTGGACCCACCGAACGAGAACACCACTCAAGGGAGTTCAGCCATGCCGATCGTCACCATCCAGCAGGGTCCCCGCGACACCGAGCTGAAGCGGGAGCTGGTCAAGCGGGTCACCGACGCCTTCGTCGACGCCTACCGGATCCCGGCGGAGACCGTGCAGGTGTGGATCCACGAGGTCCCGGCGGACAGCTGGGGCGCGGCCGGGAAGCTCACGGCCGACAAGTAGGCCCCGCGTTCCACGGGGGTGAACGTGGAGAGGGGGGCGTTGCGGGCCGCTCGTGGTGGCTCGCAACGCCCCCCTGGCATCTACCCGAGAGGTACTCGGGAGGTCTTCGGGGCTAGGAGTCGACCTGCGCGGTCACCAGGTCCGAGAAGGTGGTCAGCCGGGTGTACACACCCGGGTAACCGGCCTCCGCGCACCCCTCACCCCAAGAAGTGATCCCTGCCAGGACGCCCCCGATGAGCAGGGGACCGCCGCTGTCGCCCTGGCAGGTGTCTACGCCGCCGGAGCTGTATCCGGCGCACACCATGTCGGACCGGACGTAGTCCGAACCGTAGGAAGAACCGCAGCTGGAGTCGGACACGACCGGGACGGTCGCGGTCCGCAGCTGGTTGGAGGAGCTGCCGTTCTCCGAGGTGGTGCCCCAGCCGAGGATGCGGGCCGGGGTGCCGGCCGCGTACACGCTCGTCTGGGACGAGGTGACGTACGACGCCGGGGTGTACGGCATCGACGTCGACAGGGTCAGTACGGCCACGTCGTCGCCCTTGGTGGCGTCGGTGTAGCCCGGGTTGACCCAGATCTTGCTGACCTTGCTGACCGTGCCGTCGGTGCCGTTGAGAAAGGTCCGGCCGCCGACCACGCGGACGTTGGCCGCGGACTCGCCGGCCATGCAGTGCGCGGCCGTGACGACCTTCGTGGCGGCCACGAGCGTGCCGCCGCAGAACTGGTTGCCGGACGCGTCGGTGATCTGCATGACGAACGGGTACGCCGTCGTCGTGGTGGTCGTACCGCCGACGATGGGCTGCGGTGCGGCGCTCGCCGTGGGGGAGGCGAGCAGCGCGGTCGCCGCGGCGGCGGCGGTGGCCACCAGGGGTGCGGCGGTCTTTCTGGCACGTCTGAGCCCGGACATGAGTCTCCTCAGTGGGGTTGCACCGGTGGGGGGTCGCACGGGTGGTGGAGCACGGGGCGCGGGCACCCCCTGCTCGGGCGTGACCGAGAGGGAGGGACCGACCCCGTGTGCCCGGGCGAGCGGCACGCCCATTACGCTAGGACCCGGAGCCCGCGGCTCCCAATGAGGGAACCCCCTAGGGGGTTGGGTGAGGGAAAACCCTCGGTCCGGTTCAGTTAACTAGGGCCGTGCTCGGGGCGCCCGCGAGCCGCCGCCAATCGGACGATGTCCACGCGCGAGCGGATCCCCAGTTTGCGGTAGACCCGGGTCAGGGTCGCCTCCACCGTCTTGACGCTGATGAACAACCGGGCGGCGATCTCCCGGTTGGTGGCCCCCTCCATCACCAGCGCGGCCACCTGACGCTCCATCGCGGCCAGCACCGCCAGCGCGTCCAGGGCGTCCGGCGCGGGACGGGCCGGTTCCGGATCGGGGGCGGTACGGGATTCGTCCACCTGGCGCAGCCAGGGCAGCGCCCGGCAGCGGCGGAACAGCCGGGTGGCCTCGTCGTACGCCGCCGAGCCGGTGCCCGTCCGGGCCCTGGGAGCGCCGAGGCCCGGGGCGAGAGCCCGGCCGTGCTCGGCGTTTCCCGCTTCCGCGCCCCCCAGAGGCTCCGGCCACAGGCGCCCCCCTTCGGCCGGGCGCCGTCTGCCCCGCAGCCGGGCCAGCGCGAACGCGGCCCGCGCCTCCTCCAGGCCGTAGCCGAGCTTGCCGAGCCGGTCCTGAGCGGACGTCAGCTGCGCCACCGCCGCCTCCAGGTCGCCCTGCGCGGCCCGCACCAGGGCCTCGGAGCGGTCCAGGACGGCGAGGACGCTCTCCCGGCCGAGCCTGAGCGCGTGCTCGCGGCTCGCGGCGATGACGTCCTGCGCCTCGGCCGCCTCGCCGATCCGGACCAGGGCCTCGGCGAGGTCCCCCTGCCAGCGCCCGCGCGCCGGGTCGGTGATGCCCAGCCCCAGCTCCAGCGTGCGCACCCGGCGCAGCGAGCGGACCGTGCCCGCCGGGTCCCCGGCCACCAACTGGGCGTACCCGAGCGCGCCCAGAGCCCGGGACAGGTACATCTGGTCGCCGTCCTCCTCGGCGTGCGCCACCGCCTCCCGGGCGAGGGCCAGGGCCCGGTCCACATCGCCGCCGGAGGCCTCCGCGAGCGAGGTGAGCATCGCCGAGGCGGTCTCGCCGATCCCCGAGTCCCGGGCCAGGCGCAGGCTCTCGCGGGCCAGCTCCAGGGCGCGCCCGCAGTGCCCGGCGCGCAGTTCGGTCTCCGCGAGGCCGCGCAGGAAGTGCACCTCGGACTCCACCGAGCCGCGCCGGCGCACCTCGCGCAGCAGCGCGGTGACCGTCGTCCGGGCCTCGGCCAGCTGGTCGCCCATGACCAGCCAGCGGAACCGGGCGCTGGCCGCCCCGTTGTGGTGCCAGGCCACCCGCGGGTCCTGGGGCTCCTTCAGGGCGCGCTGGATGGTCCGGGGCGCCTCCGGGTGGCCCATCAGGGTCTCGGTCTGCGCCTGGAAGGCCAGCGAGAGCAGTTCGGTGCGCCGGTCCCTGCCGAGGGCGGCCAGCTCGGCGGCGTGCGCGGCGGCCTCGCGGGCCTCGGTGAAGTCGCCCTCCACGATCAGCGTCCGCCAGGCCAGCTGGTAGTGCACCAGGGCCAGCAGCCGCGGGTCGTCGCCGGCGTCGGCGAGGGCCTGCGGGAAGACGGCGTCGACCTCGGCCATGGTGTGGCCGGCGCTGTCGATGACGATGATCCAGGCGCGGACCCGGTCGGCGGGCACGGTCGCCCGGGCCAGCACCTCACGGGCGATGTCCCGGGCCAGGTCGATCTCGCCCGCGGTGATGGCGTCCTCGGCGGCCTGCAGCCGGCGCTCCTCCTGGCCCGGCGTCCCGTCGGCGGGGGTGTGCCGGGCGGCGAGCAGCCCCAGGTGGGCGGCGACCGAGGGGGCGCCGCGGTCCCGGGCGAGGGCGGCGGCCCCGGCGAGCCGGGCGGCGACCTCCGGATCGGTGCCGGTGGTGGCGAGCGCCAGATGCCGGGCCCGTTCGATCGGGTCGGAGGCCGCCGTGGACAGGGCCGCGTGCGCGGCGCGCCGCTCGTGCGCGGGCGCCTCCGCGTACAGCGCGGCCGATATCAGCGGGTGCGCGAACCGTACGGCCGGGGCGTCCGGCTCGGTGGCCAGCAGCCCGAGTTCGGCGGCCTGGGCGCATTCGGCCTCGGCGTTCTCCCGGCCGGCCGCGTGCAGCAGCGCCGGGGTGGGGCGGGCACCGGCGCTGGCCACCAGCAGGGTCCGGCGGGCCTCGACGGAGAGCATGTCCAGGCGGCTGAGCACCAGGGCGCGCAGGCTGGTCGGCACCGGCAGCGGCTCGCCCGGCCGGGGCGGGGTCGGGCTGTCGGCGAGGGCCCGGCCGAGTTCCAGGGCGAACAGCGGATTGCCGCCGCTGGTGCGGTGGATCTCGCGGACGGTGGAGCGGGGCAGGCCGCCGTGGCCGCGGTGGTCGAGCAGCTGGGCGACCTGGCCGCGGGAGAGGGGACCGAGCCGGACCGCGAGGGTGCCCGGCGGGCAGGAGCGCAGATGCCGGTCGTACTCCTGGCTCTCCTGGCCCTCGGTGCGCACCGCGCACAGCAGCTGTACCGGGGTGCCCTCCAGGCGCCGGGCGGCGAAGCCGAGCAGCTCGGCACTGGCCGGGTCCAGCCACTGCAGGTCGTCGGCGACGACGAGGACACCGCCCCGCGCGGCCAGCGCGCGCAGCGCGGAGAGCACCGCGAGGCGCAGGGCGAGACCGTCGCGCTGCAGGCTGGACTCGCCGCGGCCGGTGAGCGCCGACTCCAGGGCGGTGCGCTGGGCCAGGGGCAGCCGGGGGGAGACGTCGTCGAGGACCAGGCCGAACAGGTCGGCGAGGGCCAGGAAGGGGAGGTGGGATTCGGACTCGGTGGCCGAGCAGCGCAACACGGTCCGCGCGGTGGGGCCGTATTCCTCGGCCAATGCCCGCAGGACGGTGGATTTCCCTATTCCGGCGGGGCCGTGGAGCAGCACACTGCCGCCCGAGGCGAGTTGGTCGCGGGCGCCGGCGAACAGTTCCTCGCGGCCGATGACCAGGTCGGGGCGGCACCTGGCAGGCTCCTGGAAGTCCCGTCGCACGGTCACCGCTCCCCTCGTGTGTCGTGTCCGGGCCAAATTCTAGGCAACGATCGTCGAAATTCGGACGGAAGCCGTGGTGAGGGAAATAACAAACGGTCAAGCACAAGGAAAATCAAGGCGTCTGCGCTTGAATGGAAAGGTTTCCTCACCGCCTCGCCTCACGGCAGCAGCCCCGCCCTGCGCGCCGCGGTCACCGCCTCCCCTCGGGTGTGCGCACCCAGCTTCCGCATCGCCGAGCGCAGATAGCCCTTGACCGTCTCCGGGCGCAGCCCCAGCCGCTCGGCCACGGCCGCGTTCGTCGCCCCCGCCGCCACCCAGGACAGCACGTCCAGTTCGCGCGGCGCCAGAGTCGTGCCCCCAACCCGCCGCGGAGCGGTCAGCAGCCCGCACGCGGCCAGCAGTTCCGCCCGCAGCTCAGGATCGGCGATCCGCGGCGCGAGCGCGCGCAGCGCCGCGTGCGCCTCACGCACCTGCTCCCGGACGGCGCCACCCTCGGCGCCGGCGGGCTCCGGCCGGACCGCCGCCAGCAGCCCCCGCGCCTCGTCCCGCACCACCAGAGCCTGCTCCACGTCCCGCGCCACGGCCATCACCGCGCCCAGCGTGCGGTCGCCGAGCGGCTCGGCCGAGCGCAGCGCGCCGTAGAGCACCCCGCGCACCCGGCGCCGTACCACCACCGGCACGGCGACGACCGAGCGGATGCCCTCCGCGGCGACCGGGATGTCGTACTCATGGCTGATCTGCCGGGAACTGGAGTAGTCCGTCACCGCGCACGGCCGGGCGAGCGCCACCGCCTTGCCGCCGAGCCCGCTGCCGGAGGTCACCGCCAGCGAACGCAGGGCGGTCGTCGTCGTGCCGCTCAGCTCGCTGATCCGGATCTGCGGCCGGCCGGACCCGACAAGGCCGCCGAAGGCGACGGGCAGTCCGGTCACCCGCCGCAGCCGCGCCAGCGCCCCGCCGATCTCCACCGCCCCCGACGCCTCTGCCGTCACCGGTCCGCTCCTTCCGGCACCCCCACCCCCGTTCGGGGGTAGTGAGACCTGCATCACGGATTAGACGATGCCAGAGAGCCGCCCGGCAATGGTCCGGCAGCGCGAGGAGGACACGATGACGACGGCGACGGAGTTGTTCCGGAGCGCCCGGGACTTTCTGCTGGAGCACCGCGAGGACTACACCACCGCCTACGAGGGCTTCGCCTGGCCCCGGCCCCAGCACTTCAACTGGGCGCTGGACTGGTTCGACGTGATCGCCGCCGGCAACGGGAAGACCGCGCTGCACATCGTCGAGGAGGACGGCCGCGAGACCCGGCTGTCCTTCGCGCAGCTGTCCGAGCGGTCGAACCGGGTCGCCCGGTGGCTGCACGAGCGCGGCGTCGCCGCGGAGGACCGGATCCTCGTCATGCTCGGCAACCAGGCAGAACTGTGGGAGACCGCGCTGGCCGCGATGAAGCTGCGCGCGGTGGTCATCCCGGCCACCCCGCTGCTCGGCCCGGCCGACCTGCGCGACCGGGTGGACCGGGGCCGGGTGAAGCACGTGATCGCGCGCGCCGAGGACACCGCCAAGTTCACCGGCGTGCCCGGCGCCTACACCCGGATCTCGGTCGGCGGGCTGCCCGAGGAGGGCTGGGAGCCGTACGAGGACGCCTACACCGCCCCCGCCGAGTTCCTCCCCGACGGCCCCACCCTGGCCGACGACCCGCTCATGCTCTACTTCACCTCCGGCACGACCGCCCGCCCCAAGCTGGTCGAGCACACCCACACCTCGTACCCCATCGGGCACCTGGCGACCATGTACTGGATCGGCCTGAAACCCGGCGACGTCCACCTGAACATCTCCTCGCCCGGCTGGGCCAAGCACGCCTGGTCCAACCTGTTCGCCCCCTGGAACGCCGAGGCGACCGTCTTCCTGTTCAACTACACCCGCTTCGACGCGACCCGGCTCATGGCCGAGCTGGACCGGGCCGGGGTCACCACCTTCTGCGCCCCGCCGACCGTGTGGCGCATGCTCATCCAGGCCGACCTGAGCCGGCTGCGCACCCCGCCCCGCGAGGTCGTGGCCGCCGGCGAGCCGCTCAACCCCGAAGTCATCGAGCAGGTCCGGCGGGCCTGGGGCGTCACCATCCGGGACGGCTTCGGGCAGACCGAGACCGCCGTACAGGTCTCCAACAGCCCCGGCCAGGTGCTGAAGACCGGTTCCATGGGCCGCCCGAGCCCCGGTTACCGCGTGGAACTCCTCGACCCGGTCTCCGGCGCCCCCGGCGCCGCCGAGGGCGAGATCGCCCTCGACCTGTCCGAGCGGCCGGCCGGCCTGATGACCGGCTACCACGGCGACCCGGACCGCACGGCGGAGGCCATGGCGGGCGGCTACTACCGCACCGGGGACATCGCCGCCCGCGACGAGGACGGCTATCTCACCTACGTCGGCCGCGCGGACGACGTCTTCAAGGCCTCCGACTACAAGATCAGCCCGTTCGAGCTGGAGAGCGCGCTGCTGGAGCACGAGGCGGTGGCCGAGGCCGCCGTCGTGCCCGCGCCGGACGAGCTGCGGCTCGCCGTGCCGAAGGCCTACGTCGTGCTCGCCGAGGGCTTCGAGCCCGGCCCCGACACCGCGAAGGTCATCTTCGAGCACTCCCGCCAGGTGCTCGCCCCCTACAAGCGCATCCGCCGGCTGGAGTTCGGCGCCCTGCCCAAGACCGTCTCCGGCAAGATCCGCCGGATCGAGCTGCGCGAGGCGACGGCCCAGGGCTCGGACGACGAGTACCGCGAGGAGGACTTCCGGTGACCACCGAGCTGTCGTACACCCACGGAACCGGTTCCACCGCCCTGCTCGGGGACACCATCGGCGCCAGCCTGGACCGGGCCGTGGCCGCCTGGCCCGACCGCGAGGCCCTGGTCGACGTGCCGTCGGGGCGGCGCTGGACGTATGCGCAGTTCGGCGCCGCCGTCGAGGAACTGGCCCAGGCGCTGGCCGCGAGCGGCGTCGCCAAGGGCGACCGGGTCGGCATCTGGGCGGTCAACTGCCCGGAGTGGGTCCTCGTCCAGTACGCCACCGCCCGCATCGGCGCGATCATGGTGAACATCAACCCGGCCTACCGCACCCATGAGGTCGAGTACGTCCTGGGCCAGGCCGGGATCTCCCTGCTGTTCGCCTCCCTGAGCCACAAAAGCAGCGACTACCGGGCCATGGTCGACCAGGTGCGGGGCAGATGCCCCGGGTTGCGCGAGGTCGTGTACATCGGCGACCCGGGCTGGGAGGCGCTGCTCGGGCGGGGCACCGGTGACGCCGTGTACGAGGAACTGTCCTGCGACGACCCGATCAACATCCAGTACACCTCGGGAACGACCGGATTCCCGAAAGGCGCCACCCTCTCCCACCACAACATCCTCAACAACGGTTACTTCGTGGGGGAGTTGATCGCCTACAGCGAGCAGGACAGAATCTGCATCCCCGTCCCCTTCTACCACTGTTTCGGCATGGTGATGGGCAACCTGGCCGCCACCTCGCACGGCGCCTGCATGGTGATCCCGGCTCCGTCCTTCGAACCGAAGGCCACCCTGGAGGCGGTGCAGCAAGAGCGCTGCACGTCCCTGTACGGCGTTCCGACCATGTTCATCGCCGAGCTCAACCTCCCCGACTTCGCGGCGTACGACCTGTCGACCCTGCGCACCGGCATCATGGCGGGCTCGCCGTGCCCGGTGGAAGTGATGAAACGGGTCGTCGCCGAGATGCACATGGAGGAGGTCTCGATCTGCTACGGCATGACCGAGACGTCGCCGGTGTCGCTGCAGACCCGCAGGGACGACGACCTGGAGCACCGCACCGGCACCGTCGGCCGCGTCCTGCCGCACCTGGAGGTCAAGGTCGTCGACCCGGCCACCGGGGTGACCCGACCGCGCGGCACGGCAGGGGAACTGTGCACCCGCGGCTACAGCGTCATGCTCGGCTACTGGAACGAGCCGGAGAAGACCGCCGAGTCCGTCGACGCGGGCCGCTGGATGCACACCGGGGACCTGGCGGTGATGCGCGAAGACGGTTACGTCGAGATCGTCGGCCGGATCAAGGACATGATCATCCGGGGCGGCGAGAACATCTACCCGCGCGAGATCGAGGAGTTCCTCTACGCCCACCCCAAGATCAGGGACGTCCAGGTCGTCGGGGTGCCGCACGAGACGTACGGCGAGGAGGTGCTCGCCTGTGTCGTCCCGCACGACGCGGCGGACCCGGTGACCCTGGAGGAACTGCGCGCCTTCTGCCAGGGCAGGCTCGCGCACTACAAGATCCCCAGCAGGCTCCAGATCCTCGACTCCTTCCCGATGACGGTGTCCGGAAAGGTACGCAAGGTCGAACTGCGGGAGAGGTACCAGGTGTCACCTCCCCGGCCGTGAACGGCCGAGCCTGGGTGCCCGGCCGTTCACACGTCGGCGGCGCGGGCACGTGCGCGCACGAATTCGGTGACGCCGTGCGTGATACGGCCGCAAGCGGGCATCCGCTTGTTGCTCGACGGCGGACCCCGGACCGAGCGCGCTGTCGGCGGCACACACGGGCCGGGGTCCGTCGGACGTCACCGGAGCTCGCCGTGCGTCAGCCGCGGCCGTCGTGGGACCGGGTGCCCGGTCCCGGGGCGCCCGTGGTGTGCAGTGTGCCGGCCGGGTCGTTCATCGGCTGCGGGACGCCCGCGAGGTCCAGGACGAACAGCGGGATGCCCAGGGAGTTCGCACGGGCCCGGGCGTCGTCGGTGTAGCCGGCGAGGGAGAAGTACACACACTCCGCGGACTCCGTCATCGCCGTAAGCCACAGGCACTCCACATCCCGCGGTGCCGCCGGGCGCACCGTCGGGTCCACCTGCGCGAGCAGTCCGTGGGCGGCGAGCCCGATGCCGTTCGGGGGCCGCTGGTCGGCGCGGCGGATGTCCCGGTAGCCGAGCCAGCGCAGGTACAGCGCGGCGGCCGTGACGGCGTCGCGCGCGGTGCGGATGGCGCACGGCTGGAAGGCGGGACGGCGGGAGGGGGCGCCGGGCTCGCGCGCCGGTGAGGGGATACCGCTGTCTGCCGACGGCATGCGGTCGACGGTCGACGGTATACCGCTGTCTCCCGACGGTCCCCCGTCGTCCGTCGACGGTGTACCGCTCTCTGCCGACGGCCTGCGGTTGTCCGTCGACTGCATACCGTTGTCCGTGGGCGGCCTGCGGCTGTCCGTCGACTGCATACCGGTGTCCGTCGACGGCGTACCGGTCGGTGCGGAGTACGGGCCGGTGTCCGCCGGAGGTGTCGTCGCCACCGGGATGCGCAGGGCCGTGCCGCACGCGCAGCCCAGTTCCGGGTGCGGCCACTGGTTGCGGCGCCCGCAGGCGGCGCACGGCAGGGCGATCCACTCGTCGTCCCACGCCCGGTGAGCCGCCACGACCGGTCCGGCGGCCGGATCCAGCCGCGGGGCGGTGGGGGCGCCGCACGCGCACGGATACACCGGCGCGGTGTAGACGTGCTCGCGCCGGCAGGCCGGGCAGCGCACCGGCACGCTCTCGGGCATGGCCCACTCCCAGGCGTCGCGTCGGGACAGCGCACCCATCGTCCTCCTCCGCCACCCCCCTTGTCCGGCGCTTTCCGGGTCTGCACCTGTCTTGGCTCTCTTGACGTCATGGGCGTGCGCTTCTACATTGCTTCCAGATAGTAGAAGTTAAATTCCGTAATGCGGAATTTGTCGAACTGGAGACTGTGCTCACCGCGGGGCGCGACGGGAGTACGCATCCGACAGCCGAAGCAGGAGTACTCGATGGCTCGTATGACCGCTGCCCGCGCGGCAGTTGAGATCCTCAAGCGCGAGGGCGTCACCGACGCCTTCGGTGTGCCGGGCGCGGCGATCAACCCGTTCTACAAGGCCCTCAAGGAGGGCGGCGGGATCAACCACACCCTCGCCCGCCATGTGGAGGGGGCCTCGCACATGGCCGAGGGGTACACCCGCACCAAGCCGGGCAACATCGGCGTCTGCATCGGCACCTCCGGTCCGGCCGGCACCGACATGATCACCGGCCTGTACTCGGCCATCGGTGACTCCATCCCGATCCTGTGCATCACGGGCCAGGCGCCCACGAGCGTGATCCACAAGGAGGACTTCCAGGCCGTCGACATCGCCTCGATCGCCAAGCCGGTCACGAAAATGGCGGTCACCGTCCTGGAGGCCGCACAGGTCCCCGGTGTCTTCCAGCAGGCCTTCCACCTGATGCGCTCCGGCCGTCCCGGCCCCGTCCTGATCGACCTGCCCATCGACGTCCAGCTCACCGAGATCGAGTTCGACCCGGAGACGTACGAGCCGCTGCCCGTCTACAAGCCGGCCGCGACCCGCGCCCAGATCGAGAAGGCGATCTCCTTCCTGCTGGCCTCCGAGCGCCCGGTCATCGTCGCCGGCGGCGGCATCATCGGCGCCGACGCCAGCGACCTGCTGGTGGAGTTCGCCGAGCTGACCGACACCCCCGTCATCCCGACTCTGATGGGCTGGGGAGTGCTGCCCGACGACCACGAGCTGAACGCCGGCATGGTCGGTGTCCAGACCTCGCACCGGTACGGCAACGCCAACTTCCTGGAGTCGGACTTCGTCCTCGGCATCGGCAACCGCTGGGCCAACCGCCACACCGGCTACAAGCTCGACGTGTACCGCGGCGAGCGCAAGTTCGTCCACGTCGACATCGAGCCCACCCAGATCGGCAAGATCTTCCCGCCGGACTACGGGGTCGTCTCCGACGCCAGGGCCGCCCTGGAGCTGTTCATCGAGGTCGCCGGGGAACTGAAGGCCGCGGGCAAGCTGCCCGACCGCACCGACTGGGTCGCCTCCACCCAGGAGCGCAGGGCGACGCTGCTGCGCCGTACGCACTTCGACAACGTGCCCATGAAGCCGCAGCGGGTGTACGAGGAGATGAACAGGGCCTTCGGCCCGGACACCCGGTACGTCACCACCATCGGCCTCTCCCAGATCGCCGGCGCGCAGATGCTGCACGTCTACAAGCCGCGCCACTGGATCAACTGCGGCCAGGCCGGCCCGCTGGGCTGGACCATCCCGGCCGCGATCGGCGTCGCCAAGGCCGACCCGGACTCCCCGGTCGTCGCGCTCTCCGGCGACTACGACTTCCAGTTCCTGATCGAGGAGCTGGCGGTCGCCGCTCAGCACCGGATCCCCTACGTCCACGTCCTGGTGAACAACGCCTACCTGGGCCTGATCCGCCAGGCGCAGGCCGGCCTGGACATCAACTTCCAGGTCAACCTGGAGTTCGAGAACATCAACACGCCGGAGATCGGCGTCTACGGCGTGGACCACGTGAAGGTCGCCGAGGGCCTGGGCTGCAAGGCGATCCGGGTCACCGAGCCGGACCAGCTGGGGGCGGCGTTCGAGCAGGCGAAGAAGCTGGCCGCGGAGTACCAGGTGCCGGTCGTCGTCGAGGCGATCCTGGAGCGCGTCACCAACATCGCGATGAGCAGGACCATGGACATCGGTGACATCACCGAGTTCGAGGACCTGGCCACCGAGCCGGGCCACGCGCCGACGTCGATCAAGCCGCTGAAGGTCTGACACCGCCAGGCACACCAAGGGCGGCCCGTCCTCTCGGACGGGCCGCCCTTTCGCGTCCCCCGTGGCGTCCCCCGTGCATCCCCCGTCGAGGAGCTCACCGCCCCCGTGCCGGCGTGCCCCTGTGCCCATAATCTGCCCGGGCGGGAGGGGGGTTGAAGCCTGTGGCGCGGTGTTCAGAGCTTGATTTGAGCATGACGTAGCCCGTCTACGACCGGTGCGGTACGCCCGGCCGCTCCGGCTACAGCTCGTGCTCCGACAGCCCCGGCCAGTCGTCGGGGCCGCCGCCCTGCCACTCGATCAGGTCGCTCTCCTCCACCTCGATCCGGTCCAGATCGGCCAGCCGGAGGATCTCCACGACGTCGTCCAGATGCGAGGCGATCCCCAGGATCACGTCCCCCTCGGTGACCCGCCGTGAGCCGTCCAGGGCCGGGGAGTGGACCACGATGTGCGGGTACTGCGTATTGCCCATGTGTTCAGCGTGCGGCGGACGGGGCGCACCCGCACGCCGGGCCCGGACAGCACGAAGCGCTCCCCCCTGGCCGGGGGAGCGCTTGGCGTCCGTGTGGTGACCGTCCGACGGCGCGAGGCTGGGCGCGACAGGTCGTTCGCGCCGCCGGACGGAGCGGGTGGCCCCCGGAAAACAGGGGGCTGGGTGGGACCGCGGCGGTGTGCGACGGAGCCGGGGCCCCTTCCCTCTGGTCGAGAAGGGGACTCGGTCCTTCACCACCGCACTGGCTCGCACGCCGCCACGGTCCTCGCCCTGCCCGCGCCCACCGCCGTACGGCCACCCCTCATCCGGGCCGTCCGGCGTGTCGCGCGGGCCGCGTGCGGAGATCCCGACCTCCCGTCGGATTCCGTACGCTGCTTGCGATGTCCTGGTCTCAGTCCTCGCGCAGGGCGCGGACCGCCTCCTCCACGCGCTTGCCGTACTCCGGGTCGGCGGCGTGGAAGTGGGCCAGGTTCTTCTCGATCACGTCGTCGCGGGAGACCTGCGAGAGGCCGCCGGCGATGTTCGCGATCAGGCGGGACTTCTCCTCCTGCGACATCAGGCGGTACAGCTCGCCCGCCTGGAAGAAGTCGTCGTCCTTGGTGTGCAGCGGCGCCTCGTGGGTGCCCGTGTGGCCCGAGACCGCCAGCGGGGCGGACAGCGGGCGGCCGGTCTCCGCCGGGCCGTCGTAGGAGTTCGGCTCGTAGTTCTTGGCGCCGCGGCCCTGGCCGTTGACCGCCATGAAGCCGTCGCGGCCGTAGTTCCGGGCGCCGCCCGCAACCGCCTTCGGGGCGTTGACCGCCAGCAGGGTGTGGTTGACGCCCAGGCGGTAGCGGTGCGCGTCCGCGTAGGCGAACAGCCGGCCCTGGAGCATCTTGTCCGGGGAGGGGCCGATGCCGGGCACGAAGTTGTTCGGGGAGAAGGCGGCCTGCTCGACCTCGGCGAAGACGTTGTCCGGGTTGCGGTCGAGGACCAGGCGGCCCACGCGCTGCAGCGGGTAGTCCTTGTGCGGCCACACCTTGGTCAGGTCGAACGGGTTGAAGCGGTAGTCCGCCGCCTCGGAGGCCGGCATCAGCTGGACGTAGAGGGTCCAGGACGGGTGCACGCCGCGCTCGATCGCCTGGAGCAGGTCGGTCTGGTGCGAGTTCGGGTCCTTGCCCGCGAGCTCGGCGGCCTGGTCGGCGGAGAGGCTGCGGATGCCCTGGTTGGTCTTGAAGTGGTACTTGACGAAGAAGGCGTCGCCCTCCGCGTTCGTCCACTGGTAGGTGTGCGAGCCGTAGCCGTTCATGTGGCGGTAGGACGCCGGGATGCCGCGGTCGCCCATCAGCCAGGTCACCTGGTGCGTGGCCTCGGGGGCGTGCGCCCAGAAGTCCCAGACGTTGTCCGGCTCCTGACGGCCCGTGAACGGGTCGCGCTTCTGCGAGTGGATGAAGTCGGGAAACTTGATCGGGTCCTTGATGAAGAACACCGGGGTGTTGTTGCCGACGAGGTCGTAGTTGCCCTCCTCGGTGTAGAACTTCACCGCGAAGCCGCGCGGGTCGCGGACGGCGTCGGCGCCGCCGAGGGAGTCGGCGACCGTCGAGAAGCGCACGAACACCTCGGTGCGCTTGCCGATCTCAGCGAGGAAGTCGGCGTGGGTGAAGCCGGTGACGTCGTCCGTCACCTCGAAGTGGCCGTACGCACCGGAGCCACGGGCGTGCACCACACGCTCCGGGATGCGCTCGCGGTTGAAGCGCGCGAGCTTCTCCAGGAGGTGCTGGTCCTGGAGCAGGAGCGGGCCGCCGACGCCGGCGGATGCGGAGTTCTGGTTGTCGGCGACCGGGGCGCCGGCCTCTGTCGTGAGCACGCGCTTCGACATCGTGGACCTTCCGTGCGGGTTCAGCGGAAACCTGTTTCCGCTTTGTGGAGCCTAGAAGTGGGCAATCTGAACGTCAACAGTTTGTTGAAGCTGATCTCATGCTGATTCCGGGCGGCGCCGGCGCCTGGGCGCGACAGGACAGGTGTCAGCGACGGCGCCGCCCGGAAGTCTGTGGGACTCGGCTCAGACCTGGGCGCCGGAGAGGCGCTCCACGGCCCGCAGCAGGGCCGAGTGGTCCAGGCCGCCGTCGCCCTGGGCGCGCAGGGAGGCGACCAGCTGGGCGACCGTGGCACCGACCGGCAGCGCGGCGCCGACGTTGCGGGCGGCGTCGGTGACGATGCCCATGTCCTTGTGGTGCAGGTCGATGCGGAAGCCCGGCTTGAAGTCGCGGTTCAGGAAGTTGTCCTTCTTGCGGGTCAGCACGGTGGAGCCCGCCAGGCCGCCGTTGAGGACGTCCAGCGCGGCCGCGAGGTCCACGCCCGACTTCTCCAGGAAGACCACGGCCTCGGCGCACGCCTGGATGTTCACGGCGACGATCAGCTGGTTGGCCGCCTTCACGGTCTGGCCGGAGCCGTGCGGACCGCACAGCACGATGGTCTTGCCGAGCGCCTCGAAGATCGGCTTGGCCTCGTCGAAGTCGGCCTGCTCGCCGCCGACCATGATCGACAGTACGGCCTCGATGGCGCCGGCCTCACCGCCGGACACCGGAGCGTCCAGCACCCGGATGCCCTTGTCCTTGGCGGCCTTCGCCAGGTCGACGGAGGTCTGCGGGGTGATCGAGGACATGTCGATCAGCAGGGCGCCCTGCCTGGCGTTCTCCAGGATGCCGTCCGGGCCGTAGGCGATGGCCTCGACCTGCGGGGACGCGGGCACCATCGTGATGACCACGTCGGCGTCGCGCACGGCCTCGGCGATGGAGGAGGCGGCCGTGCCGCCGGCGGCGGCCAGGCGGTCGAGCTTGTCCTGCTCCAGCGTGAAGCCGGTGACCTGGTAACCCGCCTTGATCAGGTTCTCGGACATGGGGGAGCCCATGATGCCGAGGCCGATCCATGCGATCTTGGGAAGGTTGCTGCTCATGATTGGAGGTGCCTCTCTCAACTGCCTTGCAAAGTCAGGGGGTTCAGCGCGCGGCGCGCGCCTCGCGCGGAAGCCAGTCGAAGGCCTCGGCGCTCGGGCGGTCGCCGGCCTTGTACTCCAGGCCGACCCAGCCGTCGTAACCGGCCTTCTTCAGCTGGTCGAGCAGCTCCTGCAGCGGGAGCGAACCCGTCCCGGGGGCGCCGCGGCCGGGGTTGTCGGCGATCTGCACATGGCCGGTCTTCGCCGCGTACTGGTCGATGACCGACGGCAGGTCCTCGCCGTTCATGGACAGGTGGTACAGGTCCATCAGGAACGTCGCGTTCCCGAGGCCGGTCGCCTCGTTGACCCTGTCCACGATCCCGACGGCGGCGGGGGCGCTCACCAGCGGGTACAGCGGTGACTCGGGCTGGTTCAGCGCCTCGATCAGCAGGATCGCGCCGATGCGGTCGGCCGCCCGGGCCGCGAGGACCAGGTTCTCCAGGGCGAGCGCGTCCTGCTCGGCCGGGTCCACGCCCTCGACGCGGTTGCCGTACAGCGCGTTGAGCGCCTGGCAGCCGAGGGAGGCGGCGAAGCCGGCGGCCACGCCGATGTTGGCGCGGAACTTCTCCGACTCCTCACCCGGGACCGACAGGGCGCCGCGGTCCGGGCCCGGCAGCTGTCCGGCGTAGAAGTTCAGCCCCGTGAGCTGGACGCCCGCGTCCTCGATCGCCTTCTTCAGGGCGTCGAGCTCGGACCGCTCGGGGGTGGGGGAGTCGACCCAGGGCCACCACAGCTCGACCGCAGTGAAGCCCGCCGCGGCGGCGGCCGCGGGACGCTCCAGGAGCGGGAGTTCCGTGAAGAGGATCGACAGGTTGACGTTGAAGCGCTGGTCTGCGAATCCCACGGGGGCCGCGCTCCCTTCCCTATATTCCGCATTGCGGAAGTTGGTTTCTGCTTAACGGAAGAGTGCCTGTGAGAGGGTCTGGCTGTCAAGAGAGCCCACGAAAAAGTGCCCCCGCGCCTGGGGCGCGAGGGCACTGGACGAGGCCTGGTCAGAGGGCGTCGACGCCGCTCACCTTCCAGCCGTGGGAGGTGCGGGCGAGCGTCATCCGCACCCGGTTCAGGTCCAGGCGGGGCTGCGGGACCTGTGTGCTCTCGGTGACCTGGTCGACGAAGAGCAGGACGACGGCCTTGTCCGGTGTGGCCGACACGACGGAGACCGCCGGGGCGCCCCCGTCGGCGGGCGTGGCCACGGTCGCCCTCACCACGCCGTGGTACTTCGTCGCGGTCGGCGCGACCACCGTCTTCGTGGTCCTGCCGTACTGGTCGCGGAAGTGCCCGGTCAGCAGGGCGCGGGCCCGGGCGAAGTCCCGGTCCAGGTGCCGGTAGTCGTACGACAGCACGACCGGTGCCGCCTTCCGCGCGGCCGCGAGGGCCTCGCCGCGGGCCTGCTCCGCGTGCCGTCCCTGCCGGTACTGCCACCCGAGTACGGCGACCACGACCAGCGCCGCCACGAGGACGACGCCCAGCACCGCGGTGAGCACGCGCCGCCCGGCCCCGGGCGCAGGCGCGCTCTCCTCCGGCCCCGCCTCAGCGGCTTCAGCGGCTTCAACCGCCTCAGCGGCCTCGGATGCCTCGGGCGCCTCGGGCTCCGGCGGGTCCTCCCAGCCGTCCGCCGGTGGCTCGATGAGCAGGGTGCGTCCGGCGGAAGCCTTCTCCTCCGGGCCGGCATCGCGCTCGGGGCGCGCCGGCCGCCCGGCGCGCTTGGCCGCCGCGCGGGCGGCCGCGGTCAGGGGGCGGCGGGCCGGGGAGCCGGTGCCGCGGGTGCGGGAGGGCGGATTCGCCACGGTGTCTCTCCTCATTGATGGCCTCACGGGCGGGTCAGCCCACGAACGCGACGTCGGAGGTCAGCCAGCGGCCGGCCACGCGCACGAGGTCGAGCTGGAGCCGGTAGGTGCGCGGCTGGCCCTCGGGCGCTGCGGTGTTGGTCACCTTGCTGTCGGCGACGACCAGGACCTGGGCCGAGCGCTCGTCGCAGCGCACGATGCCCGCTTCCAGGACCTGCCCCTGCGACACCGACTTGTTCTGCGCGACAAGCTTCGTCAACTGCTCGGTCTGCGCGGCGAACTGCTTCTTGAAGTCGCCGGTGGCGCCTGTCAGCACAGTGCGGCTGTCCCGGCCGTAGTGCCGGTAGTCGAGCGAGGTGAAGTTCAGCGCCGACTGGCGGGCCGCCGCCAGGATGTCCTGACGGCGCTCGTCCGCCCCGCGCTGGCCGGACAGCTTCAGGCCCAGCCAGACGCCCAGCACGGTCGTCACTACCGTCGCGGCGACGAGCCCCGCCGACAGCAGCCTCGTGCGCCGCCCTCTCATGCCATCGGTCCCACGAGCAGCCATTGCCAGGACTCCTTTCCGAACACGCTCTGTTCGCCGCCCGTCGAGCCGATCCCGAGGGGCGTGCCGTCCGGGCCGGTCACGGTGCCGGTCTCCGGGTCGTACGGGGCCACGAACGCGGCCTGACGCGCGCCGCCCGAACCGGTCGTCGCGCCGGGGGCGTTCTGCGCGCCGCGCACCGAGGTCCCGCTCCCGTGCGGTGCCGTGCAGCGCGCGTGGGTGTTCGCCGGGCGGGTGGCGGTGTCGGCGGGGTCGCGCCGCTGGGTGCCGTAGCCCTGGGTGCAGGCGGGCGGGTCGTCGGCGTTCACGGTCATCCCGAAGTGGGTGGTGCCGTCGCCGGGGATCACCGTGTAGCTGCCCGCCACGGTGAGGGGGAGCGTGACCAGGGCCTGTTCGACGCCGGGCAGCCGGGCCACGGTGATCTGGCCGCCGCTGACGAGGTTGGCCAGCAGGACCGGAACGTGCGGCCGCGTGGACTTCAGCAGGGAGTCGAGCTCCCGCGTGGCGGGCACCGTACTGCCGATCAGCCGGCGCAGGTCGCCGTCGCTCGACTTCAGCTGCCCGGTGATCCTGGCCAGGTCGCGGGAGAACGACCTGATCGCCGAGCCCTGCTCCGCCTGCGTCCTGAGCACCTTCCGCGACTCCTCGATCAGCGAGGTGGTCTGCGGGAGCGACGCGGACGCCGACTCCACCAGCGCGTTGCCGGAGTCCACCAGCCGGGTCAGGTTCGCTCCCGTGCCCGAGAACGCCTTGCCCAGCTCGTCGACGGTGACCCGCAGGTCGTCCTTGCCGACGGAGTTGACCAGCCGGTCGAGGCTGAGGACCAGGTCGGTGACCGGCAGCGGGGTCCGGGTGCGGCTGCGCGGGATCGGGCTGCCGTCCACGAGGTACGGGCCACCCGGCCGGCGCGGCTGGAGGTCGACGTACTGCTCGCCCACCGCCGAACGGTCGGCGACCACCGCGAGGGTGTCGGCCGGGATCCTCGGGGCGCCGTCCTGGATCTTCAGGGCCACCGAGACACCGGAGCCGGTCAGCCGCAGACCGCCCACGCGGCCCACCGGCACCCCGCGGTAGGTGACCTCGGCGCCGGGGAAGACGCCCCCGGACTCGGCGAAGTCGGCACGGACGGTGTACCCGCGGTGCAGGACGTCGTCCACCAGGCCCGTGTAGCGGGCGCCGACGTACGACACCCCGAGGGCGGTGACGGTCGCGAAGGCGAGCAGCTGGGCCCTGACCGTACGTGTGATCACGGCAGTATCCCCTTCAGCATCAGCTCGGCGAGGCCGAGGTCGATCCCGGGCGGGAGGTGACGCGCGCCGTCCCCGGTGCCGTAGGCCGCGGTGCACACCGGCGGGCACAGCGGGGTGCTGCCGTCGGAGGGCTTCGAGGGCACGGCGGGTGCGGAGGGCACGGGCGGGGTGCCCGGCAGGGACGGAGTGGCCGGAAGGGACGGCAGGGACGGGGCCGGGGTGGGGACGCCGGGAAGATGCGGGGTCCCGGGTGCCGGGGCCTGCCGCCCCCGGCCCGGCTTGCCCGCCACGTTCCCGTAGAGGTCCGCCAGATCGAGGTCGGCGGTGATCTTCAGGTTGACGTAGTCGCCCTTGATCGCGTCCGTGGCGTTGCGCGGGAACGGATAGGTGGTGAGGATCTCCAGGGAGTTGGGCAGGTCGTCACCCGCCTTGTTCAGCTCCCGCAGGATGGGCCGCAGCTTCTCGAGGTTGGCGACGGTGTCGTCCCGGGAGGCGTTCACCACCCTGGTGCCGGTCGTGCCGAGCCTGGACAGGGCGGTGAGCATCTTCGTCAGGTCCTTGTGCTGGTCGGCGAGGGCCTTCAGGGCGGGCGGCATGGTGTCGACGGCCTGAGCGATGGTCTTCTTCTCCTTCCGCAGCCGCCTGCCGAGCCGGTCGACGCCCTCGAGGGCGCGCACGATCTCGGCCCGCTGGTCGTCGAGGCCGCCGAGGAAGGTGTCGAGCTGCTTCAGCAGCGATCTGACCCGGTCCTCGCGGCCGTTGAGGGCCTTGTTCAGCTCGACGGTGATCGTCCTCAGCTGGGCCACCCCGCCACCGTTGAGCAGCGCGGACAGGGCCGACAGGACCTCCTCGACTTCGGGGTTGCGCCCGCTGCGGGAGAGCGGGACGCGGTCGCCGTCGCGGAGCCGTCCGACGGGCCGTGTGCCGGCCGGCGCGGACAGGGCCACGTACTTCTCGCCGAGCATGCTGGTCTGCCTGAGGTCGGCGACCGCGTTGCCGGGCAGCTTCACCGAGCCGGCGATCCTGAGCCGCACGCGCGCGTGCCAGCCGTCCAGCTGCACCTTCTCGACCGTGCCCACGGTGACGTCGTCGACCTTGACCGCCGACTGCGGCACCAGGTCCAGTACGTCCCGGAACTCGACGGTGACGTGGTAGGCGTGGCCGTCCGAGGCGGCGCCGCCGGGGAGCGGGACGTCGTACCAGCCGTTGAACTCGCAGCCCGTCAGCAGCAGCGAGCCGACCGCCGTCCAGGCGGCCACCTGCCCCAAGCGCCGCGCGCTCATGCCGGTGCCCCCAGGATTCCGCCGAGGGTCTTGTCGACCGAGCCCGTCGCCGCCGGAGCCGACGGCACCTCGGGCAGGGAGCCGAAGAGTTTCCTCAGCCCCGCGCAGCTGTCGTGGTCGTCCCCGGTCGTCTTCAGGATCGAGCACAGCAGGGACGCCGGATCCTGCGGTGTCTGCGCGTTGTTGCGGGTGTCGAGGGTGCCGGCGGCGGGGTTGTACGCGTTCTGCAGGTTCGACAGGCCCGTGGGGGCGACGGTCAACAGCTCCTCCAGTGCGGCCCGTTGGGTGACGAGGACCTTGGTGACCTGGGCGAGGCCCTTGACGTCCGAGGTCAGCGCCTTCTTGTTGCCCTTCACGAAGCCCGACACGTCGGTGAGGGCGGCGGCCAGGTACTTCAGCGCGGCCGCGAGATCCTTGCGCTCCCCGGCGAGCTGGGCGGCCACGTCGGCGAGGTCGGTGTTGAACGACCGCACGCTCTGGTCGTCCGAGGCCAGCGCGGCCGTGAACACCTGCAGGTTGCGCACGGTCCCGAACAGGTCGCCGCGGCCGTCGGACAGCGTGGTGACCGCCTGCGACAGGTCCTCGACGGTCCGGTTGAGGTTCTTGCCCTGTCCCCGGAGGTTGTCCGCGCTCACCCCGAGCAGCCGGGACAGCGAGCCCTTCCGGTT
Organism: Streptomyces sp. NPDC037288; assembly: GCF_055603265.1. Classification (NCBI taxonomy): domain Bacteria; kingdom Bacillati; phylum Actinomycetota; class Actinomycetes; order Kitasatosporales; family Streptomycetaceae; genus Streptomyces; species Streptomyces sp. NPDC037288. The sequence goes on from NZ_JBVJVY010000002.1 coordinate 171,603, forward strand.
GGCGCCGTTCGGGCCGAGCGCCTCGGCGGTGGTGTGCAGGCTGTCGAAGATCCGGTCCAGCTCGACGGGGACGGCCGTACGGGACTCGGGGATGACGTCGCCGTCCCGCATGACCGCGCCCTTGCGGTACACCGGCAGCAGCTGCACGTAACGGTCGCTGACCACCGAGGAGTTGACGATGGCGGCCTGTGCGCCCGCGGGGACCTTGCGGCCCCGGTCGTACTCCAGCTCCACCCGCACCCGGCCGCCCTCCGGCGTGATCTTCTCGACCTCGCCGATGCGGACACCGAGGACGCGGACGTCGGAGCCGGGGTAGATGCCGACGGTGCGGGGGAAGTACGCCGTGACGTGGACGGGGTCGGGGCCCGGCCACAGGACGACGGCGAGGCCGGCGACGATGGCGAGGGCGGTGAACAGGGCCAGCAGCCTGCGGATCATCGGGTGCCTCCTGTCCGTGGCGTGACCGGGGCGGCGACCAGGTTCTGGACGTAGGAGTCGAACCAGCGGCCGTTGCCGAGGGTGTTGGTGAAGAGCCGCACGTAGGGGCCGAGCAGCCGGACGCTGCGGTCGAGGCTCGCCTGGTTGCGTCCGAGCATCTTCACGAAGGTGTCGAGGTTCTTCAGGGCGGGTCCGATCTGCTTGCTGTTGTCGTCGACCAGGCCGGACAGCTCGATGCCCAGCAGCGCGGAACTCCTGAGCAGGGTGTGGATCGCCGCGCGCCGCTTGCCGATCTCCTTGAACAGCGCGTCGCCGTCCTTCACCAGCGCGGAGAAGTCCTTGGTGTGGCCGGCCAGCACCTTGGTGACTCCGTTCGCGTGGTCGAGGAGGCCGCGCAGCGCCTTGTCACGGGAGGCGACCGTCCGGGAGATCCGCGACAGTCCCTTGATCGAGGCCCGCACCTCCGCCGGGGAGTCCTGGAAGGTGGTGGAGATCGTGTCCAGCGCCTTCGCGAGCCGGTCCGTGTCGACCTTTTCGCTGGTGGTCGTCAGGTCGCTGAAGGCCTGGACGACGTCGTACGCCGACACCGTCCGCCGGAGCGGGATCTCGCTGTCCGGCCGCAGCTGACCGGGCCCCTCGGGGCGCAGGGCCAGGTACTTGGCGCCGAGGATCGTCTTGACCCGGATCGAGGCGCCGGTGTCCGTGCCGAACGCCGGGTGGCCCTTCACCTTGAAGGTGACCCTGACGTGGTCGCCCTCCAGGTCGACGTCCTCGACCTTGCCGACCTTGACCCCGGCGATCCGTACCTCGTCCCCGGGCTTGAGCCCGCCGGCCTCCGAGAAGGCCGCGCTGTACGTGTCGCCGCCGCCGATCAACGGCAGGCTGTCGGCGTTGAAGGCGGCGACCGCGAGCAGCGCGAGGACGGTGAGACCGACGGCGCCGACGACGACCGGATTGCGCTCACGGAAGGGCTTCAGGCGCGGTCGCTTCAGCCGGAGCCCGGGCAGCCTCGGCGGCAGGACCCGCACCCTGACCAGGGGTTCGGGGCGGGTGGTGCGCCTGGGCAGCCGGGAAAGTCCCGGCAGCTTCGGCGGCAGGACCCGTACCTTCACGAGCGGTTCGGGGCGGGTGGTGCGCCTGGGCAGCCGGGGGAGTCCCGGCAGCTTCGGCGGCAGGACCCGTACCTTCACCAGTGGTTCGGGGCGGCGCACCGTGCGCCGCGTGACGCGCATGCTCATCCGCCACACCTCGCCCTTGCCACGTGCAGCTCCGGGGCGATCACCTGCTTCGTCTTCGGCAGCACGATCCGGCCGTCGAAGTCGCAGAGGTAGAAGTTGAACCACGAGCCGTAGGACGCCGTCCCGGTCAGCTTGTTCAGCTTGTTCGGCAGCCGCTTCAGGACGCCCTCCACGGTCTTCTCGTTCTTGTCCAGGTTTCCGGTGAGATCGCCCAGCCCGGCGATGTCGTCCTTCAGCGGCGGCCGCGCGTCCTTCAGCAGCCCCGCCGTGACGTCCGTGAGGTCGCCGATGCTCACCAGGGACTGCCCGATGGGCTTGCGGTCGGCGGACAGTCCCGAGATCACCCGGCGCAGCTGCGTGAGCAGCCCGGAGAAGCGGGAGCCGCGCTTGTCGAGCGTCTCCAGGACGGTGTTGAGGTTCTTGATCACCGAGCCGATCAGCTGGTCGCGGTCGGCGAGGGTGGTGGTGAGGGAGGCCGTGTGCGCGAGCAGGCTGTTCACCGTGCCGCCCTCGCCCTGGAGGGTCTTGATGATCTCGGTGGCGAGCTGGTTGACATCGCTCGGGCTGAGCGCGGCGAACAGCGGCTTGAAGCCGTTCAGCAGGGCGTTGAGGTCCAGCGCCGGCTGGGTCCGGGACAGCGGGATGGTGCCGCCGGGCCGCAGCCGGGTGGTGCCGTCGCCGGTGCCCTCGGTGAGCGCGATGTACCGCTGCCCGACCAGGTTGCGGTAGCGGACGACCGCGCGGGTGCCCGCGAGCAGCGGCCGGTCCGCGGTGACGGTGAAGGCGACCTCGGCCAGGGTCCGGTCCTTGATCCGGATGCCCTCGACCTCCCCGACCCGCACTCCGGCCACCCGGATGTCGTCACCGGTCTCCAGCCCGGTCACGTCGGTGAACACGGCGTGGTAGGTCTCCTTCGGGGTGAAGGAGATGTTGACGATGGTGGCGGCGAGCAGCGCCGTCGCCGCGATCGTGACCAGCGCGAAGAGGCTGAACTTGATCAGCGGGGCGGCGGTCTGCCGGGCTCCTGTCCGGCTCATGCGACACTCACCGCCGTTCCGCGCGCGAGCGGCCCGAACAGCAGGGTCGCGACGGGCGGGACCTTGTCGGCGGGGACGCCCATGACGGGGGCCACGAGCGAGCCGACGGCCCGTTGCTCGGCCTCGGTGGCGGACACGTTGACACCTCCGGGGAGCGCGCCGCCCGGACTTCCGGCCGACGTACCGTCGTTGAGATGGGCTTTCGGCCCGGGCACCGGCGGATGCGGCAGGCCACGGCAGTCCGGGCCCGACCGCTCGCCGTAGACCGGCTCCTCACCGGGCCGGTACGCCCCCTGCGGCCGGACGACTTCGAGGGTGATCCGCATCTCGCCGCCCCGGAAGGCGTCCTCCGAGGCCTTCTCCTGCCGGACCAGGCCCTGGAACAGACACGGGTACTCGGGGGAGTAGCGGGCGAAGAGCGCCAGCGTGGGGCGGGAGACCCGGCCCAGGGTGATCAGGCGGTCGCCGTTCTCGGACAGGAAGTCGTTCGCCGTGCCCGCCACGGCAGCGGTCGAGCGGAGCCCCGCGGCCAGCTGGTCCCGCTTCTCCACGATCGTCCGGCTGGTGGTGACCGTGTTGCGCAGGATCCGCATCAGGTCGGGCGCGGCGTCGCCGTACACCTCGGCGACGTCGGCGAAGCGCGAGATGTCCTCCTTGAGCGAGGGCAGGTGCGGGTTGAGGCGGCGCAGGTAGCCCTCCACCCGGGTGAGGTTGTCGCCGATCCGGTCGCCGCGGCCCTCCAGCGCGGTGGCGAACGCCGAGAGGGTGGCGTTCAGTTCACCCGGCCGGACGGTTCGCAGCAGCGGCAGCAGGTCGTTCATCAGCTGCTGGAGCTCGATGCCGGCCTTCGTACGGTCCTGGGTGATGACGTCCCCGGCGCGGATGGGCCGAGCCGTTGAACGGGCCGACGGCACCAGGTCGACGTACTTCTCGCCGAACAGCGTCTTGGGCAGCAGCCGCGCGTGCACGTCCGAGGGGATGGACGGGACGTACTCGGGCTTGAGCGCGATGTCGAGGGTCGCCTTCGTGCCGTCGGAGTGCACCTCGCGCACCTCGCCGACCAGCAGTCCGCGCAGCTTGACGTCGGCGCGCGGATCCAGCTGGTTGCCGAGGGTGCCGGCCTGCAGGGTGACCGGTACGACGGAGGTGAACGCCTGCTGGTAGACGGCCACCGCGAGCGACAGCAGCAGGGCGAGCACGGCGAGGAACGCGATGCCGTACAGCCGGAGTCTCAGCGTTCTCACCGGCCTCACCCCGCGATCCGTACGGTCGTGCTGGCGCCCCAGATCGCGAGGCTCAGGAAGAAGTCGAGGACGTTGACGGCGACGATGGACGTCCGCACCGCCCGGCCCACCGCGACGCCGACGCCCGCCGGACCGCCGCTCGCGTGGTAGCCGTAGTAGCAGTGCACCAGGATGATCAGCACGGCGAAGACGATCACCTTGCCGAAGGACCACAGGACGTCCACCGGCGGCAGGTACTGGTGGAAGTAGTGGTCGTACGTGCCCGTCGACTGCCCGTAGTAGCCGGTGGTGATGGTGCGTGCGGCGAGGTACGAGGAGAGCAGCCCGATCACGTACAGCGGGACCACCGCGACGAAGCCGGCGATCATCCGGGTCGTCACCAGGAACGGCAGCGACGGGACCCCCATCACCTCCAGCGCGTCCGTCTCGTCGCTGATCCGCATCGCACCGAGCTGCGCGGTGAATCCGGCGCCGACCGTCGCGGACAGGGCGAGACCGGCCACCAGCGGGGCGATCTCCCGGGTGTTGAAGTACGCCGACAGGAACGCCACGAAGTTGGAGGTGCCGAGCTGGTTGAGGGCCGCGTAGCCCTGCAGGCCCACCTCGGTACCGGTGAAGAAGGACAGGAAGGCGATCACGCCGACCGTGCCGCCGACGACGGCGAGTGCCCCGCGGCCGAAGCTCACCTCGGCGAGCAGCCGCAGGACCTCCTTCTTGTAGCGGCGCAGGGTACGGCCCGTCCATGCCAGGGAGCGGCCGTAGAAGGAGAGCTGGGTGCCCAGCTCTTCGAGCGAGCGCAAGGGGCGGTCGAGAAGTCTCATCGGCTAACCCCTCTGCGGGACGACCTGGAAGTACACCGCGGTCATCACGAAGTTGGTCACGAACAGCAACATGAAGGTGATCACCACGGACTGGTTGACGGCATCGCCCACGCCCTTCGGACCGCCCTGCGCCGTCAGCCCCTTGTACGAGGCGACGATCGCGGCGATCGCACCGAACACCAGGGCCTTGATCTCGGCCGCCCACAGGTCGGACAGCTGGGCGAGGGTGGTGAAGGACGCCAGGTAGGCGCCGGGGGTGCCGTTCTGGAGGACGACGTTGAAGAAGTAGCCGCCCGCGACGCCGACCACCGACACCAGGCCGTTGAGCAGCACGGCCACGGTCATCGAGGCCAGCACGCGCGGTACGACGAGCCGGTGGACCGGGTCGATGCCGAGCACCTGCATCGCGTCGATCTCGTCCCGGATCTTGCGCGCCCCGAGGTCCGCGCAGATCGCCGTGCCGCCCGCGCCCGCGATCAGCAGCGCGGTGACGATCGGTGAGGCCTCGCGCAGCACGGCGAGCACGGACGCGGCACCGGAGAAGGACTGCGCGCCGAGCTGCCGGGTCAGGCTGCCGATCTGCAGCGCGATGACCGCCCCGAAGGGGATCGAGACCAGCGCCGTCGGCAGGATCGTGACGCTCGCGACGAACCACGCCTGCTGGATGAACTCCCTTGCCTGGAAGGGCCGTCGGGGCAGGGCCCGCGCGACGTCCAGCGCCATCGCGAACAGGTTGCCCGAGTGCCGCAGCGCATCCGTCGGGGAGAGTCTCATGGGCTGGTCACCTCCTTCCCGTGCAGCTCGGCCTCCCGTCCGGCGATCGCCTCCCAGCGGGGCGGGCGGGTGATGCCGGGGCTCGGCAGCAGGCGGGGAGTGAGGTCCTCGACTCCGCCGCCCTCGTCGATCAGGGCCAGCTCCTGCTCGACCTGGGCCGCGTCCTTCTCCTCCGCCATGCCGATCGGGCCCTGCATCCGGCCGTTCAGGAACTGCCGCACCACGGGCTCGTCACTGGTGAGCAACTCCTCGCGGGGCCCGAACATCACCAGCTCGCGCCGGAACAGCAGCCCGATGTTGTCGGGCACCTGGCGGGCCGAGGCGATGTCGTGGGTGACGATCAGGAACGTCGCGTCGATCTGTGCGTTGAGGTCGACGATGAGCTGGTTGAGGTAGGCCACGCGGACCGGGTCCAGGCCCGAGTCCGGCTCGTCGAACAGGATGATCTCCGGGTCGAGGACCAGGGCGCGGGCGAGCCCGGCGCGCTTGCGCATACCGCCGGAGATCTCGCCGGGCAGCTTGCCCTCGGCGCCGATCAGCCCGACCATCTCCATCTTCTCCAGCACGACGCGCCGGATCTCGCTCTCGGACCTGCGGGTGTGCTCGCGCAGCGGGAAGGCGATGTTGTCGTACAGGTTCATCGAGCCGAACAGCGCGCCGTCCTGGAACAGCACACCGAACAACTTCCGCACCTCGTACAGGTCGCGCTCGCGCAGCCGGGTGATGTCCCGGCCCTGGATCGTGATCGAGCCGCGCTCCGGTCTCAGCAGCCCGACGAGCGTCTTGAGGAACACCGACTTGCCCGTCCCCGAGGGGCCGAGCATCACCGAGACCTCCCCGGCGGGCAGCGTCAGCGAGACGTCCTGCCAGATGACCTGGTGGCCGAAGGACTTGGTCAGCCCCTCCACACAGATCTCCACACCCATCCGGTCCCACCCTTCGCCCGTGGAGCAGCTCCGACACCTGCTCTACGGGGAGGGGCGGGGCGTCCGTCGCGGCGACCGGGAAGTTTTTTCCGGACGCGTCGCCTGGGTGTTACGGCAGCTTTACGGAAGGCGCGCTCGGGGTCGGTACGGGAAGAGGAGCGGACCGGAGCGCGGGCGCCGGGGGCGGCGCCTGCACCGGGGGGACCGTCGGGAGGGACGGCACCGACGGCACCGCGGACCTCACCGGCAGCCGCGGAAGCGGAGGCGTCGAGACCTTCGGGAGGGGCGGCACGGACAGCGGCGCGGCGGACTCGCCGGTGGACGGCCGGACCGTGGTCCGGTCCGGGGCCGCCGGCGTCCTGCGCGTCCGCGGAACGTGCGCCCGCCCGGTGCGGTCGTCGGGGAGCACCTGCGCCACCCCCCGGGACTGTGCCGACCGCGGCGCCGGAGCCGGCGCGCCGCCGCCCCCGCCGAGCGCGTACGGCAGCACGAACCCCGCCACCGCCAGGGTCGCCGCCGTCGAGGTGACCGCCACGGCCTGCATCTTGCCGCCGCCGCCCGGACGCCCGCGCCCGACCAGGAACAGGGCGAGGCCGAGCGTCCCGGCGAGCGAGGCGCGCAGCGTCCGCCGGGCCCGGGCGAGCAGCGACTCGACGGTCCGGTAGCTGAGCCCCATCCGCACCGCGACCTGGCTCACGTCCAGGTCCTCGGACTTCAGCCGCAGTGCCTCCGCCTGCCGGGCGGGCAGCTCCCCGCTGCGCACGGCCAGCCACCTGGCCTCGGCCCGGTCGCACACCGCCTCCTCGACGGGGACCGGGCCCGGCGCGACGAGCGTGGGACGGCTGCCCACCTCGGCCTCGCGGTTGACCTGCCGGTACCGGTCGACGCACAGCCGCATCGTCACCGTCGTCAGCCAGGCGCCGAGCCGCTCGTCGTCGAGGTCCGGGCGCTCCGCGGCCCGCAGCATCGCCTCGTGCACGGCGTCCTCGGCGTCCTCCTGGCTCATCGAGCGCCGCCGGGCCACCTTGAGCAACTGCTCGCGGTGGCTCCACATGCGCTGCCACCGCTCGTCGGCGGCCACCGCGTCCGTAGGCATGTCCGTCGCCATGAGGGCCCCTTCGCGCTCACCCGCCGGTCCTGTGCTCCCGGCGGGTGGCGACATTACCGCCGAGTATCCGCGGTTGTGGAGGGGGAGGCGCTCATCGTGTTCCAGCCGTTGCCGGGCCTAGCCGTTGCTGGTCACAGGCCCCGCGTCGGGCAGCACGCCGCCGCCGGGCAGCGTGAGGGCGGGTCGGGGGACCGGGAGCGGCGGCGCCTCGGACTCCACCGGGGCGGCGGCCGTACGGGACGGGGCGGGCGAGGGCGGGGCGGGCGGCGCCGACGGCGTGCGCGAGGGCCCGGGGCCCGGCTCGCGGTCGTCCGACGGCTTCGGTGACGGCTTCGGCGAGGGCTTCGGGGCCTTCGGGCGGGACGGCTTCGGCCGGTCCCGGGACTCGGCGCCGGAGCCCGCGGGCGCGTCCGGCACCACGCGGTGTCCGGTCAGGTAGTACGCGTACCAGGCCTTGACCGTGCGCAGATAGGCGTCCGAGTGGTTGTAACCCAGGATCGCCCGGTCCAGGTCCGCGGGGTTCGACAGGTCCCGGCCGCCCGCGCACAGGTAGCGGCCGGCGGCGAGCGCCGCGTCGTAGACGTTGTCCGGGTCCGCCTGCCCGTCGCCGTTGCCGTCCGTGCCCCAGTGGGCCCAGGTCGACGGGATGAACTGCATCGGACCGACCGCGCGGTCGTACACCGCGTCCCCGTCGTACACGCCGCCGTCGGTGTCCGCCACGACGGCGAAGGCGCCGCCGGACAGCCGGGGACCGAGGATGGGCGGCACGGCCGTACCGTCCGGGGTCACCCGGCCGCCCCGCGCCTGCCCGGACTCCACCTGCCCGATCGCGGCCAGCAGCTGCCAGCGCAGCCGGCAGCCGGGCGCGGTGCGCGCCAGCTGCTCCTCGGCACGCCGGTAGGCGGCGAACACGCTCGCCGGCAGGGGGCCGCCCGTCATGCGCCGTGCCGAGCCCTTCTCGCGCCTGCGCAGCGGCGGTAGCCCGGTGCGGTAGGGGGTGTCGCCGGACACGCTGGGCCCGTGCCCGGCGGGTGCCGCCTGCGGCGTGGGCTCCGCGGCCTCGGCCAAGACCGCTCCCGGCGCCTGCGACGCGGTCATCGCGGCCATCGCCGCGACCGCGACCGCCGTCCCCTTCGCACCCCTCAGTGCCCCCTTGCGTGCACGCGCTGTCACTGTGCAGTCCCCTCCCCGGGTGAATCCGTCGTCCGTTCTACGCGGCCGCACGGCCAGTCCGTCGCACGGATCCGGGAGCGGCCCGCTTCGGGAGCCGGGCCGGCACGCGTGTCCGTTAAGGTCTCACCAAGCGGTCGGGGCGGTCACCGACCCCGATCGCCGGCCCGCCGGAACGCAGCGGGCCGGAACAGCTGCCATGGGGGCACAGTGCGACTGAGAGTGGAGTTCACGACGGAGCCTTTCGATCTCGACGAGGCGCCCGCGCACGCGCTGGTCGCCCGCGAGGTCATCGAGGCGGCGAAGCTGGACGCGGTGGACGTCGGCCCGTTCGGCAACACCGCGGAGGGTGGTGCCGACGCGGTCCTCACGGCCGTGGACGCCCTGCTGCGCAAGTCGCTGGAGGCCGGCGCCACCCGGGTCTCGCTCCAGGTCAACGTGATCGGGGACGCGAGCGGGGAGGGCGACAGGTGAGCGCGGACGAGCCCTTCATCACGGCCGTGAAGCCGCTGGTCGACGCCATGGGCGGGGAGATGCTCCCGCCGGACGAGGCCGGCCCCGAGGACGTCGTCCTGGCCTGGGAGGGTGTCGACGTCGTCGCCGTACGCCTGCCCCAGCTGGCCGACTCCCTCGACCACATCCTGGCCGCCATGGAGCGCAGGCGCGGCAAGCCGCTGGCCGAGCTGGACCGCAAGTCCAAGCAGGAGATGGTGCGGATACTGGAGGCGCGTGGCGCCTTCGCGGTGCGCCACGGTGTGGAGACCGTGGCGAGCGCGCTCGGCGTGAGCCGCTTCACGGTCTACAACTACCTCAACCGCGAGAAAGAGGGCTGACCGCCATTCGGGACGCCGCCCCGAATTTTCAACAAAGTGTTGACGTGGTGTTTCGGAGAGCGTTAGCTACAGGCAGCCCGTTCAGCACGAAGGCCGCATCCGGCCACGGAGGCTCCCGTGACTTCGACTTCCACGCCCCCGGGCCTGGCCCGGTTCAACGACCTGGAGGAGCGCGCGGCCCTCGCCGCCCTCCACGAGGCGTGTGCCTCCACCGAGTGGGCCCGCCGACTGCTCGCCGCCCGCCCCTACGCCACCGCGGACGCGCTCTACGCCGCCAGCGACGCCGCCATGGCCGAGCTGGGCACCGCGGACCTCGAGGAGGCGATGGCCGGGCACCCGCCGATCGGGCGGCCCAAGCCCGGCGACCCCACCTCCGCCCGCGAGCAGCGCGGCATGGCCGGCGCCTGCGAGGAGCTCAAGGCCGAGATACTCGAACTGAACCTGGCCTACCAGGAGAAGTTCGGCCATGTGTTCCTCATCTGCGCCACCGGCCGGACCGGCGAGCAGATGCGGGACGCGGTCAAGGAGCGGATCGGGAACGCCCCGGAGCAGGAGCGGGAGATCGTCCGCACCGAGCTGGGCAAGATCAACCGCATCCGACTGGCCCGACTCGTCGAAGAGGACGCCTGACACCATGAGCACCAGCACCACCGCCTCCGTGTCCACCCACATCCTGGACACCTCGATCGGCCGCCCCGCCGAGGGAGTCGCCGTCCGGCTCAGCGCCCGTAGCGGCCGCGCGGCGGACTGGCAGGCGCTCGGCGGCTCCGCGACCGACGCCGACGGCCGGTGCAAGGACCTGCCGGCCCTGCCGGAGGGGACCACACACGTACGGCTCGACTTCGCGGTGGAGCCGTATTTCGAGAAGAAGCAAGCCGATGCGCAGCAGGACGCCCCCGCGAATCGGGACAGCGGGCCGGCGGTGTTCTTCCCGGAGGTGGCGATCACGTTCGCCGTCGTACCGGGCGAGCACTACCACGTACCGCTGCTGCTCAACCCGTTCGGCTACTCCGTTTACCGAGGGAGCTAGCTAAATGCCGACCATCCTGGGACAGAACCAGTACGGCAAGGCCGAGAACCGAGTCGTAAAGATCACGCGGGACGGCGCCACCCACCACATCAAGGACCTCAACGTCTCCGTCGCGCTGAGCGGCGACATGGAGGAGGTCCACTACTCCGGCTCCAACGCCAACTGCCTGCCGACCGACACCACCAAGAACACGGTGTACGCGTTCGCCAAGGAGTACGGCATCGAGTCCGCCGAGCAGTTCGGCATCCACCTCGCCCGTCACTTCGTCACCTCGCAGGAGCCGATCCACCGCGCCCGGATCCGCATCGAGGAGTACGCCTGGGAGCGGATCGAGACCTCCGACGCCAACTCCAAGTTCATCGGCGCCGACGAGGTCAAGCACTCCTTCGTCCGCAAGGGCCAGGAGACCCGCGTCACCCAGGTCACCTACGACGGGGAGAAGTGGGAGGTCGTCTCCGGCCTGAAGGACCTGGTCGTGATGAACTCGACGAACTCCGAGTTCTGGGGTTACGTCAAGGACAAGTACACGACCCTGCAGGAGGCGTACGACCGCATCCTGGCCACCCAGGTCTCCGGCCGCTGGCGGTTCAACTGGACCGACGACGAGCAGAAGATGCCCCACTGGGAGAAGTCCTACGAGCAGGTCAAGAAGCACATGCTCCAGGCCTTCGCCGAGACCTACTCCCTCTCCCTGCAGCAGACGCTGTACCAGATGGGTGCGCGCATCATCAACAACCGCAGCGAGATCGACGAGGTCCGCTTCTCGCTGCCGAACAAGCACCACTTCCTGGTCGACCTGGAGCCCTTCGGGCTCAAGAACGACAACGAGGTCTACTTCGCCGCCGACCGGCCCTACGGCCTGATCGAGGCGACCATCCTCCGGGACGGCTGCGAGCCGAAGATCCCGGTCGACATGACCAACCTCTGACGCGGGACGCGTGTCCCCGGCCCCGCCCGCCCGGGCCGGGGACACGCCACACCGGAGGGAACACCATGGCACAGCCTGCGCAGGGGCCCGCCGAAGCCCCCTGTTCCACCCCGCCGGTGCACAGCGAGGACGCGGTGGCGTCCGTGCACCCGGCGGACGAGAGGCCTCCCGTCTCGCGGCTCGTCCCCGCCGCGCTTTGGCACGCCGCCGCGGTGTACGCGGGCCAGGCCACCCCTGCGCTCGGCACCGGCGCCATCCCGCCGGCCGCACCGGCCTTCCACGCCGGCCTCCCGGCCCGGGCGCGGACCGTGCTCGGCCGCGGGATCAGCGCGGGCGCGCTCGTCGCGGTCCCGCTCCACCTGTTCTTCCATCACCTCGGCACCCGGGGCCGCCCACCGGCTCCGGCACTCAAATCCTCCTAGGGTCCTGCCGTGCCCTCCCCGTGGAACCTCCCCCTTCTCACGGGCCCGCCACTCAAAGACAAGGAAGCACGATGGCACCATCGGCAGCCCAGCGCATCGTCATCGAGAACTGCGCGATCGCGACCGTGGACGCGGGCGACACGGAGTACGCCTCCGGCTACCTCGTCCTCGCCGGCAACCGCATCGAGTCGGTCGGTGCCGGTCAGGCCCCCGAGGGCCTGGAGAACGTGGTGCGCCGGATCGACGCGAGCGGCCACCTGGCCACGCCCGGCCTGGTCAACACCCACCACCACTTCTACCAGTGGATCACCCGGGGTCTGGCCACCGACCACAACCTGTTCAACTGGCTCGTCGCGCTCTACCCCACCTGGGCGCGCATCGACGAGCGGATGACCTACGCGGCCGCGCAGGGGTCCCTCGCCATGATGGCCCGCGGCGGTGTCACCACCGCCATGGACCACCACTACGTGTTCCCGCACGGCTCCGGCGACCTGTCCGGCTCGATCATCCGGGCCGCCGCCGAGACGGGCGTCCGCTTCACGCTGGCCCGCGGCTCGATGGACCGCAGCGAGAAGGACGGCGGACTGCCGCCGGACTTCGCCGTCGAGACGCTGGAGGGCGCGCTCGCGGCGACCGAGGCGACCGTCAAGGAGCACCACGACGCCTCCTTCGACGCCATGACCCAGGTGGCCGTCGCCCCCTGCTCCCCGTTCTCCGTCTCCACCGAACTCATGCGTGAGGGCGCCCAGCTGGCCCGCCGCCTCGGCGTACGGCTGCACACCCACGGCTCGGAGACCGTGGAGGAGGAGAAGTTCTGCCACGAGCTGTTCGGCATGGGCCCGACCGACTACTTCGAGTCGACGGGCTGGCTGGGTGAGGACGTGTGGATGGCGCACTGCGTCCACATGACCGACTCCGACATCGCCGCGTTCGCCCGTACGAAGACGGGTGTGGCCCACTGTCCGTCGTCCAACGCCCGTCTCGCCGCCGGGATCGCCCGCGTCCCCGACATGCTGCGATCCGGCGTCCCGGTCGGCCTCGGCGTCGACGGCACCGCCTCCAACGAGTCCGGCGAACTGCACACCGAGCTGCGCAACGCCCTGCTGATCAACCGCCTCGGCACGCACCGCGAGGCCGCGCTGAACGCCCGTCAGGCGCTGCGGCTCGGCACCTACGGCGGCGCCCAGGTCCTCGGCCGGGCCGGGCAGACCGGCTCGCTGGAGGCGGGCAAGCTGGCGGACGTGGTGCTGTGGAAGATGGACACCCTCGCCCACGCGTCCATCGCGGACCCGGTGACCGCGCTGGTCTTCGGCGCCGCGGCCCCTGTGTCGGCCTCCTTCGTCAACGGCAAGCAGATCGTGGAGAACGGCCGCCTGCTCACCGTCGACGAGGACGCCGTCGCCCGCAGCACCCGCGAGGAGGCCCAGCGCCTCGCCCGGATCGCCGCCCAGGCCTGATCCCCCCTCCGCTCCGGCAGCCGCCCGTCCCGACGGCCGGCCCACCGGACAAACCCGCCGGCCACCTCACACAGGTGGCCCGCCGACAAACTTGGCGGTCGCCCCGTACGGGCGGTTCGCCGGCAAACTTGGCGGTCGCCTCGTACGGGCGGTTCGCCGGAGGTCTCGGCAGAGCTGCTCGTGCGGCGTCCGCCGCAGGACTTGGCGGTCGCCCCTGGCGGGCGGTTCGTCGGAAGGCTCGGTGGCTCGGCTCGTGCGGCCGGTCTGCCGGGAGGTCTCGGCAGACCGGTTCATGCGGCCGGTCTGCCGGAGGTCTCGGTGGGTCGGCTCATGTGGCCGGTCTGCCGGAGGACTTGGCGGGTCGGCTCGTGCGGCCGGTCTGCCGGAGGACTTGGCGGGTCGGCTCATGTGGCCGGTCCGCCGGAAGGCTCCGGTCGGGAGGGACGGCTCCCGACCGGGGTCCGTGGACCCGAGCGGGGTCCACGGCAGCCGTTCCGGGGCGTGTGCACGCACGCGCCCCGGAACGGCACCACTCGACCCGCTCACAGCGCCACCCCCGTCCCGGTCCCGCACGACCACACGCACCACCTCCATGAAACCCGCGTCGACGACGACGTGTCACCCGCCCGGAGGAGCCGCCGTGGCCGCCCATCCTGTTGACGAGAAACTCCCCGCCCTCAAAATGGCGACCAGCGGCCTGCAGCACGTGGCCGCCATGTACGCGGGAGTCGTCGCCCCGCCCCTGATCGTCGGTGCGGCCGTAGGCCTGTCCGGCACCGACCTCACCTTCCTCACCGGAGCCTGTCTGTTCACCGCCGGGCTCGCCACCTTCCTGCAGACCCTCGGTTTCTGGAAGATCGGCGCCCGGCTGCCGTTCGTCAACGGCGTCACCTTCGCCGGCGTCGCCCCCATGACGGCGATCGTCGCCTCCGCCAAGGACAAGTCCGAGGCACTGCCGGTCATCTTCGGCGCCGTCATCGTCGCCGGTCTCCTCGGCTTCCTCGCCGCCCCCTTCTTCAGCAAGGCGATCCGTTTCTTCCCGCCCGTCGTCACCGGCTCGGTCATCACCCTGATCGGCGTCTCGCTGCTCCCCGTCGCGTTCGGCTGGGCCCAGGGCCCCGACCCCAGGGCGAGCGACTACGGTTCGACGACCTACCTGACCATCGCCGGCATCACCCTGGCCGTCGTCCTCGTCCTGCGCCGCTTCACCCGCGGCTTCGTCAAGCAGATCGCGGTCCTGCTCGGCCTGATCCTCGGCACGCTCATCGCGATACCCTTCGGCGTCACGGACTTCGGCCCCGTCGCCCACGCGGACGTCGTCGGCTTCCCGACCCCGTTCCACTTCGGCACCCCGCGGTTCCAGGTCGCGGCGATCCTGTCGATGTGCGTGGTCATGGTCGTCTCCATGACGGAGTCCACGGCCGACATGCTGGCGCTCGGCGAAGTCGTCGAACGCCCCGCCGACGAGAAGACCATCGCCGCCGGACTGCGCGCCGACACCCTCGGCTCCGCCCTCAGCCCCCTGTTCAACGGCTTCATGTGCAGCGCCTTCGCCCAGAACATCGGCCTCGTCGCCATGACGAGGATCCGCAGCCGCTACGTCGTCGCCGTGGGCGGCGGCTTCCTGGTCCTGATGGGCCTGTGCCCGATGGCCGCCTCGCTCATCGCCGTCGTCCCCCGCCCGGTCCTCGGCGGCGCCGGCGTCGTCCTGTTCGGCTCGGTCGCCGCCAGCGGCATCCAGACCCTGGTCCGGGCCGGACTGGAGAAGGACAACAACATCCTGATCGTCGCCGTCTCCCTCGCGGTCGGCATCATCCCCATCACCGCGCCGGGCTTCTACCACGCCTTCCCCGAGACCGCGAGGATCGTCCTGGACTCCGGCATCTCCACCGGCTGCGTCACCGCCGTCCTGCTCAACCTCGTCTTCAACCACATCGGCAAGGGCCGCGAGGCCCAGGACGTCACCCATCCGATGGAGTCCGGGGAGGAACTGGCACCGGCGCACTGAACCGGCGGCGAAGGCGGGGCCGGGGTCACCCCCCGGCCCCGTCTCGGGCCACCCCTCCGCACACGGCGGACTCCTCGGCGATCCAGCGAGCCAGCTCCGCGTCGTCCGCCACCTCGGCGATGACGTCGTCGTACAGGCGCACGGCGTCCGCGTGGCGGCCCTGGACGCCGCCGGGACCAGGCCACGCCGTGAGGTTCACCGGCAGCCGCAGCCGCAGCCGCAGCGGCCGACCGGCCGGGGCCGGCGCGACCGGATGCGGATCGCCGAGGCGCGCCGCCCACGGCGCCGAGCGCGGTGCGGAGCCGCTCGACACGCCGGACCGCACGGCCTACAGACCGAACAGGGCGAGGTCCGCCGTCAGCTCCTTGAACACCTCCCGCGGGTCGGGGACCAGCTTGCGCTCGTCGAGGTCGAGCAGGCCGCCCACCGCGCTGACCTCGGCCGCCAGCGTGCCGTCGGTCTTGCGTATCTCCTGCACGATCCGGAACGTCCTGCCGCCGCCCCACTCGAACTCACAGGTCACGTCGACCTCGTCACCGGCGAGCAGTTCGCGCCGGAAACGGATGGTCGTCTCCAGGGCCACCGGACCCACACCCCGCCCCACGAGCCGTGCCTGGCTGATGCCGGCCGCCTGGAGGAGCGACCAGCGGGCGTGCTCCGCGTAGTTGAGGTACACGGACTGGTTGAGGTGTCCTTGGGTGTCGGTCTCGTAGCCGCGGACGCTCACGCGCACGGAAAACGGTTCGCTCACGGGTTCCCCTTCTCGTGTACGACACACTGATCCGCCGATCCTTGCACGCCGCTCACACCCGGCGCGGCGAGGCGAGCAGATACCGCACCCTCGTCCGCGGTTCGGTGTACTCCCCCGCCTGCCAGCCCGCGCGCGCCAGCGTGGCCGCGCAGGCCGCGAGGGTCTCCGCCTCCGGCGCGTACACGGCGACCGCCTCCGGCTGCGGGGTCGCGCGGACCCGGTAGCCGTCCGTGTCCCCGCCCGCGGGACGGTGCCCGGCCGCCTCCAGAGCGAGCGCCGCCGCCCGCACCAGATGCGTGCGCTCCCAGCCGCACGGCCGGTCCACCGCGCCGTCGGGGTTGGTCATGCGGCGCAGCTCCAGCAGCCCCTGCCAGGCGCTGTGCACCTCACGCGGACGCGCAGGGCCGGCCGCGGGCGGCTCCTCCTCGCCACCGGCCCGCGCCGCGAACACGCCCGTGGCCGGCGCGGGCTCCTTCGCCGCCTCGGGTGCCGCCTCCCGTATCCGATGGCCCGCGGGGGTCAGGAAGTGCTCGTGCGGCGGCCGCGGATGCCGGAACGCCAGTCCCCGCTCGACCAGCGCGGCGAGCTGCGCCCGCGTACCGCGCAGCCGCCCGGTCACCGGATCGGCGGCCTCGATCAGACGTCGCTGCGCGGCGGTCGGCGGTGGCGTCACGGCGCGCTCCCTCCGGTTCCGTCCCTGTCCCCGGCCGCCCCCGCGGACGGCCCCTTGTGCAGAGTACGACCCGGGTCCGACACCACCCGCAGGATGCGGCAGCGCCCCCGTGCGCCCGCCTACTCCCGCGGCCGGATGTTCCACCCCGTCACCACCGGCCGCCCGTGCTCGGTGCCCAGCCGGCACAGTGCCCCCGTCGCCAGTTGGAACAGGGCTCCGTGCCGCGGCGGGAGGCCGAGGCGGCGGGCGGTCAGGACGCGCAGGAAGTGGCCGTGGGCGATCAGGACGACGACGCCCTCCGTACGGGCGACGGCGGCGTCGGCCTTGGCCAGTATCCGGTCGGCGCGCTCCCCGACCTGCTCCGGGGTCTCGCCCGGACGCTCCGGCGGCCCGGGCGCGACCCCGTCCGTGAACAGGAACCAGCCGGGCCGGCTCCGCTGGATCTCCACGGTGGTCACGCCCTCGTATCCGCCGTAGTCCCACTCGCGCAGGTCGGCGTCGACCCGGGCGTCCGGGATCCCGATCAGCTCGGCGGTCTCCCGGGCCCGCTGCAGGGGGCTGACGAACGCGGCCCCGATCCGGTGCGGGCGGATCAGCGGCACCAGCCGGCGGGCCTCCTCCCGCCCGTGCTGGGTCAGGGGTACGTCGGTCCAGCCGGTGTGCCGTCCGGACCGCGACCACTCGGTCTCTCCGTGCCGGACGAGAAAGAGGTCACCCACGTCAGCGCCCTTCCCGCTCGCCTGCCAGCACGGTGTCACAGGGAGTCCGCCGCACGCAGGACGGACTGCGCCAGACGGCCGTTCTCCAGGGCGGCGCCCACTCCGGAGGGGAAGGAGAACCGGCGCCGGGTGTAGGCGTAGGCGATGCCGTTCGCCGGGTCGGCGAAGCCCAGCGAGCCGGTCGCGCCGCTGTGCCCGAAGGTGCCGGCGTCGAGGAACGGGTACAGCGCGGGGGTGTGCTCGAAGCCCCGCGCGAAGTGGTTCTCGCTGCCGGTGACCAGGTCCGGCCCGCCCGGGGTGCGCAGGGCGCCGAAGGAGGCCGCGGTCGCGGGCGTGAGCAGCGGCGGCCTGCCGTCCACGGTGCTGATGGCCGCCGCGTACATCCCGGCGACCCCGCGGGCGTTGCCCACCCCGCCCGAGGACGTCGGCCCGAGGGCCTTCACCCGGGGGTGGTTGCCGAAGGCCACCAGGTCGGTCGGCGCCGGCCCGTGCGCGTTGAAGGCGATGCCCCGGATGCTGTCCGGAGCCGCCGCCCGCTCCTTCAGCAGGGCGGCCTCCTCGGGGGTCGGCACCAGCGGCTGCACGTCCACCCAGCGCTTCTCGGCCTCGACGGGCAGGCCCAGGTAGTAGTCGAGCCCGTACGGAACCCGGATCCGCTCCTCGTACAGCTCCTGGATCGACCGGCCGGTCACCCGGCGCACCACCTCACCGGTGAGGGCGCCGATGACGAAGGCGTGGTAGCCCCAGGCGCTGCCAGGCTCCCACAACGGCCGGCGCGCCGCCAGGCGGGCCGCGACGAGCCGGTCGTCGGCCAACTCCTCGATGCTGAGGGGCTGTTCGGCGTCTCCGGGAAGTCCGGCCCGGTGCTCCAGCAGCTCGCCCAGCGTCAGCCGGTCCTTGCCGTGGGAGCCGAACTCGGGCCAGTACGCGGCGACTTCCCGGTCCAGGTCGAGCACCCCGTCCTGCACCAGCAGGGCGACGACGAGGTGTGCGGCTCCCTTGGCGATGGAGTAGAGGGTCGTCAGCGAGTCCCCGTCGATGCCGTCGCCGCCCCACAGGTCCACCACGCGCCGCCCGTGCCGGTACACCGCGAGCTGTGCGCCCGGATCGTCCCGTTCCTCGGCGAGTACCGCCGCGAACTCCTCGCGTACGCCCTCGAATCCCTGCGCCACCGTGCCGTGCACATCGATCGTCATGCGTCGTTCCCCCTTGTTCGGTGATCACCGGCAGGGATCGTCAACGACCCGTGGCCGCCGGGCATTCCCGGTGGCTCAGGTGCCCGGCAGGACCAGTGTGTTCTCGGTGCCGAGGGCCTGGGCGCCGGTGTCGGCGTACAGCGTGGTCTCGCCGTCGGACCAGCGCACGACCAGGTCGTCGCCCGTGTGGTCGGACGTGAGGTCGCCGGTGGTCATGACCTGGGCGTGCGGCCAGGTGCCGTTCGGGCCGCGCAGCCGGGACCGGGTGCCGAGGCCGCGGGCCGAGACACCGGCGTAGCTGTCGAGCGAGCCGTCGGACCAGCGCACGAGCAGGTCCGCGCCGGCCGTGCCCCGGAAGGCGCCGCCGCTGAGCAGCGCGGCCTTGGTCCAGGTGCCGTTCGCCGCGAGGAGCTGCTTGCCGGTGCCGAAGGACCCGGCGCGGATGCCGGTGTAGAGGACCAGGCTGCCGTCGGAGCGGCGTGCCAGCACGTCGGTCACGCCCTGGGCCCCGTGGAACTGCCCGGAGGTGAGCTGTACGACGTTCTGCCAGGCGGACTTGGGCTTCGCCATCTGCACCTCGCGGCCCACCCCGGAAGGGCTGAGATCCGGGTACAGGGTGACCTCGCCGTCCGACCAGCGCACCAGCAGGCCCGGCCGGCCGCCGGTGAAGGTCCCGCCGGTGATGTTCCGGGCGTGCGTCCAGGTGGAGTTGGCCTTCAGCAGCCGCCTCTCGGCACCGAACGCGCCGTTGCCGTCCCCGGGATACAGGGTGACCCCGCCGTCGGACCACACGACGAGCAGGTCGCCGCGGTGGTCGCCGGTGTAGTCCGCGCAGGCCATCAGCGCGGCCTTCTGCCAGTGGGCCGCACCGCCCGGCAACTGGAGCCCCTGGTACGGGGGCAGGCCGGTGGGCGGGTGCTGGTCGGCGACCGCGTCGGCGAGCAGGTTCGCGGCGTCGGCACCGAACGCCGGGGCGTAGCTGATGTAGTCGACGTTCGCGTCGTTGCCGCCGCCGTTGTAGCCGCCGAGGTTGCCGATGACGTGGCCGGTGCCCGCGTCGTCCTGGTAGTCGGTGATCCACGGGCTGCCGGACACGCCGCCGTAGTAGCCGCCGCAGGTCATCGACATCTGCCGGTAGCCGGGGAGTTGCTGCGTCGGCACGGTGCACTTGACGGCCTGCCCGGCGCTGTTGTGCCCGTAGGAGGGGTAGCCGACGACGGTCACGTTCTTGTGGGTGTAGCCGTTCGCCCGGGTGAAGGTCAGACCGCCGCCGACCGCGTCCTGGAGGCTCTGGCCGCGCTGGTTGGCCGAGACCCTGGCGAACGCGGTGTCCAGGTCCGACGCGGGCTTCTTGGTGGTCGTCGACCCCTTGTCGGGCACGTACCGGGGGTCGGTGAAGACCCGCTGGATGTGGAAGATGCCGTACGGCTGCCGGTCGGGGCTCGCGCCCTTCACGAACCTGGGGACGAAGACGTAGTCGCCCTTCATGTTCAGCGCGCAGTGGGCGGCGGTGAGCACGATGTTGCGTGCCGCGGTGTCGATCACACTGCCGGTGCAGTGCCAGGTGGTGCCGCCCGGCCCGTCGGACCCGAAGAACGTCCCGACGACACGGGTCCCCTGGAAGAGGGTGCCCTGCGGCCGGCCCGCCGCCGCGGCGCCCGGCCCCGGCCGGTCCGGCCGGGGCCGGTCCGCGTCCAGCGGCGCCGCGTCCGCCATCCGCTGCGCGGTCCAGAAGCGGGCGGCCTGCCGCGCCTCCTGCCCGGCGGGGGGCGCCGGCGACGCGGCGGCCCCGGCCTGCGCGGGCGCGACCCCGCCGCCGAGGGCCGCGCCGCACACCACGGCGACGGTCGTGCGGCGTATGCGCGTCGAGGACGGTCTTCTGGACGAGAACAACGGTGCTCCCCCTGGTCTGCTGCGGGTCTGCTGGAACCCGACCCGGGGGCGGCGGCGCGGCGCTGGCCGGCGCGTGGATCCCCCCGGTTCGTGCGGGGCGATCTTCGCACAGGCGCACGAACGCGCGAAACGGGCTACTGCCGGTACCCGCCGAGGAACCGCCCGATCCTGCCGATCGCCGCCTCCAGGTCCTCCGCGTGCGGCAGGGTGAGGATGCGGAAGTGGTCGGGCGAGGGCCAGTTGAAGCCGGTGCCCTGGACCACCTGGATCTTCTCGCGCAGCAGCAGGTCGAGGACGAACTTCTCGTCGTCGTGGATCGGGTGCACCTTCGGGTCGATGCGCGGGAACGCGTACAGCGCGCCCCTGGGCTTCACGCAGGACACGCCGGGGATCTCGTTGAGTTTCTCCCAGGCCACGTTCCGCTGCTCGTGCAACCGGCCGCCGGGCAGGGTCAGTTCGCGGATGGACTGGCGACCGCCGAGCGCGGCCTGGATGGCGTACTGGGCGGGCGCGTTGGGGCACAGGCGCATGGAGGCCAGCATGGTCAGGCCCTCCAGGTAGTCCTTCGCGTGCTGCTTGGGGCCCGTCACCACCAGCCAGCCGGAGCGGAAGCCCGCCACCCGGTACGTCTTGGACAGGCCACAGAAGGTGAGGACGACCAGGTCGGGGGCGAGGGCGGCGGCGGAGTGGTGGACGGCGTCGTCGTACAGGATCTGGTCGTAGATCTCGTCGGCGAACACCATCAGGCCGTGCCGGCGGGCCAGGTCGAGGATGCCCTCGACGACCTCCTTCGGATAGACCGCGCCCGTCGGGTTGTTCGGGTTGATGATGACCACGGCCTTGGTGCGGTCGGTGATCTTCGACGCCATGTCGGCCAGGTCCGGGTTCCAGTCGGCCTGTTCGTCGCACAGGTAGTGGACGGCCTTGCCGCCGGCCAGGGTGGTCGCGGCCGTCCAGAGCGGGAAGTCCGGGGCGGGGACGAGGATCTCGTCGCCGTCCTCGACGAGGGCCGTCACGGCCATGGAGACCAGCTCGGAGACGCCGTTGCCCAGGAAGACGTCGTCCACGCCGACGTCGAGGCCGAGGCTCTGGTAGCGCTGCGCGACCGCGCGGCGGGCGGAGAGGATGCCGCGGGAGTCGGTGTAGCCGTGCGCCCGCGGCAGCATCCGGATCATGTCCTGGAGGATCTCCTCCGGCGCCTCGAAACCGAAGGCGGCGGGGTTGCCGGTGTTCAGGCGCAGCACGCTGTGCCCGGCCTCCTCCAGCGCGTTGGCGTGCTCGATCACCGGGCCGCGGATCTCGTAACAGACCTCGCTGAGCTTGTTCGACTGCCGGAACTCCATGCGCCCCTCCGGAAACTCGTGGTGCTTGGTTTTACCAAGTGGGAGCTTGGAAAGTCCAATGACATGTCTAGACTGCGGGTCATGTCACCTCGCCGAAGCTACGACCAGTACTGCTCCGCGGCCCGCGCCCTCGACCTCGTCGGGGACCGCTGGACCCTGCTGATCGTCCGGGAGCTGCTGGCCGGCCCCCGCCGCTACACGGACCTGCACGCGGACCTGCCCGGCGTGAGCACGGACGTACTCGCCTCCCGGCTGAAGGACATGGAGCGCGACGGCCTCACCACCCGCCGCCGGCTCCCGCCGCCGGGCGCGGTCTATGTCTACGAACTGACCGGCAGAGGCCGGGAGTTGCTCCCCTTGCTGCAGGCGCTGGGCTGCTGGGGTGAGGCCGAACTGGGGGAGCGGCGCCCGACCGACGCGGTCCGCGCCCACTGGTTCGCGCTGCCGTTGCTGCGCGGCCTGGAAGGCGAGGGCCTGGTCGAAGTCCGGCTGGAGGAGGGCGACTTCCATCTGCGCGTCGGCGCGCAGGAGGGCCCGGTGTACGGCCACGGACCCGCACCCGGCGAGCCGGACGCCCGGCTGGTGATGGACGCGGCGACCTGCGAGGCCGTCGCCCGGGGGGAACTGGACCTGAGGGCCGCGGCACGGGACGGACGGGTGACGGTGACGGGGGACGGCACGCTTGCCAAGGCGCTGCGGGAGGGGTGAACGGGCTGTCGCTCCTGGACGAAGAAGGCCCGCCGGCAGGCGGGCCTTCGAGCGCGTCGGCTCACACGTTCGGCGGCACCCGGGACGGCCGGCCCGACCCCCGGGTCAACGCATACCCGCCGATGCCGGCGAGAGCCGCGAGCACACCCCCGATCGCCGTCCACACCCAGCGGTCGGACCACCAGCCGGAGGACCAGCCGTCGTCCGAGCCGAAGCCGGACAGCACCGCCGCCCTGGAACCCTCCCCGTCCGCCGCGGACGTGACGGCGATCCCGGGAACCAGCGGCTTGCCCAGCGAGCCGTCCGCCGCCGCCGCGCCGCCGATGTCCTGGGAGTCGGCACGGACACCGACGCTCACCGGCTTGCCGAGGTCGGCGGGACCGAGGTCCACGACCGTCAGCCGGATGTAGTACGTGCCCGGCAGCGGATCGTTCGCCCACGGCTCGGACCAGCCGCGTACCGTCCGCAGCACACAGGCCAGTTCGACGGAGGACGCGCCCTGCCCGGCCGTACGGGCCGCCGCTCCGTACTGGCAGGCCTGACGGCGTCGCAGTCCGTCGTACACGTCGATCTGCCAGGTCTGCGCCCCATGCGTCGCGGGCAGCTTCACGCTCGCCTTGACGGTGGGCCGCTGCCCGGTGTCCGCGGGGAACGACCAGTACAGGTAGTCACCCGTCGAGCCGGACGCCGTGGCCTGCTGTCCCTGCCGGATCTCCGTCGCCGTACGGAACGAGGTGCCCGCCCGAGTGGGCGCCTTGCCGTCGGCGGAGGCGCCGGGAGACGGGGAGGAGTCGGCCGCGGCCGGTCCGGCCGCGAGCCCGAGCGCCAGCAGCGCCGCACCCATCACACGTGTGATCCGCATCAGTTCGTCCTCCAGACCGCGACCCGCCAGCGCGACAGCCAGCCCCACAGCAGACCCGCCAGGAAGCCGGTCAGCACCAGCGCGCCCAGCAGCCACCAGCCGCGGCCGAGACCGAACGAGGCCACGTCGTGGTGCCCGGACGGCCCGTCCACGACGTCGACGGTCAGCTCCAGCGGCAGACCCGGCGTGGTCTTGACACCCGCCGCGGCCGAGAAGGAGTTGGTGACCTGCAGGCACACCGTCTCCGCGGGCGCGTTGTCGTCGTCACTCCCGGGCTTCGGATAGCGCAGGCCCGTCGAGATCACGTCCGTACGGCCCGTGCCGGCGGCCTCGCCGCGCACGATCTCCCGTCCCCGCACCGTCACCGCCCGCAGCAGCACCCCGTGGTCCGGGTGCACGGCCCGGTCGTCGGCCACGCTCACCGCGGCGCGCAGCTCCTTGCCGGGGTCCACCTCGACCTTGTACCAGCGCTGCTGCCCGAACTCCTCACGGTCCGTGTACAGCCCGGACTTCAGCGTCGGTGCCTTCTCGCACCGCGCGGCGCCCTCGGTGGCCACCGGCGTCACCACCGGATCGGCCGCGCGGTCCACCAACTGACCGACCCGGTCGGACAGTTCCTCCTTGTGCCGGACGTCGGTGTAGGTGCCGCCGGTCGCGTCCGCGATGCAGCTGAGCTGGTCGCGGGTCTTGGCGTCCGGCACCAGGCCCAGGGTGTCGATGGTCAGCCCGATGCCCTTGGCGGCGATCTCGCGGGCCACCTCGCACGGGTCGAGCGGCTGGCAGGTGTCCTCGCCGTCGCTGATCAGGACGATACGGCGGGTGCCGTCGCCGCCGTCGAGGTCGTCCGCCGCCTTCAGCAGCGCGGGCCCGATCGGCGTCCAGCCGGTCGGCTGCAGCGTGGCCACCGCCGTCTTCGCGTCGGTCCGGTTCAGCGGCCCGACCGGGTAGAGCTGCGCGGTGTCCTTGCAGCCCTCCTTGCGGTCGTTGCCGCGGTAGTTGGCGCCCAGGGTGCGTATGCCGAGCCGGACCTCCTGCGGCGTCGCGTCCAGCACCTCGTTGAACGCCTGCTTGGCCGCGGCCATCCGGGAGCCGCCGTCGATGTCCCGCGCCCGCATCGAACCGCTGACGTCCAGCACGAGTTCGACCTTCGGGGCGGTCGCCTGTGTCTCGTCGGCGACGGCTGGGCCGGGCAACGCGATCCCGGCCGCCAGGGCGGCGAGGAGAGCACAGACTCCCGCCGCCAGCCGTTGTCTTGTGATCATCGCCGGATCTTATGGAGCGGACGGGCCGGGCTCCAAAACGAGCGGCACCCGGCGTCTCAGCTCATCGGGTTCGGCAGGGCCGTCCACTGGTCGCCCGGAGTGCGCGGGGACAGCCGCATCAGGGTCAACGCCTTCGCCGGCAGCGGGCCTTCGCACAGGGCGCGCAGGTCGGCGCCGTCCGTCAGGTCCGGTACGGCGGCGGACAGGGCCGCCCCCAGCGCCGCGCCGGAACCCGCCGTACCGGCCAGCGCGCCCGCCACCAGGGAGCCGAACAGCTTGCGGCGCAGGGCCGTCTCGTCGTCGGTGATCAGGCGGCCGGTGAGCGCGGGCGGGACGATGCCGTGCCGGGCCAGGCGCGCCGGGCTGATCCGGATGTCGGCCAGGTCGCGGTAGACCAGCCGCAGGGGGGTGCCGTCGGCCGCCAGGATCACCAGCAGGTTCTGGCCGTGCGCCTCCAGGGCCACGCCGAGGTCGAGCAGGCGCAGCCCCACGGTCAGGGCCAGGCGGGCGAACGCGGCCGTCCAGGCGGGCGCGTCCGGCAGACCGGTGGCGGGGAGCGCGGCCACCGGCAGGACCTGTTCGCCCGGGCGCGTGTACACCTCGGGCGACTCGCGCAGCAGCGCGGCCAGGTCGGGGGAGTGGGCCGAGACCGCGCCCAGTGTGCGGGTGAGGTGCAGCAGGCCGTCGGTGCGCGCCGCCAGCTCCTCGCCGAGGGCCGTCAGCGGCGCGGCGGCCCGGACCGAGTACGGGGAGATGTCCCGCACGCAGGACGTCAGCCGGGTGCTGAGCGCGGTCTTCACGTGCGTGCCGCCCGGCAGCGCGAGGGTGCGCAGGGACAGCAGGGGCCGGCCGGGGCGCCAGGGGGCGTACGACCGCTTCAGGACGTGCCCGGCCTGCCACGGGTGCACGGGCACCAGCAGCCGTCCGCCGTCGCGCAGTTCCCGGGGCCAGTCACCGCTCACCAGGCAGTCAGCCGCCGGCACCGGCACCGTCCCCAGCTCCACCACCGGCCGGTGCTCCGGGCCGTACGCCAGCTGGTCGGCCACCGAGAAACCGGGACGGGCACGGCAGTTGGGATGGTACGGGTGCCCGTCCGTCACCCGCTGTTCCCACTCCCAGTCCCTCCCCGGGCCCTCGGCCGGGGGGACCCCCACCGGCCACTCCTTCGGGTGATCCGCGTCGGCCCGCGACAGCGCCAACGAGGCGGTGCTGTCCGCCAGTTCGGCGGCGAACGCCGCGCCGTGCGGCACCGCGAGGGCGGTCAGCAGACCGGCCGGATCCACCTGGCGCTCCCGGTCCAGACGGACGCCGGTGACGTACGCGCTGGTGGCGTACGGGTCCGCGGGCGGCCCGTACAGTGTCCGGCCGTCGGCGAGCCGCAGCGCCAGGCTGTGCGCGCCGTGCACCCGGCCGGTGATCCACGGCAGCGGCTCATGGGCCAGCGCCCGCCACAGCCGGGTCAGCACGGCGGCGCGGGCGCCCGGCAGCTCCGCCGTGTACCGGGGCAGCAGCTCCGGCCGCACGGCGGCCAGCTCCTCGGCGACCCGGGCCTCGGTGGTGGGGGGACGGTGCACGGTCGGCTCCTCGGTTGCACGCTGCACGCAGCATGATTGTCAGGGACGACAGACATACTGAGCGCGACGACCCCCGACGAAACGAACGGATCGCGTGGACCTGACACCCCCCACCGACGCCGTCGGCCGCCGCGCCGACGCCTACGCGGCCGCGCCTGTGCTGAACTGCCTGCTGCGCGAGGTGGCCGAGCCGGACCCCGGTGACCCGCGGGTGCACCGGCTGCCGAGCGGGCGGCTGCTGCGCGTGCGTCCCGGCCGGCGCCCCGCCGACCCCGAGGTGTGCGCGGCCGGGGTCTGGCACCGCGTCGGGCACACCGAACTGGTCAAACTGGTCACCGAGGAACTGCGCCGGCACACCGGGCTGGCGGGCGGTGACCTGCCCGCGGAGATGGCCGACAGCCGGGACGCGGTCGCCGCGCTGCTCACCGCCCGCGCCCGGGCGGTGCCGCCCGCCGACCCCTATCTGCTCTCCGAGCAGTCCCTGATCACCGGTCACCCCTGCCACCCCGCCCCCAAGGCGCGCGGCGGCGGCCCGGTCGCCTCCTGGCTGCCGTACGCCCCCGAGGCGCACGCCCGTTTCCCGCTGGTGCTGCTCGGGGTGCGCGAGGACCAGGTGGCCGAGGAGGGCGACACCGGCCCCCTGGACGCGCTCGGCACGGCCCCGCCCGGCTACCGGCTGCTGCCGGCCCACCCCTGGCAGCTGGAACTGCTGGGCCGGGAGCTGGCGGAGGCCTTCGCCGACGGCCGCCTGGTCCGGCTCGGCGAAACCGCCTTCCCCGCCTGGCCCACGGCGGCGGTCCGCACGGTGTACGAGCCGCGGCGCGATGTGTTCCTGAAGTTCAGCCTGGACGTGCGCATCACCAACGACATCCGCCGGCTGTGGCGCCACGACCTGCGCAGACTGCGCCGCACCGACAGGGCCGCCGGGCACGCCTTCGCGGCGCTGGGCCCGCCCGCGGCCTGGCTGAGCGACCGCGGCTACCGCACGGCCGCCTTCGCCTTCGAGGAGCTGGCCGTCCTCGTGCGGGACGGTCTGCGCGGCCACCTGCTGCCGGGCGCCACCCCGCTGCTCGCCGCCGGCCTCGCCGAGGGCTTCGACGGCAGCCCGCTGGCCGGCGCGGCCGACCCGGCGGCCTGGTGGAAGGCGTATCTGCGCCAGGTCGTCCCGCCCGCCCTGACGGCCTTCGACGCGCACGGAGTCGTCCTGGAAGCCCACCTGCAGAACACCCTCGTCGCCGTGGACGCGGCCGGCACGCCCGTCCAGGCGCTGTTCCGGGACGCCGAGGGCACCAAGCTGCTGCCGGACGTGAGCAGGGCCGCGGGCTGGGAGCGGCTGGTCTACTGCCTGGTGGTCAACCACCTCACCGAGATCGCCGCGGCCCTCGCCGAACACCATCCCGGACTCGACCCCTGGCCCGCGGCCCGCGGCGAACTCGCCCGGCACCGCCTGCCCGAGATCCCCGCCCTGCTCAGCGCGCCCACCCTGCCCGGCAAGACCAACCTGCTGCTGCGCTGGACCGGGGCGGACGGCGCGGACGCCCGCTACCTGCCCCTGCCGAACCCCCTGGCGGGCCGCTGACCCCGGTGCGGCTCACCGGGCCGTGCCGAAGTCCTGGGTCCAGTAGCTGCCGGGCTGCGCGAGACCGACGCCGATCTGCTGGAACGAGCAGTTGAGGATGTTGGCCCGGTGCCCGGGGCTGGACATCCAGCCCGCCATGACCTCGTCCGGGGTGCCGTAGCCGTAGGCGACGTTCTCGCCGTAGGCGCTCCAGTCGTAGCCGGCGGCCGTGATGCGGTCGCCCGGGGCGGACCCGTCGGACCCGGTGTGCGACATGTTCTGGTGGGCCGCCATGTCCGCGCTGTGCTCCTGCGCGGCCTTGGTCAGCGCCGGGTTCAGGGTCAGGGCCTGGCAACCGACCTTGGCGCGTTCGGCGTTGACGAGCTGCACGATGCGCGCGACGACCCCGGACGCCGTGGCGGTGGTCTTCGGCGTGCTCGGCGCGGCGGGGGCGGCGGCGGTGGCCCTGGGAGTGCTCGGAGTGCTGGGCGTGCTGGGAACAGCGGTCCTCGTGGGCGTGCGGACCGTGACCTTCTTGTGCGTGTGGGGGTGAGCGGTGGCCCGGGGCGTGGGCGGCGCGGCGGCCGGCGGCGTGGGCGGCGCGGTGACCAGCGGCGCGGGTGCGTGATGGTGGCCGTTGCGGTGGTGATGCCCATGGGTGTGGTGCCATCGCGGCTGCGGCGTGCTCGTGGCGGCGACGTCGGACGGGTCCGCCGTGCCGTACGGCCAGTCGGTGCAGGCCAGGGCGACGGACGGCACTCCCACCGTGCCGATGGTGACGGCGGCGATGACTATCCGCCGCAACTGCTGTGTCCTGCGGTGCTTGCCCATGCGTGAACCTCACTCGGTGATCGCCGGGCGCTCATTCTCAGGACGCCTTCACAAGGAGCGCAAAGGCCCTCTCCTCCTACCTTGCCTAGTAGGCTCGGCGGCCCCTTGCCAGGTGGGCGAAGAGATGCCCGGGTTCGCGTTCGCGATGTTTGCGCTCTCCTGGCGCCCCGTCAGAAACGCCTTGCGGAGGACGAATCGGCGAGGGCTTCGATCGGGTGGCGCGCCGTCCCTCGAAGAGTGGCCCGAGTCCCCGGCAAGCCGGACAAATCCCCTATGTCGACGTGGTGGTTCCTACTAACGGGCATGGTTAGTAGCCGTGAGCGGCGTGACGGACCTCACTCTCCGTGCCCCTGGGGCGCGCAGCACATACGCTGAACCACGTGCTGCGCGACGTGACTGCTGTTCGATACGTGACCCCGCTGCGGTCCGGCGGCTCCGTGCCCGCAGTCGTGGAGGCCGACGACGACGGCACCTACGTCGTGAAGTTCACCGGCTCGGCACAGGGACACAAGGCGCTGGTCGCCGAGGTGATCGTCGGCGAACTCGCCCGTGCGCTCGGGCTGCGCTTCCCCGAGCTGGTCCTCGTCCACTTCGACCCCGCCGTCGCCGCGGGCGAACCGCACCAGGAGGTGCGGGAGCTGCACGGCGCGAGCGCGGGCGTGAACCTCGGCATGGACTATCTGCCGGGCGCCCGGGACTTCACCCCGAAGATCGCGAAGTCCTTCCCCGTGGACCCGCTGGAGGCCGGCCGGATCGTCTGGCTGGACGCGCTGACCGTCAACGTGGACCGCACGGTCCACAGCTCCAACCTCATGGTCTGGCCGACGCTCGGCACCGCGCCACCGCGCCTGTGGCTCATCGACCACGGCGCCGCCCTCGTCTTCCATCACCGATGGGACACCACCACGCCGGGCAAGAGGTACGACTTCCGCCACCACGCCCTCGGCCACTACGGCCCCGACGTCCGCGCCGCGGACGCCGAGCTCGCCCCACGGGTGACCGAGGAGCTGCTGCGCGGCGTCGTCGCCGAGGTCCCGGACGCCTGGCTGGCCGAGGACGCCGGCTTCGCCACGCCCGACGACGTCCGCGCCGCGTACGTCGGCTACCTCCTCGCCCGGGTCCGTCTCTCGCGGGAGTGGCTGCCCACGGACTTCCCGGGCCGTGAACAGCTCGCGGCCGAGGAGGCCGCCCGCGCCGAGAAGACGCAGGCGGCCCGCCCGGACTGGCTCAAGCGCGTCCCCGACCTGCACGGCAAGCCGGCGGCGGAACAGGACTGGTCGGTGCACCTGGGATGACGGGGAGGGCAGGGGGACGGCACATGTCGTACAGGGGCGGCGCATGTCGTACGGATCGAG
Organism: Streptomyces sp. NPDC037288; assembly: GCF_055603265.1. NCBI lineage: Bacteria > Bacillati > Actinomycetota > Actinomycetes > Kitasatosporales > Streptomycetaceae > Streptomyces > Streptomyces sp. NPDC037288. The sequence continues at coordinate 201,762 of NZ_JBVJVY010000002.1, forward strand.
TACTGCCCCCGTACCACTGGGGGGAGCTGTCCACGGGCGGCTGAACCCGGGGAGTCGCATCTCAGGGCCACTGGCCATCAAGCGGGCGCGGCAGGTCGAACCGGACGTCCTGCCACAAGGCGCGCAGCCCGGACGTGTCGTCGGCGGACAGGTGGTCGCCGGGGACGGCCCAGGACTTGACCGGCGTGCTTTCGGCGGTGACCGCCGGCCAGCCCGGGTCGCCGGTGGCCGCGAAGCCGGCCCAGGAGTGGAGCATGCGGCGGGACAGGGCGCGGTCGTGGTCGTCGGGGGCACCGCCGATGAGGAAGTCGGCGCCGACGGCGTCCAGGTTGCCGAAGGCGAACGGGATGTCCGCGGTGTGCCAAGGTCTGGCCGCCCCGCGCCTGCGGGCGAAGCGGGCCAGGTACGCCCGGCCGCCGGCCCTCGCATGGTGCTCGGCCAGACGGGCGGTGTACTCGCCGAACTTCGCGTCGCTGGAGATCGCGAGGTAGCGGTCGAGTACCGGGGCGCCCGTCATCGCCGCGCGGTAGCCGTCGAGCAGGCGGGCCGGGAGGCGCAGGGCCTCGGCGAAGTCCGCCAGTTCCGCCCCGGTGGTGACCTCCCGCACGGCTCCCACCGCGTGGAGGAACCAGCACTCCTCCAGCGTGTGGCACACCAGCAGGTCCACCTCGCGCGCCGCCCCGGAGGCGAGCGCGCGCAGCGGGTGCGCGGGCAGCACCTCGCCGTCGACGACGGGTTGGAAGATCACCGGGTCGAAGGCGTGGATCGCCGCCACGGGGTCGGTCCCGCAGTGCGCGGCGGCTTCGTCGGAGGCGGCCACCAGCACCTCGGGCGGCACCGACAGCAGACCCTTTGCCGTCGGGGCGACCCCGGCCGGCGCCGCGATCCGCTCGGTGACCGCCGCGGCGAGCTCGACCGTGTGGAAGGCCTGGGGCGCGCTGTGGGCAATGGCCCGCCGGAACAACCCCCGTGCCTGTTCCATGGCCATCAGGCAGAGCACCGAGCCTGCCCCGGAGGAGTGCCCGGCGACGCTGACGTTCCCGGGGTCGCCGCCGAAGGCGGCGATGTTCTCCCGGACCCAGCGCAGCGCGGCGACCTGGTCCAGCAGCCCACGGTTGTCGGGAAGGCCGGGCACATGCCCGAAGCCCTCGAAACCCACCCGGTAGTTGCAGCTGACCACGACCAACCCGGCGCGGGCCAGGGCCGTCCCGTCGAAGTCGGGCTGGGCGGAGGAGCCGAACGTGCAGGCGCCGCCGTGGATCCAGAAGAACACCGGCAGCGCCCCGCCGTCCGCACCCTTCGGCACCCACACATTGACGGTCAGGACGTCTTCGTCCCCGGGGTGCCACACCGGCGCTCCGGGCAGCTGCGCCGACTGCGGGGCGATGGGGCCGAAGGCCGTGCAGTCCCGGACCCCGCCCCAGGCCGGCGCCGGTTGCGGCTGCCGGAACCGGAGGGCGCCGAAGGGCGCGGCTGCGTACGGGACACCGAGCACGGCGGTGACGCCGTCGCCCGCCCCCGTGCCCCGCACACGGCCGTTCGCCGTCCGGAAGACTGCTTCGACACCGCGTGGTTGCTCGCTCATCGCGGGACAGTCTCGCTCACCGGCACGCGCCGGCGCGACCGGAAAGAATGCCCCCCGACGGGCCCGTTCGTCCTTGCCCAGCCGGGCCCGGGACATCCCGGGCCCTTACGGCCAGGACCCGCTGAGCTGCCGGACCGGCATCTGCGCCACCCGCGTCCGGCCCCTGCCGGCGGGCCTTCCTCGACGGCGAGTCGACGGTACGCCTCTGCGGCGCCGGGGACGACAGATCCCTGGCACGGTCCGCCGCCACCTGCGGGACGGCCAGAGTGGTCCGGTGGTCCCCCGACGGCCGGCTGCCCGCGACCGCGGGAGACGGCTGGGCCGCCTTCCGGGACGCGGCCACGGCCGAGTGCCGGGCCGTCTGCACCCCGGCCTGCCACATCCCGCTGGGGCGCACTGGTCCGACGACGGCTGCTCCTTCGCCGTCAGGGGCGAGGACCGCCGCGGCTACACGTGGTCCCCGCCCGGCAGAACCGACGTCCGGCGGTGCGACGCGCTCCTGGAGCGGTCCGCGGCCGAGGTGCGCGAGCTGACCGCCGAGGAACGCCGTCGCCACGGCCTGCCCGGGTGACGGCGCCCGGCACGCCACACGCACCGGGAGCCGCCAGGGGCGGGCTCAGCCCTTGAGCTGCTCGTACGCCGGCAGGGTGAGGAAGTCGGCGTAGTCGTCGTCCAGGGAGACCTGCAGCAGCAGATCGTGCGCCTCCTGCCAGTGGCCGGCGGCGAAGGCCTGCTCGCCGATCTCCTTGCGCAGGGCGTCCAGTTCCTCGGCGGCGACCTTGCGGGCCAGTTCGGGGGTGGCCCTGTCGCCGTTCTCGAACTCGACGCCCGCGTTGATCCACTGCCAGATCTGGGAGCGGGAGATCTCGGCGGTGGCCGCGTCCTCCATGAGGTTGAAGATGGCGACCGCGCCGAGCCCGCGCAGCCAGGCCTCGATGTACCGGATGCCGACCTGGACGGCGTTGACGAGACCGGCGTACGTCGGCTTCGCGTCCAGCGAGTCGATCGCGATCAGGTCGGCCGCCTCGACGTGCACGTCCTCGCGCAGCCGGTCCTTCTGGTTCGGCTTGTCGCCGAGGACCTTGTCGAAGGACTCCATGGCGATCGGGACGAGGTCGGGGTGGGCGACCCAGGAGCCGTCGAAGCCGTCGTTCGCCTCGCGGTCCTTGTCGGCGCGGACCTTCTCGAAGGCGACCTTGTTGACCTCCGCGTCCCGGCGGGACGGGATGAACGCGGCCATGCCGCCGATGGCGTGCGCGCCGCGCTTGTGGCAGGTGCGGACGAGGAGTTCGGTGTACGCCCGCATGAACGGGGCGGTCATCGTGACCGCGTTGCGGTCCGGGAGGACGAACCTGGCGCCCGCGTCACGGAAGTTCTTCACGATGGAGAACAGGTAGTCCCAGCGGCCGGCGTTCAACCCGGCGGCGTGGTCGCGGAGTTCGTAGAGGATCTCCTCCATCTCGTACGCGGCCGTGATCGTCTCGATCAGGACGGTGGCGCGGACGGTGCCCTGCGGGATGCCGACGTAGTCCTGCGCGAAGACGAACACGTCGTTCCACAGCCGGGCTTCGAGGTGCGACTCGGTCTTCGGCAGGTAGAAGTACGGGCCCTTGCCGAGGTCCAGCAGCCGCTGGGCGTTGTGGAAGAAGTACAGGCCGAAGTCGACGAGGGCGCCGGGGACGGCACGGCCGTCGGCGTCGACGACGTGCCGCTCGTTCAGGTGCCAGCCGCGCGGGCGCATGACGACCGTGGCCAGCTCCTCGTTCGGCCGCAGGGCGTACGACTTCCCGGACCCCGGGTCGGTGAAGTCGATGCTGCGGGTGTAGGCGTCGATCAGGTTGACCTGGCCGAGGACGACGTTCTCCCAGGTGGGCGCGGAGGCGTCCTCGAAGTCGGCGAGCCAGACCTTCGCGCCCGAGTTGAGCGCGTTGATGGTCATCTTGCGGTCGGTGGGGCCGGTGATCTCGACGCGCCGGTCGTTCAGCGCGGCCGGGGCCGGGGCGACCTGCCAGGAGTCGTCCGCGCGGATCGCGGCCGTCTCGGGCAGGAAGTCGAGCGTGGAGGTGCGGGCGATCTCGGCGCGGCGCTCGGCCCGGCGGGCGAGGAGTCCGTCACGGCGCGGGGTGAACCGCCGGTGCAGCTCCGCCACGAAGGCGAGCGCCGCGTCCGTGAGGACCTCTTCCTGCCGGGGCAGGGGCTCGGCGTCGACGATGGCCAGCGGGGACGGCGCTGGTGCGGACATGAGCTGTCACTTCCTTCAGCGGTGGCACCGGGTGCCTAGTGGCACGAATAGGGCGAACAGCGCCCGCTGTGCGGTCAGGCGCTTCTGAACAGTGGATAGTAGTTTCCTCATTGTGGAACTTCAATGGTTTGTTGATGTCGAGATTCTCTGAGTCGAGGCAAGGTGGCGCCCAGTGCCACCCTCTTCACTCAAGGTGGCGCAGGTCGGCCTCGGTGTCGATGTCGTACGGCTCGGCCACGTCCGCGCACTCGACGAGCCGGATGCGCCCCGCGTGCTCCTTCAGGTAGCCGCGGGCCCCCCGGTCCCCGGTGGCCGTCGCCGCGACGCCGGGCCAGTGGGCCGCGCCGAAGAGCACCGGATGCCCGCGCGCGCCGTCGTAGGCGGCCGAGACCAGCGACGTGTCGTCCTCGTACGCACCGAGCACCCGCCCCACGGCCGCCGGTCCGATACCCGGCTGGTCGACGAGGCTCACCAGGGCCGCGTGCGCCCCCGTACCGGCGAGCGAGGCCAGGCCGGCCCGCAGCGAGGAGCCCATGCCCTCGGCCCAGTCGGGGTTGTCCACGAGCACACAGCCGGTCAGGTCGGCGCGCGCCCTCACGTCCTCGGCACGGGCGCCCAGGACGACGTGCACGCGGGCGCACCCGGCCGCGCGCAGCACCCCGACCGCGTGCTCGACCAGCGGGCGCCCCCGGCGCTCCAGCAGCGCCTTGGGGCGCCCGCCGAGCCGTCTGCCCCCGCCGGCGGCGAGCAGCAGCCCGGCGACCTCCTCGCGATGCCTGTCCGTCATGCGTCCTGCATACACCTGACGCGGCCGGCGACGGCCCGATTCCCTTGGGCTGATTTTCGGTCCGCGCGGTGGCGCTCCCGGACGCGGTGGCGTTTACTGGCCCGCGCACGACGGAGTGTGAGGGGGAGGGCTGTGTTGCGGAGCTTGGGGCAGAGGCCAGTGACCGGCAGCGGCGAGGACCCGAGAGCGGCGGAACTGAGGACCGCGGTGTCCCGGCTGCGCCGCGAACTCGCCGCACTCCCCTCCGAGTTCCCCGACCGCGCCATAGCCGAGGACGAACTGGCGGCCCTTGCGGCGATGGCCATGGGGGGCCGCCCGGAGATCCCCCGCCTGCGCGGCTCCCTGTTGCTGATCGCCGGCGCGATCGGCTCGGTCAGTGCCCTGGCCAGGGGCCTGAGGGGGGTCCGGGATGCGGTGGACCTGTTCGGTGAGTCTCCGGGAGACTGAAAGCGGGGGCTGAGCCCACCTGCCGTCAGGCGCCCGAACTGGCCAGTGCCTGGGACAGCTCGAGGGCGATCTGCTGCAGCACCGGCACGATCTTCTCGGTGGCCGCTTCCGTCACCCGCCCGGCCGGTCCCGAGATCGAGATCGCCGCGGCCGTCGGGGACTCCGGCACGGACACCGCCAGGCACCGCACCCCTATCTCCTGCTCGTTGTCGTCGACGGCGTACCCCGTGCGCCGCACGTCCTCCAGCGCCGCCAGGAACCCGTCGGGCGTGGTGATGGTCTTCTCGGTCGCGGCCGGCATCCCGGTCCGGGACAGCAGCGCCCGCACCTCGTCGTCCGGCACCCCGGCGAGGAGCGCCTTGCCGACCCCGGTGGAGTGCGGCAGCACCCGACGCCCCACCTCGGTGAACATCCGCATCGAATGCTTGGACGGCACCTGCGCCACGTACACGATCTCGTCGCCGTCCAGCAGTGCCATGTTCGCGGTCTCGCCGGTCTCCTCGACCAGCCGCGCGAGGTACGGCCGCGCCCACGTGCCGAGCAGCCGGGCCGACGACTCACCGAGCCGGATCAGGCGCGGGCCGAGCGCGTACCGCCGGTTCGGCTGCTGGCGGACGTATCCGCAGGCGACCAGTGTGCGCATCAGCCGGTGGATGGTCGGCAGTGGCAGCCCGCTGGTCGCGGACAGCTCGCTGAGGCCGACCTCGCCGCCGGCGTCCGCCATTCGCTCCAGCAGGTCGAAGGCGCGCTCCAGGGACTGGACCCCGCCGCCGGCGGAGGGTTTGGCGGAGTCGGTGGTGCTGGCGTCGGACGTCGGCACGGCGCGTTCCTTTCGGGGCTGACAGGAGGGCAGAAGCCTACCCGGCGGCCGGTTGACTCCCTGCTTGTACATAACTACGTTCTGCTTGTCGGAATTCTAATTCCGCTTTGTGGAAACGTCCAGAGTGAGTGACGGCCGGGCGCTGCCCAGAAGTGTGCCCCTTGACGGCGGCGAAACGGGAGTGAAGACTCCTTCAACAGAACGTTGAAGTCCGTTACGTGGGTGTAGATCCCGTTTCCTTGGCGTAAAACGGCGGTACAGAGAGGGGTTCGGGTGTCCGACGCTGAACTGGTCCTGCGCTCGACGCGCGTCATCACCCCGGAAGGGACGCGGGCCGCCTCGGTCACCGTGTCCGCCGGGCGGATCACGGCCGTCCTGCCGTACGACACCGAGGTCCCGGCCGGCGCGCGGCTCGAGGACCTCGGCGACCACGTCCTGCTGCCCGGCCTCGTCGACACCCACGTGCACGTCAACGACCCCGGCCGCACCGAGTGGGAGGGCTTCTGGACCGCCACGCGCGCGGCGGCGGCCGGCGGCATCACCACGCTGATCGACATGCCGCTCAATTCCCTCCCGCCGACCACGACCGTCGGGAACCTGCGCGTGAAGCAGCAGGTGGCCGCCGACAAGGCGCACATCGACGTCGGCTTCTGGGGCGGCGCCCTGCCGGACAACGTCAAGGACCTGCGCCCGCTGCACGACGCCGGTGTCTTCGGCTTCAAGGCGTTCCTGTCCCCCTCCGGCGTGGACGAGTTCCCGCACCTCGACCAGGACCGGCTGGCCCGGTCGCTGGCCGAGATCGCCGGCTTCGGCGGCCTGCTGATCGTGCACGCCGAGGACCCGCACCACCTCGCCGCCGCCCCGCAGCACGGCGGCCCCAGGTACGCCGACTTCCTCGCCTCCCGCCCGCGCGACGCCGAGGACACGGCCATCGCGAGCCTCGTCGCGCAGGCCCGCCGCCTCCACGCGCGCGTGCACGTCCTGCACCTGTCCTCCAGCGACGCGCTGCCGCTGATCCGCGCCGCCCGCGCCGAGGGCGTCCGGATCACCGTGGAGACCTGCCCGCACTACCTCACCCTCACCGCCGAGGAAGTCCCGGACGGCGCGAGCGAGTTCAAGTGCTGCCCGCCCATCCGCGAGGCCGCCAACCGGGACCTGCTCTGGGAGGCGCTGGCCGACGGCACCATCGACTGTGTCGTCACCGACCACTCGCCCTCCACCGCCGATCTGAAGACCGACGACTTCGCCACCGCCTGGGGCGGCATCTCCGGCCTCCAGCTCAGCCTGTCCGCCGTATGGACCGAGGCCCGCAGGCGCGGTCACGGCCTGGAGGACGTCGTCCGCTGGATGTCCACGCGGACGGCCGCGCTGGCCGGCCTGGACGCCGCCAAGGGCGCGATCGCGCCCGGCCGCGACGCCGACTTCGCCGTCCTCGCCCCGGACGAGACCTTCACCGTCGACCCGGCCGCTCTGCAGCACCGCAACCGGGTCACCGCGTACGCCGGCAAGACCCTGTACGGCGTCGTGAAGTCCACCTGGCTGCGCGGCGAACGCATCGTCGCGGGCGGCGAGTTCACCGAGCCGAAGGGCACGCTGCTCACCCGCCCCCAGTAAAGCCACCCCGCACCCGCAACCCGCCGACTTCGGAAAGGACCCCCTGATCACCGTGACGGCGACACCCACCTTCACCGGCGACGCGAACCCCTACGGAGGCGGCGACCCGTACGCGGACTACCGCACCGCCGACTTCCCCTTCACCCAGTACGCCAACCTCGCCGACCGGCAGCTCGGCGCCGGTGTCATCGCCGCCAACGACGAGTTCTTCGCCCAGCGCGAGAACCTCCTGGTGCCCGAGCCGGCCGAGTTCGACCCCGAGCACTTCGGGCACAAGGGCAAGATCATGGACGGCTGGGAGACCCGCCGACGGCGCGGCGCCTGCGCCGAGCACCCCTGGCCGACCGCCGAGGACCACGACTGGGCGCTGGTCCGCCTCGGCGCACCCGGCGTGATCCGCGGGATCGTCGTCGACACCGCCCACTTCCGCGGCAACTACCCGCAGGCGGTCTCGGTCGAGGCCACGTCCGTACCCGGCACGCCGTCCCCTCAGGAGCTGCTGGGCGACGACGTGAAGTGGACGACGATCGTCCCGCGCACCGCCGTCGGCGGCCACGCGGCGAACGGCTTCGAGGTCACCGTCGAGCAGCGCTTCACCCATCTGCGCGTCAACCAGCACCCCGACGGCGGCATCGCCCGCCTGCGGGTCTACGGCGAGGTCGTCCCGGACCCGCGCTGGCTCGCCGTCCTCGGCACCTTCGACGTGGTCGCCCTGGAGAACGGCGGCCGGGTCGAGGACGCCTCCGACCTCTTCTACTCCCCGGCCACCAACACCATCCAGCCGGGCCGCTCCCGCAAGATGGACGACGGCTGGGAGACCCGCCGCCGCCGCGACCAGGGCAACGACTGGATCCGCTACGGGCTGGCCGGCCAGTCGCGGATCAGCGCGATCGAGATCGACACGGCCTACCTGAAGGGCAACAGCGCCGGCTGGGCCTCCGTCTCCGTCAAGGACGGCGAGGACGGCGAGTGGACCGAGATCCTGCCGCGCACCCGCCTGCAGCCCGACACCAACCACCGCTTCGCGCTCCCGGAGGCGGCCGTCGGCACGCACGCGCGGATCGACATCTTCCCCGACGGCGGCATCTCCCGCCTGCGCCTGTTCGGCTCCCTGACCGAACAGGGCGCGACGGGCCTCGCCGCCCGGCACCAGGAACTGGGCGGCTGACCCACCCCTGCGCGCGCGGGGCGCCCCGGCCCGGACAGCACCGGGGCGCCCCGCGTGTCACCCGTACGGACCCGGCCCACGGCTCCTGGAACTCACGGGTGCCTCTTCCGCGTTCTCCCCCACGTGACCCTTCAGCAAGAGATCGTCGGCAACGCCATGCAGATGGCGGTCGTCAACCTGCAGCCCGGCCAGACCGTCTACTGCGAGGCCGGGAAGTTCCTCTTCAAGACGACGAACGTAACCATGGAAACGCGGCTGTCCGGGCCCTCCGGCAACGGTCGGCAGGGCCAGGACGGCGGGGGCGGCGGCATGGGCGGCCTGCTGCGCCAGGCCATGGGCACCGCCATGCAGGTGGGCCAGCGCATGCTCGCGGGCGAGTCCCTGGCCTTCCAGTACTTCACCTCCCAGGGCGGCGAGGGCACGGTCGGCTTCGCCGGCGTGCTCCCGGGGGAGATGCGGGCCCTGGAACTCGACGGCGTGCGCGCCTGGTTCGCCGAGAAGGACGCCTTCGTGGCCGCCGAGTCCACCGTCGACTTCGGCATCGCCTTCGCCGGCGGCCGCACCGGCATGAGCGGCGGCGAGGGCTTCATCCTGGAGAAGTTCACCGGGTACGGCACGGTGATCATCGCCGGCGCGGGCAACTTCATCGACCTCAACCCGGCGGACTTCGGCGGCCGTATCGAGGTGGACACCGGCTGCGTGGTGGCCTTCGAGGAGGGCATCCAGTACGGCGTCCAGCGCGTCGGCGGCCTCAACCGACAGGGCATCATGAACGCCGTGTTCGGCGGCGAGGGCCTGTCCCTGGCCACCCTGGAGGGCGACGGCCGGGTGATCCTGCAGTCCCTCACCATCGAGAGCCTCGCCAACGCGCTGAAGAAGGCCCAGGGCGGCGACAAGCAGGGCCCGACGGGCGGCCTGTTCTCCACTCACGCCGGCTGAACCGATGAGTTGCGGGTGTCTGCGGGGTCTGAACCGATGACACAGGCCCCGCACCCGGAAAGAAGGCACCCGCCATGGGCAAGCTCGTCTCCACGATCTTCGTCACGCTCGACGGCGTCTACCAGGCGCCCGGCGGCCCCCAGGAGGACACCCGGGGCGGCTTCGGGCACGGCGGCTGGAGCTTCACGTACGGCGACGACGACTTCGGCCGGTTCGTCACCGAGGTCTTCGGGCGCGCGGGCGCGTTCCTGCTCGGCCGCCGTACGTACGAGATCTTCGCGTCGTACTGGCCGAAGGTGACCGACCCCGCCCACCCGATCGCCGCCAAGCTGAACGCCCTGCCCAAGTACGTCCCCTCGTCCACCCTCACCGACCCCGGCTGGTCCGGAACCACCGTGATCGGCGGCGACCTCGCCAAGGAGGTCGCCGCTCTCAAGGAGCGCACCGACGGCGAGCTCCAGGTGCACGGCAGCGGCGCCCTGCTCCGCTCCCTGCTCGACCTCCGACTCGTCGACACCCTCCACCTGCTCACCTTCCCGGTGGTGCTCGGCTCCGGCCTGCGCCTGTTCGCCGAGGGCGCCGTACCGACCGCCTTCACGCACACCGCCGGACGCGTCACCGCCGCCGGTGTCTCCCTCCAGTCCTACGACCTGGCCGGCAGGCCGCGGTACGGCTCCTACGGCCTCCCGGAAAACGCCTAGCCGAAGATCGCCACCGCAGGTACGGTGATCGCGCCCCGCGCGAGCCGCCGACGTCTCCGCACCCCCGTCGGAGACCGGGAGAGCCGCCCGCATGTCGTCGATCGCCGTACCGGGTGCCGCCGCACCCCCTCGCGCCTGGCACACCGACCTGCCCCTGCTGCTGGTCGCGGTCTGCTGGGGCGCCAGCTACCTCGCGGCCAAGGACATCACCACCGCCCGTACGGTGCTCGCCGTCCTGGTGCTGCGCTTCGCCCTCGCCCTGCCCGTCCTGGCCGTCGCCGCACGCCGGGCCCTGCGCGCGCTGACCGCCGCCCAGTGGCGCGGCGCGGTCCTGCTGGGGGTGATCCTCAGCGGGATCTTCCTGCTGGAGACCTACGGGGTGGTGCACACCTCGGCGACCAACGCGGGGCTCATCATCAGCCTCACCATGGTCTTCACCCCGCTCGCCGAGGCCGCCGCCACCCGCACCCGGCCCGCCCCCGGCTTCCTCGGCGCGGCGCTGCTGTGCGTGCTCGGCGTGCTGCTGCTCACCCAGGGCGGCGGCTTCACCCGGCCGAGCGCCGGCGACCTGCTGATGCTGCTCGCCGCGCTGGCCCGCACGCTGCACGTGCTCGCCATGTCGCGGATCAGGGCCGTACAGGGCGCCGACGCGCTGCCGCTCACCACGGTCCAGCTCGGCGCGTCCGTCGCCGTGTTCGCCGTCCTGTCCGCCGTCTCCGGCGGCCCCGCGCCCTGGACGGCCGCGGCGGACTTCGGCCCGCGGGCCTGGGCGGGGCTGCTGTTCCTGTCGGTGCTGTGCACGGTGTTCGCCTTCTTCGTCCAGATGTGGGCGGTGCGCCGTACCTCCCCGTCCCGGGTCGGTCTGCTGCTCGGCACCGAGCCGCTGTGGGCCGCCGCCGCCGGTATCGCCCTCGGCGGGGAACGGCTCGGGGCGGCGGGGCTCGTGGGAGGCGCGCTGGTGCTTGTGGGGACGGCGTGGGGACGCCGGGCGTCAGGTTAACTTCGCGAAAACTCATCGGACTTGACGGGTAAACCTTCAACTTTGTCGTTGACATGCCAACGTCTACGCGCGTCATCATGAGGGCATGAGATTCCCCCCACGCGCCACTCGCGCCGGCGCCGCAGCCGTCCTTCTGTCCGCCCTGCTCGTGGGCGGCACCGTCTCCGCCACCACGGCGGACGCCGCCCCCACGACGGCCGTCGCGGCCGCGTCGGTCGGCAGCATCTGCTACGGCGACCTGCCCTCGCAGGCCCACGACACCCTGAACCTGATCGACCAGGGCGGGCCCTTCCCGTACTCGCAGGACGGCACCGTCTTCTCCAACAAGGAAGGCGTCCTGCCCGGCCAGCGGTCCGGCTACTACCACGAGTACACGGTGATCACCCCTGGCTCCCCCACGCGCGGTGCCCGGCGCGTCGTCACCGGCGAACAGTCCCAGGAGGACTACTACACCTCCGACCACTACGCCACGTTCGACCTGATCGACTTCGGCTGCTGAGCCGACCGGTCACGTCCGGGGAAGCGGCGTGACCGGGAAGTCCCGGAAGCTCCCGTACGTGTCCCACGGCCACGACGCTCACCCCGCGGCCACGCCCCCACGCACCGGCCACGGGGCGGGCGTCGTGGCGCCACATGACCGCCCCACGACCGCCCCACCCCGGGTCGTGCCGCCGAAAGTCCACAGGCGTGAGACTTTGGTCGCTGATCCCGTGTACGGCACGGCCCCGGCGGCCGATCCTGCGTAGATTTGCCGACCGTGAGCAAGGACGAGGCGATACGGGTGACGCAGGGGTTCGCGGGCCGCCGCTGGCTGTTCCCCTCGGCCCTGGTGTACGAGCTGGACCCGGACGCCCGCGCTTCCGGCCGGCGACCGCGGCGCACCGCGCGCGACTGGGTCGTCGACCTCTCCTGCTTCCTGCTGGCCGCCGTGCTCGGTCTGGCGGCCGCGCAGTCCGTGCCCGACGAATCCGGTCTGCCGCACTCCCTCGTCGTCCTCGACCAGACGCTCGGCGCCGTCGCCTGCGCGGCGATCTGGCTGCGGCGCCGGTGGCCGGTCGGCCTCGCCGCCGCGATGGTCCCGGTCGGCCTGCTGTCGAACACCTCGGGCGGGGTGGCGATGGTCGCCCTGTTCACGCTCGCCGTGCACCGCCCCTTTCGCTACGTGGCCTGGATCGGCGGCGTCGACCTCGCGCTGATCCCGCTCTTCTACTGGCTGCGGCCCGACCCCGACCTGCCCTACGCCGGAACCGTCGCGTTCACCACGCTGCTCACCGTGTCGGTCATCGGCTGGGGCATGTTCGTCCGCTCCAAGCGGATGCTGATGCTGAGCCTGAGGGACCGGGCCCACCGGGCGGAGACCGAGGCACGGCTGCGCGCCGAGCAGGCCCAGCGGCTGGCCCGGGAGGCCATCGCCCGCGAGATGCACGACGTCCTCGCCCACCGGCTCACCCTGCTCAGCGTGCACGCGGGTGCCCTGGAGTTCCGGCCGGACGCACCGCGCGAGGAGATCACCCGGGCCGCCGGAGTGATCCGGGAGAGCGCCCACGAGGCGCTGCAGGACCTGCGGGAGATCATCGGCGTGCTGCGGACCGGCGAGTCCGAGGAGACGGCCGGCGAGCGGCGCCCGACACTGGCCGCTCTGGACGCCCTCGTCGCCGAGTGCCGCGAGGCGGGCATGAAGGTCACCCTGGACCACCGCGTCGCCGACCCGGCCGCCGTCCCCGCCTCCGTCGGCCGCACCGCCTACCGCATCGCCCAGGAGGCCCTGACCAACGCCCGCAAACACGCCCCCGGCGCCGAGGTCACCCTGACCCTCACCGGCACGCCCGGCGACGGCCTCACCCTCGCCGTCACCAACCCGGCGCCCACCACCGAGCCCGCCCCGGTCCCCGGCTCCGGCCAGGGCCTGATCGGCCTGACCGAACGCGCGAGCCTGACCGGCGGCCGGCTGGAGCACGGCACCACGGCCGACGGGGGGTTCGCGGTACGGGCCTGGCTGCCGTGGGCCCAGGGCGCACCGGCGGCCTGACGATGCCGTCGTACGCCGGCAGGGCCCCCGCGCGCCGCCCGCACCGTGATTACGTAAGGCCCATGACACCGATCAGACTCCTCCTCGTGGACGACGACCCGCTCGTACGCGCCGGACTGTCCCTGATGATCGGCGGGGCCGGGGACATCGAGATCGTCGGGGAGGCCGCGGACGGCGCGCAGGCCGAGGAACTCGTCGCGCGCACCCGGCCCGACGTCGTCCTCATGGACCTGCGGATGCCGTCGGTGGACGGGCTCACCGCGACCGAGCGGCTGCGCGCCCGGGCCGATGCCCCGCAGGTCGTGGTGCTCACCACCTTCCACGCCGACGAGCAGGTGCTGCACGCCCTGCGCGCGGGCGCCGCCGGATTCGTCCTGAAGGACACCCCGCCGGCCGAGATCGTCGACGCCGTGCGCCGCGTCGCGGCCGGCGACCCCGTCCTGTCGCCCGCCGTCACCCGGCAGCTGATGCGGCACGCGGCCGGCGGCGCCGCCGACGCACGCCAGGCACGTGCCCGCGCGCGGCTCGCCGTCCTCAACGACCGCGAACGCGAGGTCGCCGTCGCCGTCGGCCGCGGCCTCGCCAACGCCCGGATCGGCGCCGAACTGTTCATGAGCGTGGCCACCGTCAAGACACACGTCTCCCGCATCCTCGCCAAACTCGGCCTCGACAACCGCGTGCAGATCGCGCTGCTCGCCTACGACGCCGGACTCCTCGAAAAGGACGGGCACTAAGCCCGTGCGCCGCGCGTTGTCCCTGTACCGGGAGGACCCGGTGAGCCTCGGGGGAGTCCGGAAGGGGAGCGATGGACAGGCAACACGTGGTCGATCTGCGGGAGTTCGGGGACGCCCTGCGCACGGATCCGCATCCGGTGTACGCCCGGCTGCGTGAGCAGGGCCCCGTCCACCGCGTCCGGCTGCCGGACTGGGAGGACGCGGCCTGGCTGGTCGTCGGGTACGAGGAGGCGCGGGCGGCCCTCGCCGACACCCGGCTGGCCAAGGACGCCAGCAAGATCGGTGTGACCGTCATGGACCAGCAGATGATCGGCAAGCATCTGCTGGCCACCGATCCGCCCCAGCACACCCGCCTGCGCGGCCTGGTCACGCGTGCGTTCACGATGCGCCGGGTGGAGCAGTTGCGCCCGCGGATCCAGCAGATCACCGACGAACTGCTCGACGAGATGCTCCCGGCCGGCCGCGCCGACCTCATCGCCTCCCTCGCCTACCCGCTGCCCATCACCGTCATCTGCGAACTCCTCGGCGTCCCGGACATGGACCGCGAGGAGTTCCGCAAGACGTCCACGGAGGTGGTCGCACCGACCAACGAGCAGACGGCATACGACGCGGTCGTCAGCCTCGGCGCGTACCTCACCGACCTGATCGAGGACAAGCGCAGCTCCGGCTCCGCCGACGACCTGCTCAGCGATCTGATCCGCACCACCGCCGAGGACGGCGACCGGCTCTCCGCGCAGGAACTGCGCGGCATGGCCTTCCTGCTGCTGATCGCCGGCCACGAGACCACCGTCAACCTCATCGGCAACGGCGTCCACGCCCTGCTGACCCACCCCGGTCAACTCGCCGCCCTGCGCGCCGACATGAGCCTCCTGGACGGCGCCGTCGAGGAGATGCTGCGCTACGAGGGCCCGGTGCACAGCGCCACCTACCGGTTCGCCGCCGAGCCCCTGGAGATCGCCGGTACGGCCATCGAGCGGGGCGCCCATGTGGTGATCAGCCTCACCGCCGCCCAGCGCGACGGCGAGCGCTACGACGACCCGCACCGGTTCGACATCCGTCGCGACACCCGCGGCCATCTCGCCTTCGGCCACGGCATCCACTACTGCCTGGGCGCACCTCTGGCCCGTCTGGAGGGCCGCACGGCCATCGGCACCCTCCTGCGCCGCGCCCCCGGCCTCGCCCTGGACGGTGACCCGGGCGAATGGCTCCCGGGCCTGCTGATGAGAGGCGTACGCAGCCTGCCGGTGCGCTGGTAGCTTCCCGGGGGCCGACGTCCTGCCCCGGCTGTGGCCGGCCCGGCCGGCGCCCGCCCCGCCCCGGCGGCGCTGCACGGCTGCGGGCAGTCGTGCCGCCGGGGCGGCACGGGTGGGCGCTGCGGCGCCCGGCCGGTACCGGTGAGCGACCCAAGCCCCGGCCGGCTCTGGGCCGACGGCGCCGACGCTCCGCCGGACCCGCAGCCGTCCCGGCTCCCGCTACGACGCCCGTACCCGGTCCGGGATCTCGGCCAGGGGCACCGGGCGCCGCTCCCGCCGGGAGACCTCGCAGGCCTCGGCGACCCGCAGGGCCTGCAGGGCCTCGTGGCCGTCGCACGGATTGGCGCACTCGCCGCGGATCACGTCCACGAAGGCGTTCAGTTCCGCCTCGTAGGCGGGCCCGAACCGTTCCAGGAACCCCGTCCACGGCTTGTCCGCGGGCGGCGGCCCGGTCGGCTCGGTGGACGCGAGCGGCGTACGGTCGTCCAGGCCCACCACGACCGTGTCCCGCTCCCCGGCCAGCTCCATGCGCACGTCGTAGCCCGCGCCGTTCAGCCGGGTCGCCGTCGCCGTGGCGAGCGTGCCGTCGTCCAGCGTGAGCAGCACCGCGCCCGTACCGACGTCACCGGCCTCGCGGAACAGCGGGAGACCGCCGTCGGAGCCGGTGGCGTACACCTCGGCCACCTCACGGCCCGTCACCCACCGCAGCACGTCGAAGTCGTGGATCAGCGTGTCCCGGAACAGCCCGCCGGACAGCGGCAGCCACTCGGGCGGGGGAGGGGACTGGTCACAGGTCATCGCGCGCACGGTGTGCAGCCGGCCGAGCCGTCCCGAGCGCACGGCCTCGCGGGCACCGGCGTATCCCGCGTCGAAGCGCCGCTGGAACCCCATCTGCAGGACCGTTTCGGCCGTCTCCACCTCGGCGAGCGCCTGCAGCGTGCCCGGCAGGTCGAGCGCGATCGGCTTCTCGCAGAAGACCGGCAGCCCCGATCGGGCCGCCCGGCCGATCAGTTCGGCATGGGCCGGCGTCGCCGTGGTGATCACCACCGCGTCCACGCCCCACCTGAAGATCTCGTCCACGCCCGGCGCCGCCGTCTCGCCCAGCCGGTGCGCCAGCGTCTGCGCCCGCACCGGATCCGCGTCCGTCAGGATCAGCGAACCGACCTCGCGGTGGCGGCTGAGCGCTCTCGCGTGAAGGGTGCCGATGCGGCCCGTACCGATGACCCCGATGCGCATGGAAACAAAGTGAGGGCCGACCCCGCATCCTGTCAATGTGTATGTCCGGACAATCGGACTACACGACTTCCCGTCAACCGATCACCGGGCTACGCTCGAGTCCGTGCCGAAACCAGATGTGGACCCGACCGTGTCGCTCGACCTCCGTGTGGACCGTAGCTCCCCGGTGCCGTTGTACTTCCAGCTCTCCCAGCAGCTGGAGGCCGCCATCGAGCACGGCAGCCTCACCCCGGGCAGCCTGCTGGGCAACGAGATCGAGCTGGCCGCACGGCTCGGCCTGTCCCGGCCGACCGTCCGCCAGGCCATCCAGTCCCTCGTCGACAAGGGACTCCTCGTGCGCCGCCGCGGCGTCGGTACGCAGGTGGTGCACAGCCAGGTCAAGCGCCCGCTGGAGCTGAGCAGCCTCTACGACGACCTGGAGGCGGCCGGCCAGCGCCCCGCGACCAAGGTGCTGGTCAACACCGTCCTGCCGGCCTCCGCCACCGTCGCCGCCGCACTCGGCATCCCCGAGGGCAGCGACGTGCACCGCATCGAGCGGCTGCGCCTCGCGCACGGCGAGCCGATGGCGTACCTGGTCAACCACCTCCCGCCCGGCCTGCTCGACCTGGACACCGGCCAGCTGGAGGCCACCGGCCTGTACCGGCTGATGCGCTCCGCGGGGATCACCCTGCACAGCGCCCGCCAGTCCATCGGCGCCCGCGGGGCCACGGCGGCCGAGGCCGAGCGGCTCGGCGAGGCCGAGGGCGCCCCGCTGCTCACCATGCAGCGCACCACCTACGACGACACCGGCCGGGCGGTCGAGTTCGGCGACCACACCTACCGTCCGGCGCGCTACTCCTTCGAGTTCCAGCTGCTCGTCCGGCCCTGACGGCACTCAGCGGCTCGTCGCAATGTCCGGACAATCGGACGGAGTGGGTACTCCCTGCCGCGTCACGAGTGTTACCTGTGTTCGATACTGGAGCGTTTGGGGCTGCCGAGGCGATCGGCGGTCCCTCTCGTCCGTCGGAGCAAGAACACAGCAAGAAGGGGCACTGCCTCGTGGCACGGTTTCGGACCTGGGCGGTCATCGCGCTGACAGGGACACTTTCGCTGTCCCTGGGGGCGTGCAGCAGCACCGGAGGCAAGCGGGCCGAGGACGCCCGCAAGGCCGCCGCGGCCCAGGGGAGGGCGGCGGTGAACACCCCGCGCTGGACCTTCGCGATGATCACCCACTCGGGAGACGGCGACACCTTCTGGGACATCGTGCAGAGCGGCGCCAAGCAGGCCGCCGTCAAGGACAACATCAACTTCCTGTACTCGCACGACGACGAGGCCCAGCAGCAGGCGCAGCTGGTGGACGCGGCGGTCGACAAGAAGGTCGACGGGATCATCGTCACCCTCGCCAAGCCGGAGGCCATGAAGGCCGCCGTGGCCCGCGCCGAGAAGGCCGGCATCCCGGTCATCACGGTGAACTCCGGCTCCGCCGAGTCCAAGGCCTTCGGTGCCCTCACCCACATCGGCCAGGACGAGACGATCGCCGGCGAGGCCGTCGGCGACGAACTGAACAGGCGCGGCAAGAAGAAGGCCCTGTGCGTGCTGCACGAGCAGGGCAACGTCGGCCACGAACAGCGCTGCGACGGCATCGCCAAGACCTTCCGCGGCACGCTGCGCAAGCTCTACGTCAACGGCACCGACATGCCCGACGTCCAGTCCGCCATCGAGGCCAAGCTGCAGGCCGACCCGTCCCTCGACGCCGTCGTCACCCTCGGCGCGCCCTACGCGGACACCGCCGTGAAGGCCAGGGCGGACGCCGGCAGCAAGGCCGAGATCGACACCTTCGACCTCAACGCCAAGGTCGCGGCCTCGCTGAAGGGCGGCACCCTCGGCTTCGCCGTGGACCAGCAGCCGTACCTCCAGGGCTACGAGGCGGTCGACCTGCTGTGGGCCTACAAGTACAACGGCGACGTCCTCGGCGGTGGCAAGCCGGTCCTGACCGGCCCGCAGATCATCACCAGGGACCAGGCCTCCGCGCTGGCGCGGTACACCGAGCGGGGCACCCGATGACCGCGACCACGGAAGAAGCCGCGGACGTGACGGCTGACGAAAGGATTCTGCAGACCTCGCCGGTGCGGAAGCTGCTCGCCCGCCCGGAACTGGGCTCGGTCGTCGGCGCGCTCGCCGTCTTCGTCGTCTTCGCCTTCGCCGCCGACGGCTTCCTGCGCGCCGCCAGCCTCAGCACGGTCCTGTACGCCTCCTCGACCATCGGCATCATGGCCGTACCCGTGGCCCTGCTGATGATCGGCGGCGAGTTCGACCTGTCGGCAGGCGTCCTGGTGACGTCGTCCGCGCTGATCTCGTCGATGTTCAGCTACCAGATGACGGCGAACACCTGGGTCGGGGTGGGTGTGTCCCTGCTGGTCACCCTCGCGATCGGCGCCTTCAACGGCTTCATGCTCACCCGCACCGGGCTGCCCAGTTTCATCGTCACGCTCGGCACCTTCCTGATGCTGACCGGCATGAACCTCGGCTTCACCAAGCTGATCGACGGCACGGTCTCCACCAAGACCATCGCCGACATGGAGGGCTTCGCGAGCGCCCACGCCGTCTTCGCCTCGACCCTCACCGTCGGCGGCATCGACTTCAAGGTCACCATCCTGTGGTGGCTGGGCCTGGTCGCCCTCGCCTCCTGGATCCTGCTGCGTACCCGCGCCGGCAACTGGATCTTCGCCGTCGGCGGCAACCAGGACGCGGCCCGCGCCGTCGGCGTCCCCGTCGCCAGGACCAAGACCGCCCTCTACATGGGCGTGGCCCTCGGCGCCTGGATCTCCGGCCAGCACCTGCTCTTCTCCTTCGACGCCGTCCAGTCCGGCGAGGGCGTCGGCAACGAACTGATCTACATCATCGCGGCCGTCATCGGCGGCTGCCTGATCACCGGCGGCTACGGCAGCGCGATCGGCTCCGCCGTGGGCGCACTCCTGTTCGGCATGACCAGCAAGGGCATCGTCTTCGCCGAGTGGAACCCCGACTGGTTCAAGTTCTTCCTCGGGGCGATGCTGCTCCTCGCGACCCTGCTCAACGTCTGGGTCCGCAAGCGCGCGGAGGTGACCGAGTGACACTCGTGGAGCTGACCGGCGTCAGCAAGCGCTACGGCACCGTCCGCGCCCTGGAAGGCGTCTGCCTGGAGGTCCACGCGGGCGAGATCACCTGCGTCCTGGGCGACAACGGGGCGGGCAAGTCGACCCTGATCAAGATGATCGCGGGCCTGCACCGCCACGACGGCGGCACCCTGCGCATCGAGGGCGAGGAGACCCACCTCACCTCCCCGCGCGAGGCCCTGGACCGCGGCATCGCCACGGTCTACCAGGACCTGGCCGTCGTCCCGCTGATGCCGGTCTGGCGCAACTTCTTCCTGGGCTCGGAGCCCCGCAAGGGCGCCGGCCCCTTCAAGCGCCTGGACACCGACCTCATGCGCCGCACCACCCGCGAGGCACTGCTGCGCATGGGCATCGACCTCCGCGACGTCGACCAGCCCATCGGCACCCTCTCCGGCGGCGAACGCCAGTGCGTGGCGATCGCCCGCGCGGTCCACTTCGGCGCGAAGGTCCTGGTCCTGGACGAGCCGACGGCCGCCCTGGGGGTGAAGCAGTCCGGTGTGGTGCTGAAATATGTGGCGGCGGCACGGGACGAGGGCCTGGGTGTCGTTCTCATCACCCATAACCCGCACCATGCGTACCTGGTGGGCGACCGCTTCGTTCTGCTGCGGCGAGGCACGACGGTGGGCAATTACACACGGGGCGAGATCACGCTGGACGAGCTGACCCAGCAGATGGCGGGAGGGTCCGACCTGGACGCTCTACGCCATGAACTGCGCCGTGGTTGAGGGGCACGGGGAACGGCGCGGGCAGCCACCGCGCAGGCCGCGCCCGGCGGCGACCGCGCCTCCCCTCGCCCCGCCCCGCGCAGCACCGGGGGTGAGGGTGCGGCACAATCGAGCCCGATGAGCACCTACCGCGACCTCACCGCCCCCATCGGCTCCCGCCGAGCTCCCGTCCTGCGAACAGTGGGCACCAGGGAACGCCGGTCACATCTGACCGCCCCCCGGGTCCCCACTGTCGGCATCGACATCGGCGGCACCAAGGTCATGGCGGGCGTCGTGGACGCCGACGGCAACATCCTGGAGAAGCTCCGCACGGAGACCCCGGACAAGTCCAAGAGCCCCAAGGTCGTCGAGGACACCATCGCCGAACTGGTCCTGGACCTGTCCGACCGGCACGACGTGCACGCGGTCGGCATCGGCGCCGCCGGATGGGTCGACGCCGACCGCAACCGCGTGCTGTTCGCCCCCCACCTGTCGTGGCGCAACGAACCGCTGCGCGACCGCCTGAGCGGTCGCCTCTCCGTGCCGGTCCTCGTGGACAACGACGCCAACACCGCCGCCTGGGCCGAGTGGCGCTTCGGCGCCGGGCGCGGCGAGGACCACCTCGTCATGATCACACTCGGTACCGGTATCGGCGGCGCCATCCTGGAGGACGGCCAGGTCAAGCGGGGCAAGTTCGGCGTCGCCGGTGAGTTCGGCCATATGCAGGTCGTCCCCGGGGGGCACCGCTGCCCGTGCGGCAACCGCGGCTGCTGGGAGCAGTACAGCTCCGGCAACGCGCTGGTCCGCGAGGCCAAGGAGCTGGCGGCGGCCGACTCGCCGGTGGCCTACGGGATCATCGAGCACGTCAAGGGCAACATCGACGACATCACCGGCCCGATGATCACCGAGCTGGCCCGCGAGGGCGACGCCATGTGCATCGAGCTGCTCCAGGACATCGGCCAGTGGCTCGGCGTCGGCATCGCCAACCTCGCCGCCGCCCTCGACCCGTCCTGCTTCGTCATCGGCGGCGGCGTCTCGGCCGCCGACGACCTGCTCATCGGCCCGGCCCGGGACGCCTTCAAGCGCCACCTCACCGGTCGCGGCTACCGCCCCGAGGCCCGCATCACCCGCGCGCAGCTCGGCCCGGAGGCCGGCATGGTCGGCGCCGCGGACCTGGCCCGGCTGGTCGCCCGCCGGTTCCGCCGGGCCAAGCGCCGCCGGGTGGAGCGGTACGAGCGCTACGAGCGGTACGCCCAGGCTCGCCGCGACCGGGACACCGCATGAGCGCGTCGCTGCCCCGTCAGGCCGCCGCGCCGGACCAGCCGCACCGTCGCGCCGAGACCCCCCGGCACAAGGCCAGGCGCCGCGCGCTCACCCTGCTGATCATCGGTCTGCTGATCGGCGTGCCCGCGCGCTACCTGGTGATCTCCGCCAACCTGAGCCGCGACAGCGGCAAGGACAAGGAGGCGAAGTACTCGGCGACCGGCCTGACCCCGGGCTGGCCGTCGAAGGTGCAGATCCGCCTCTACCAGGTGCCCGTCCCGCACCCGGCCGACCAGATCGCCTCCTACGAGACGAACAACTGGAAGACCAGCCGGCTCTACGCGCAGTTCCGCACCAACACCGCCGGCCTGGACAGCTTCCTGCAGACGATGGGCACCCGCCGGGACCGGCTGAAGAAGGGCGACATCGCCATCGGTACGCGCGACCGGAAGGTCAGCGGCTGGCAGTTCACCGGACCCGGCCCCTGGTGGGGACTGACCCACGGGCAGAAGAACCCGGCGCCGACCCAGGACGTGGTCGTGAACCTGTCCGACCCGAAGAACCCGATCGTCTACGTCGTCTCGCGCACGGTGCCGTGAGCACCGGCCCCGGCCGGTCGCCGGGGCCGGTTGTCAGACCCCGCCCGTAGAGTCGAAGACGTCTGATCCGGCACACGGGCGGGAGGTGGCAGGACGTATGAGCGGTGGCACGGCCGAGGTGGCCGAGCGCACGGGAGGTTTCGGCCCGGCCGGAAACCCGGTCCCGGTGCGCCTCGCCTCCGTCTACCTGCCCGCGCCCCTTCCGCGCGAGGGCCGCATCGCCTTCTGGGACCCCGACGGCGGCTCCGTCGAGGGCGACACCGCCGAACTCACGGTCGTACGACGCCATGGTCCCGGCGTGCGCCGCCGGCAGGTGCCCGCGCTGACCGTGCCGCTCACCGAGGCCCTGCCGCTGCTGGTCCGGGCCCGCCACGACCCGGCCGCGCATCCGGCCACGGCCTGCTGGGGCGCCGCCGCCCTGCACGCGCTGCGGCTGGTCGCGCGCGGCCGCCTGCTGCCCGGCCTGACCCGGGAGGGGCACGACGCCTGGCGGGCCGGCCCGCTGGAACCCGACGACATCGCCCACGTCCGCGCGATCGCCGCGGCCCTTCCCCCCGAGGGCCACGCGGTGCCCCTCCCGGACCCCGGCCCGTTGCGGCTGCCCGAGCCGGAGGCCCTGGTCCGCCACTTCCTGGACGCGGTCGCCGACACCCTGCCCCGCACCCCGGCCGCCCCGTTCACCTGCGGCCGGCCCTTCGCCGCCCGGGAGCCGGTGGCGCTGCCGCAGGCCCACGAGTGGGCGGCCGAGGTCGCCGCCGGCATGGACGCGGGCGTGCGGATCTCGCTCCGCCTGGACCTGTCGGCGTACGACGTCTTCGACGCCGGCGCGAGCGACGGCGCGCGTGCCGCGACACCGGCCGAGGGCGCCCCGCGGGCGACCGGCCCGAGGAACGCCGGCGCCGCCGTCGTGCAGGTGCACAGCCTCGCCGATCCCACCCTGGTGGCCGACGCGGCGGCGCTGTGGGCGGGGGAGGCCGGCACGGCGTTCGGGCCCCGCGCGCGGGTGGACGCCGCCCTCGCCGTGCGGCGCGCGGCACGCGTGTGGCCGCCCCTGGACCGGCTCGCCGAACAGGACGTGCCCGACGTCCTCGCCCTGTCGGAGGACGAGCTCGGCGAACTGCTCGGTGTGGCGGCCACCCGGCTGGCCGCCGCCGGAGTCGCCGTGCACTGGCCGCGGGACCTCGCCCGCGACCTCACGGCCGCCGCCGTGATCCGCCCGGCGCCCGGCTCGGCGACCGACGGCACCGGCTTCTTTGAGAGCGAGGACCTGCTCCGGTTCCGCTGGCAGCTGGCCCTCGGCGGTGACCCGCTCAGCGAGGCCGAGATGGACGCCCTCGCCGAGACCCACCGTCCGGTCGTACGGCTGCGGGACCGCTGGGTGCTGGTCGACCCGGCCCTCGTCCGCAAGGCCCGCAAGCGCGAACTGGGTCTGCTCGACCCGGTCGACGCGCTGTCCGTCGCGCTCACCGGCACCGCCGACGTCGACGGCGAGACCGTCGACGCCGTCCCGGTCGGTGCGCTGGCCGCCCTCCGCGACCGGCTCACCGCGGGCCTGCGCCCCGCCGACCCGCCCCCGGGTCTCGCCGCCACCCTCCGCGACTACCAACTGCGCGGTCTGGCCTGGCTGGACCTCATGACCTCCCTCGGCCTGGGCGGCTGCCTCGCCGACGACATGGGCCTCGGCAAGACCGTCACCCTCATCGCCCTGCACCTCAAGCGCGCCCGCCCCGAACCGACCCTCGTGGTCTGCCCGGCCTCCCTGCTCGGCAACTGGCAGCGGGAGATCACCCGGTTCGCGCCCGGCGTGCCCGTCCGCCGCTTCCACGGCCCCGATCGCACCCTGGACGGCCTGGCCGGCGGCTTCGTCCTCACCACGTACGGCACCATGCGCTCCACCGCGGCCCGCCTGGCCGAACAGCCCTGGGGCATGGTCGTCGCCGACGAGGCCCAGCATGTGAAGAACCCGTACTCCGCGACCGCCAAGGCCCTGCGCACCATCCCGTCCCCCACGCGCGTGGCGCTGACCGGCACCCCGGTGGAGAACAACCTCTCCGAACTGTGGGCCCTGCTCGACTGGACCACCCCGGGGCTCCTCGGCCCCCTGAAGTCCTTCCGCGCCCGGCACGCGCGAGCGGTGGAGAACGGCGAGGACGAGGAAGCGGTCCAGCGCCTGGCCCGCCTGGTACGGCCGTTCCTCCTGCGCCGCAAGAAGTCCGACCCCGGTATCGTCCCCGAACTGCCGCCCAAGACCGAGACGGACCACCCGGTGCCGCTCACCCGCGAGCAGGCCGCGCTGTACGAGGCGGTGGTGCGCGAGTCCATGCAGGCCATCGAGACGGCCGAGGGCATCGCGCGCCGGGGCCTGGTCCTGAAGCTGCTGGGCGCGCTGAAGCAGATCTGCGACCACCCGGCGCTCTACCTGAAGGAGGAGGTACACCCCGGCCGGCCGGCCGCCCGCTCCGGAAAACTCGCCCTGCTGGACGAGCTGTTGGACACCCTGCTCGCCGAGGACGGCTCGGCGCTCGTCTTCACCCAGTACGTCGGCATGGCCCGGCTCATCACCGCCCACCTGTCGGCCCGCGCGATCCCCGTCGACCTCCTGCACGGCGGCACCCCGGTCCCGGAGCGCGAGCGCATGGTCGACCGCTTCCAGAACGGCGAGACCCCGGTCCTCGTGCTGTCGCTGAAGGCGGCGGGCACCGGCCTGAACCTCACCCGTGCGGGCCATGTCGTCCACTTCGACCGCTGGTGGAACCCGGCCGTCGAGGAACAGGCCACCGACCGCGCGTACCGCATCGGCCAGACGCAGCCCGTCCAGGTCCACCGCCTGGTCACCGAGGGTACGGTCGAGGACCGCATCGCCGAGATGCTCGCCGCCAAGCGTGCCCTGGCCGACGCCATCCTCGGCTCCGGCGAGGCGGCCCTCACCGAACTGACCGACCGCGAGCTGTCCGACCTCGTCCGCCTGCGGAGGACCGCATGACAGCCCCCACCCCCCGCCCCGGCGACGCCGCCCGCCACGCCCTGCGGGCAGCACGGGAACGGGCCGAGGCCGAGCGCGCGGAGCGGGCCGAGGCGGCACCGGGTGCGTCGCCGGCGGCGGTTCAGGACGGGCCGGGCGTGACTGAGGAGCCGGGTCAGGCCGGCCCGGGTGCGTTCGAGCGCACGGGCCGGCTCGGTCCGGGCGCCTCGGAGGGGTCGGGTCATGCCGGGCCGAGCACCTCGGAGGATTCGGGCCGGCTTGGGCCCCGTGCATCACAGGGGCCGGTCCGGCACGTGTCGGGTGCGGTACAGGGGCCGGCGGCGGACCCAGGGGAGAGAGGGCCCGAGGACCCGGTTGAGCGAGCGGAGAAGGCGTCCGAGGGGTCGGTTCGGCGCGCGTCGGAGGTGACCGGCGGGTCGGTTCGGCGAGACCAGGAGGCGCCGGAGGGGGCCGTTGAGCCGGCGGCGGGTGATTCGGAGGGGGCCGTCGAGCGAGCGGCGGGCGCCCTTGAGGCCATCGTCTCCGGCGCGGCGGGGGCAACGGATGCGCCGGCCGGGGCGGCGCCGGGAGACCCTGCGACCACCGGCGCGAGGCCCGGCGACGTGGCACGCGCGGCACTCCGGGCCGCGGTGTCCGCGCGGCGGAGCGAGCGCGAAGCTCCGACGACTGCCGTGACCCCGAGCCAGGGCGACGACGAGGTGCAGCCGGCCTCCCCTTCCCCCGCCACCGCTTCGGCCCCGCCCGTCGCGAGCAGCCCGAGTCGGGACGACGCCCCCGACCGTGTCGGGACCGTGCCGCAGGCCCGCTCCGCAACCCCGGAGGGCGGGCGCCCCGGCGACGCCGCTCGGGAAGCGCTGCGTGCGGCCCGGCGGGAGGCGCTGGCGGAGGCGGACGAGGCCGCCCGACGCGGGACGCCGGTGGCGGAGCCGCGTGTGCGGCACCAGGCGCGCGCCACGGGAAACTCCGGTTCGCCGGCCTCGCGCACCGGATCCGGGCCACAGGCCGCTTCCCGGGCCACTCGGCTCAAGGCCGCCCAGGACATCCGGCATTACCTGGCGAACGCCTTCCGGATGCCCACCTGGTCACAGACCCCGGAGGAGACGAACACCGCCGGAGCAGGATCCGGCGACACGACCGACAGCGCCGAGCCGCGCCCGGCGCCTGCCTCGGCCGCGGCCCCGGATACCGCGACCCCCGCCGAGCCGCTGCCCACGCCCACCGAGTCGGTCACCCCCACCGCCACCACCCCGCACCTGACGACGCCGCACCCCGCGACCCCGCCCGCCACCACCCCGAGCGGCTCCGCCCCCGTGTACCCCCACGTGCCGCCCACCATGGCCACCCCCCACCGCGACACCGAACTCCGGCGCACCTTCGCGGCGTTCGCGGCACGGGCGGCCGGGGCCGGGGAGGCGCCGTTCGCGGCGACCTGGTGGGGGAACGCCTGGGTCCAGGCGCTGGAGCAGGGCGCGCTGGATCCCAAGCGGCTGGCCCGCGGCCGCGGGTACGCGGACCAGGGCCATGTGGACGCGATCACCGTCACCCCGGGGCTCGTGCTGGCGTACGTGCGCGGGAGCCGCCCCCGGCCGTACCGGGTCCAGGTGCGGGTCCGCACACTGGAGGACGAGGACTGGGCGCGGTTCCTGGACACGGCCGCCGACCGGCCGGGGCACATCGCCGCCCTGCTCGACAAGGAGCTGCCGCACTCGCTCGCCGACTGCGGGGTCCCGCTGCTGCCCGGCCCCGGCGACCTCGTCCCGCGCTGCAGCTGCCCGGACTCCGGGCACCCCTGCAAGCACGCGGCGGCGCTCTGCTACCAGACGGCACGGCTCCTCGACGCCGACCCGTTCGTGCTGCTCCTGCTGCGCGGCCGGGGCGAGAAGAACCTGCTCGACGCGCTGTCCCGGCGCAGCGCGGCCCGCGCGGCCCGCGCCGCCCAGGAGCGGCGGCCGCAGTCCCTGCCCGGCGTACGGGCCACCGATGCCCTGGCCCGGCGCGCACTCCCGCCGCTGCCACCGCCGTTGCCGGCACCCCCGCACCCCGAGCAGCCACCGGTGTATCCGGCGGCACCCGGCGGCCCGGACCCCTTCGCGCTGGACCAGCTGGCGACCGACGCCGCCGCCCGCGCCCATGCGCTGCTCGGCACCGGACGCGACCCGGTGGGCGAGCTGACCCTGTGGCAGGACGCGGTGCGCCTGGCCGCCGCGCGCCCCGGTTCCGGCCTCACCGCCGGCACCCGCACCCTGTACGCCGCGCTCGCCACGGCCGCGGGCCGCACCCCGGCCGACCTCGCGCATGCCGTCGCCGCCTGGCGCCAGGGCGGGCCGGCGGGGCTGGCCGTACTGGAGGAGCCGTGGGATCCGCCGGCCGGCCGCTTCGACCGGGCCCGTCCGTCGCTGCTCGCCGCCGACCTGCCGGCGTTCCGCCCCTGGCGCAACCGCCTCACCCACCCGCGCGCCCATGTCCAGCTCCGCCTGGGCCGCGACGGCCTGTGGTACGCCTACGAGTCGGAGCCCGGCCAGGACGACTGGTGGCCCCGGGGCACCCCGGACCTCGACCCGGTGGGCGCCCTGACGGGTCTCGGCGCACCGGACGCCACCTGACCGGGAACCGCAACCGGGGACGGCGCCGCAGCAGTGCCTGCGGGGTCTCGTCGTCGATGCGGTGGCCCACCCGTTCCAGGACGTCCGCTGCGTGGCGCAGCGTTCCGCCGCCGCGAGGATCCGCGGGCCGGGTTCCGGGCGGGGTGCCGCGCGGGGTTCCGGGCGGTGGCCGGCAGGTCCCGCGGGACCGGGTGGGGGGAAGAACCGCGACCGCTTCACGTCCTCCGTCGCTGGGCCGGCCGGGTTCCGTCAGGCCTCCGGAGGGGCCCGCCCGCTCGTGCTTGCCAAAACGGATCTTGTTCGTGAATGATCACGCCCGGCGGGGGGTGCTGAGCTGACGGTGGCCTGTGGTCCGGCTCACTGCCGCACACCCGCCGCACAGTGCGCGCGACCGCTTTCATCAGCACGAATTCCAGGGGGAACCATGTCTGCTCAGGATGCCATGGGCACGTCAAGAACGGACGCGCGGGCGGCTCGGGCGGAGGAACGCCCGCTGCCGCCCGCCCGGTCCCGGGGCAGCGCCCTGGGCGGCTGGGTCCTCACCATCGCACTGAACGTGGCGGCGCCGATCCTCACGTACCACGCCCTGCGTGATCAGGGGTGGAGCGAGTGCGCCGCGCTGCTGGCCAGTGGTGCCGGGCCGATGCTCGACAGCGCGGTGCACCTCGTGTGGCGGCGCCGCCTCGACGAGTTCGCCGTCGTGACCCTGGTGTTCCTGGTCATCACGGCTGTCGTCTCACTCGTCGGCTCACACTCGGCCGAGGCCCTGCTGGTCAAGGACTCGGCCGTCACCGGGCTCTTCGGCCTGCTGTGCCTGGCGACGCTGCCGGCGCCGCGACCGCTCATGTTCTACTTCGGCCGCAAGTTCGCCACCGACGGTACCGCCGCGAGTACCGAGTGGTGGAACGGCCTCTGGCAGTTCGAAGGGTTCCGCGCGACCACGCGGACGATGACGACGGTCTGGGGCGTGGCCTACTGCCTCGAGGCGGCGGTCCGCGTTGCGCTGGTCTCCGTGCTGAGCACGGACACCATGGTGACCCTCAGCCCGGTCCTGATCTACGGCGTCCTCGGCAGCCTCATCCTGTGGACGGTCACGTACGGCAAGCGGGCACGGCGCAGAGGCGAGGAGCGCGCCGCCGCCGCGGCCGCCGCCCAGGGCTGAGTCCTAGGCGTCCGTCAGCCGGGCCTCCTCCAGGTCCAGCGCGCGCTGCAGCCTGCGGCGGGTGGTGTCGCTGATGGCGTGGGCGTCGTAGAGCCGCTGGAGCTCCCCCGTCTCCACGGCGATCAGGTCGCGCCGCAGTTGGCGGTAGACCAGATCGGCGGACTCGGTGGCCGCGCCGTCGCTCTCGGCGAGACGGTCGCGGGCGTCGTCGAGGCGGGCGGTCAGGCCGCGGCGGAGCCGGTCCAGAACGACCTCGGGGACGACCTCCAGCTCCGCGAGCTCCTCCAGGCGGGCGAGGCCGGCGTGGGCGAGGTGGGAGCGGGCCCGGGCCTCCTCACGTGCGGTGTGGGCGGGCTCCAGGGCGATGCCGGAGGCGCGCACGACCGGGGCGAGGGTGAAGCCCTGACCGACCAGGGTGACGACGACGACCGAGGTGGTCAGGACCAGCACCAGCGGGCGGTCGGCGAGCGGGGTGCCGTTCCCGGCCGCCTCGGGGATGGACAGCGCGGCGGCCAGCGGCATCACCCCGCGGGTGCCGGCCCAGGTGAGCACCATCGGCAGCCGCCAGCTCATCGGGCTGGAGCCGCCCTTGCGCTGCACCACCGCGGACAGCGGCGCCAGCCACAGCAGGCGTACGGCGATGAGCGTGGCGGCGACCGCGAGGGCGTACAGCGGCCAGGACCGGTCGCCGTGGGCCAGGGCCCGCACCTGCGCGGGCAGCGCCAGACCGATCAGGCTGAACACCACGCTTTCCAGCAGGAACACCACCGTGCCGTACACGGCGTGCAGTTGGAGCCGGATGCGGGCGTTGGTGAGCCGGTCGCCCCGGCCGCCCAGGATCACCCCGGCGACCACGCACGAGGTGACGCCGGAGGTGTGCGCGGCCTCCGCCAGCAGATAGGAGGCGTACGGGGTGACCAGCGCGATCACCGTCTCCAGCACCGGGTCCTCGGTGCGGCGCCGGATCAGGGTGATCACTGCGGCCACCGCGGCCCCGATCACCGTGCCGCCGCCGGCCAGCAGCAGGAACTGGCCACCCGCCGCGCCCCAGTGCGCCGCCGTCGACGCCACCGCGACACCGGCCGCGACCCGGACCAGCACCAGCGAGGTCGCGTCGTTGAACAGGCTCTCCGCCTGCACCAGGACCTGTACCCGGGGCGGCAGGGCGAGCCGGCGGCCGAGCGCGGTGACCGCCACCGGGTCGGTGCTGGCCAGCACGGCCCCGAGGACGAACGCCATCTGCCACGACAGGGGGGTCACGAACGCCGCCACCGCCCCTACCGCAGCCGCCGACGCAAGGACCAGACCGATCGCGAGGATGCCGACCGGTTTCCACACCGCACGCAACTCCCGCCACGGCATGGCCTCGGCGCTCGCGTACAGCAGGGGCGGCAGCACCACGAGCCCGATGATCTGCGGGCTGATCTGGATCTGCGGGGTGCCCGGCAGCAGCGCCACGGCCAGGCCGGCTACCACCAGCAGGGAGGGAGCGGGAATCCGCCAGCGGCGCGCGAACGTCGCGACCACCGTGGCGAGGACCACGAGGGCGAGAACCGTACCGACGCTGCGCATGCCGTCCCCCTGGAATTGCGGAAGCCACCCTGGCTTCCGGCCGACCAGACTTCCCGGCACACCTGCTCTCACCCTATAAGGCCGGCCCACGTCAAGACAGCGTCAAGGTCGCCCCGGCCGGCGCCAGGGAACCGCCAACACGCGCGCCGGCCGCTCCGGGAAGCGGCTTCCCCGGACGAGGAACCCTCCCGTCCCCGCTGTCTGATCACCGAGCCCGGTACGGGCTACCGCTTCGACGGATGCCCGACGAGTAGGTGAACCAGTACCGTCGTACCCTCTGACCAGGCACGTCGGCGTCCCGTCCGCCGCGGATGCCATGGGGGTCCGGGTTCGCGCGGGGGCGCCCCGCTGTCCACTCCGCTCGTGAGATGTGCGAGCGTGAACGGGTGAGCACGACGACGACTGAACTCCTGGAACACGGCTTCGACGGGCCGGAAGGCGCCCCGGTCCTGGTCCTTGGACCGTCCCTCGGCACGACCCGCCACATGTGGGACCGCCAGGTGCCGGAGCTGATCAAACAGTGGCGGGTCCTGCGGTTCGACCTGCCCGGCCACGGCGGGGCCCCCGCCCACCCGGCCGGTTCCGTCGCCGAGCTGACCATCCGGCTGCTGGCCACGCTGGACTCGCTGGGTGTGCAGCGGTTCGGCTACGCGGGCTGCGCGCTGGGCGGTGCGGTCGGCATCGAGCTGGCCCTGCGGCGCCCCGAGCGGCTCGCCTCGCTGGTGCTGGTCGCGGCCTCGCCCCGGTTCGGGACCGCCGACGAGTTCCGGCAGCGCGCGGTGGTCGTACGGACGAACGGGCTGGACCCGGTGGCCCGGACCGCGCCCGACCGCTGGTTCACCGGCGGGTTCGCCGCGGCGCAGCCCGCGATCACCGAGTGGGCGGTGCAGATGGTCCGCACCACCGACCCGGGCTGCTACATCGCCGCCTGCGAGGCGCTCGCCGCGTTCGACGTACGGGCCGAACTGGGCCGGGTCGGCGTGCCGACGCTCGTGCTCGTCGGCGCCGACGACCAGGTCACCGGGCCCGCCGAGGCCCGCACCCTGGTCGCCGGTATCCCGGACGCCCGGCTCGCGGTCGTCCCCGGCGCCTCCCACCTGGTCCCGGTCGAGCAGCCGGCGGCCGTCACCGACCTGCTGGTGCACCACTTCTCCAGCGCCTGGCAGCAACCGTACGAGACCGGCCAGACGGTCCTGCCGGCGGCGTCGGCCGTCCAGGTCCCGGCGGTGGCGCCGCCGGCCGCGCCGGTCGCCGAGACAGCCCCGGCCGCCGCACCGGCGCAGCCGGCCGCGCAGCCCGACCGGTACGACACCGGGCTCAAGATCCGCCGGGAGGTGCTGGGCGACGCGCACGTGGACCGGGCGCTGGCGCAGGCCGACGGGTTCTCCGGGGACTTCGAGGACTTCGTCACCCGCTACGCCTGGGGCGAGATCTGGGACCGGCCCGGCCTGGACCGCCGTACCCGCAGCTGCGTCACGCTGTCCGCGCTGGTCGCGGGCGGCCATCTGGAGGAGCTGGCCTTCCACACCCGGGCGGCCCTGCGCAACGGGCTCACCCCGGACGAGATCGAGGAAGTGCTGCTGCAGACCGCCGTGTACTGCGGGGTGCCGGCCGCGGCCGGCGCGTTCCGGGTGGCCCGGCAGGTGATCCAGGAGGAGACCACGCCCGCCGAGTGAGCCGCGCGCCGCCGGGCTCGGCCCGCCGCCGGGTTCGGCAGGATGGTGAGCCATGAAGCTCACGAAGAAGTCCCACGCCTGCGTCCGCCTCGAGAAGGACGGGCGGACGCTCGTCATCGACCCGGGCGGCTTCAGCGAGGAGGACGCCGCGCTCGGCGCGGACGCCGTCCTGATCACGCACGAACACCCGGACCACTTCGACGAGTTCCGGCTGCGCGCCGCCATGGAGAACAACCCGGCCGCCGGGATCTGGACGCTGAAGTCCGTCGCCGACCGGATCTCGGCGGCCTTCCCGGGCCGCGTGCACACCGTCGGCCACGGCGACACCTTCACCGCCGCCGGGTTCGACGTGCAGGTCCACGGTGAGCTGCACGCGGTGATCCACCCGGACATCCCGCGCATCACCAACGTCGGCTACCTGATCGACGGCGGCAGGGTCTTCCACCCCGGCGACGCCCTGACCGTCCCCGGCGCGCCGGTGCAGACGCTGATGCTCCCGGTGATGGCCCCGTGGAACAAGATCTCCGAGGTCATCGACTACGTCCGCGAGGTACGGCCGCAGCGCGCCTACGACGTCCACGACGCCCTGCTCACCGATCTCGCCCGCCCGATCTACGACCGTCAGATCGGCGCCCTGGGCGGCACGGACCACCAGCGGCTGGCGCCGGGGGCCTCGACCGAGATCTGAGTCCGTTGTCAGTGGCTCCGGGTACGTTGTGAGGCATGCGCATCGCTACCTGGAACGTGAACTCGATCACCGCCCGCCTTCCGAGGCTGCTGGCCTGGCTGGAGAGCAGCGGCACCGACGTGCTCTGCCTCCAGGAGGCCAAGGTCGCCGAGGACCAGTTCCCGTCCGACCAGCTGCGCGAGCTGGGCTACGAGTCGGCGGTCCACGCCACCGGCCGGTGGAACGGCGTGGCGGTGCTCTCCCGCGTCGGCATAGAGGACGTGGTCAAGGGCCTTCCCGGCGACCCGGGCTTCGACGGCGTCACCGAGCCGCGCGCCCTCTCGGCGACCTGCGGCCCGGTCCGCGTCTGGTCGGTGTACGTCCCCAACGGCCGCGAGGTGGAGCACCCGCACTACGCCTACAAGCTCCAGTGGTTCGAGGCCCTCAAGGCGGCCGTGTACGGCGACGCACAGGGCAGCCGCCCCTTCGCGGTCATGGGTGACTACAACGTGGCGCCGACCGACGACGACGTCTACGACGTGGCCGCCTTCGAGGGCTCCACGCATGTCACCCCCGCCGAGCGCGCCGCCCTGGCCTCCCTGCGCGAGGCGGGCCTGGACGACGTGGTGCCGCGCCCGCTGAAGTACGACCACCCGTTCACGTACTGGGACTACCGCCAGCTCTGCTTCCCGAAGAACCGCGGCATGCGCATCGACCTGGTGTACGGCAACGAACCGTTCGCCAAGGCCGTCAAGGACGCCTACGTCGACCGCGAGGAGCGCAAGGGCAAGGGTGCCTCCGATCACGCTCCGGTGGTGGTCGACCTCGACGTCTGATGCCACGCTGGGTCCATGAACCTTCCGTTCCTGGGCCACCGGCACAAGAAGAACGGTGACACGGCGCCGCCCAGCGACCCCGAGGCGGTCGCCGCGCTGCTCTCCGAGTGCGAACTGCTCCGCGCGCAGGCGGACCGGGCGGGCGTCCGCCTCGACGACACCCCGGCCTCGCTGGAGGCGCTGGACCAGCTCGTCCCGCGCTGGCGCGACGACGCCGAGACCCTGCCCTGGCTGGGCCACGACGCGGGGCTGTACCTGGGCACGGTCGTGGTGCGCACCGTGCCCGGCGCCGCCTGGCGGATCCGCCCCGACGGCGAGGCGGTCGTACGGCTGGCGTCCGGCCGCGAGGTCGAGGTCACGGGCGCCGGGCAGGACTGGGCGGCGAGCGGTGTCCCCGAGCTGTCCCAGCTGTACGCGGAGATCGCCGAGACCTGAGCGCCCCTGGCGGACGTAAATACGGCTATTGCCCGAAAGGTGCGTGTCGTCCCTCAACTCCGCTGCCGTCCGGATAGTTTGCGGCAACCACGACACGGCTGAGAGCGAACGGGGCCGCGCACGGCCGGCTTCCTCTCCAGGATCCTCACGCACCGACCGGGGGGCGCGACCCGTGTTCCCTGCCGCGCTGGAGACACGGGAGGAAGGACGGCGCCCGGAAGAAGGCGTACGAGGCCGCGCTCGGCCGTCCGGGGTGTCCGCGCCCCCCTCCTCCTCTGCGCCGTGCCGTTCGGGCTGCCGCGGTTCGGACTCGTGCTGCCCTTCGAGGCGTTCGCGGTCCTCGCCCCGCATCTCCTCCTCGCCACCGGCCGGTTCGCCTGCGCCCCGTGGATGCCCTTCGCGTACGGCCAGTTGGCGGTCGCCCTGAGCCATGCCGGGAAACTCATCGCCTCCAACCTCGACTACGATTTGCCGTTCATCCCTGTGGTGATGGTGACCTCGCCGATCCGCATCGGATGTGCACGCTGCTCTCGTGGTGCGCCGGCCGGGTGTCCCGCCGTGAGCAGCGCAGCCCCAAGACCGAGGCCGTGGCGGTCGCCACGGCCGGTCCTGGGGCGCTGCCGCCGGGTGGGGAGCCCCCCATGGCCCCGGAACCCCAGGGGGACGGCAGTTCACGGGCCAGGCTCGTCCGGCGGCAGCCGGAGATCACTGCTCGCGCACGGGGACGGACACGTACGACGGGTCGTCCGAGGGCGAGGAGAAGGTCAGCTGCGCGCCGGACGGGTTGTGCTCGATGTACAGCGGGTCGACCGTGTCGACCACCAGCGCCAGGCGGTGCCCGGCGGGCACGTCGTAGGCCGTGGAGAACAGGTCCAGGTCGACGTCGAACGGCTCGCCGGGCGTCCGCCCGTGCCAGGTGTACGGCGCGTTCGTGACCAGCTTGCCGATACCGAGCGGCCCCACGTCGTACAGGTAGGCGACGAGGGTGCCGCTCTGCGCGGTCGGGGTCAGCGTCGTGTGGAGCCTGGCCGTGCCGCGCACCTGCTGGGTGCTGCCGTACCGCTCCGACTGCCACACGGCCGCCCAGCGGCGCGGCAGCAGCGGAATCGAGGCCATGGGCGGCAGTTGGGCGATCTGGTCGAGGATGCTGGAGAGGAAGACGATCCCGCCGTCCGCGCCGGAGTCCACGTTCGCGTGGATGGTGCTGGAGCCGGGAAGCGCGAACTTCCGCCGCGTCGCCTCGACCGACTTCCAGTCCGGGTAGCCCTCGTATCCCCCCGCGCTACGGGACTTCAGCTGGACCGGCTGCTCACGGTCGACACCGTTGTCGGCGCCCCTGAGGTAGTGGTCGAACCAGCGCCCGGTGTCCGTCCACACGTCGTTGGGCAGTCCGAACAGGCCGGGCAGCTCGGCGGTCGCGTGGTCGCCGGGCCGCAGTTCGAGCCGCTTGGGCACGGTCAGCTTCTCGTAGAAGCCCGCGTACTGGTTCACCGGGAAGACCGTGTCGCCCCAGGCGTTGGCGAGCATCACGGCGGCGCCGTTGCTGTTCAGCTGGTCGACATAGGTCGCGACGGAACGCTTCCGCCCCCAGTCGATCATCTCCTGTTCCTTGGACAGGTTCGAGGAGTACAGGTTGTGGAAGATCTCCTTCAGTTCCGGGCTCTCGCGGCCGGTGAGGGTGGCCGTGCCGTCCAGGACGGCGGCCGCCTGCACATGCTGGGTGCGGCCCGAGTAGATGGAGTCGATCAGGTCCGCCCAGCCGCTGAGCGCGGCCACGGCCTTGATGCGCTTGTCGTGCGCGGCGGCGAGCAGACTGATACCGGCGCCGTACGACACCCCGGCCATGCCGACGTGCCGCGGGTCGGCCGGGGTGTTCGCGAGGGCCCAGTCGATGACCTTGGAGGCGTCCGCTACGTCCGGCGGACCGGCCACTTCTATCTGACCGCCGGACTGCCAGAAACCGCGCACGTTGTAGGTGAGCACCACATAGCCGGCATCGGCGAGCTTCTGCGCCTGCGCGAGGTACTCGACCTGCGGGAAGGACCAGCTCGTGGGCAGCACGACGAGCGGGTACCGGCGCGAGCCGTCGGCGCCGGCGGGTGTGACGACGTTCCCCTTCAGCACGGTGCCGCCGTCGCCCGTGATGTCCACGAAGCGGACGGACGGGGCGGTGGCCTGGGCGGCGGGTGCCAGGCCGACGACGGTGCCGGCGATCAGCGCCGCCGAGACGGCCGTGGCGGCGGCGGAGCGCAGCGTGGTGCGACCATGTCCCATGGGTCACTCCTTCACTAGTCAACAGTGCAAAGTGACCCGACGGTAACCGGGGCCCCATACCGTAAGTAACCCGTCGGTAAGTTACGTGCCAGTAAAGATTGTTGAGGCGCTACTCACCGGCGGCGGCAGCCGGCTCCGGCAGGGGCGTCCGCGCCGCCCGCGTCACGTCCGCCACCAGCTCGACCACATCCGGGCCGTACGCCTGGGAGTTGACCACCTTCAGCAGCAGGACGAAGGATCCGGTGCCGTACTTGCGGTGCAGTCGCTCGTGGTGGCGGGCCAGATAGCGGGCGGCCGCCTGGTTGGTGACGGCGCGCTGGCCGCAGAAGAGGAACACCGGGCGGGACTCCGACCGGCCGTCCGCGGTGAGCCGGGCGAGCAGGACGTACTCGCTCCTGCCGCGCTCCATGCGGTAGTCCTCCCCGCCGATCCGCAGGGCGCCGGTCTCCGGACCGGCGTCGCTCTCCACGTCCATGCGCGCGCCCGGCAGCAGCGAGGAGAGGTGAGCGGCCATCCTGCGGTTCGAGTAGGGCCCGCCGAGGCAGAACTCCGTGCGCTCACCGAAGCCTTGCTGGATGGCGTCGTGCGCCACGACCTGCACGTGCGCGTTGCAGTCCTTGATCAGGGCGGAGAGTTCCAGCAGGGCGAACACGTCCTGGCGCTTCACCGACAGCTCCGGTCCGCCCGCCGTGTGGTTGACCACGAGCAGCGACTCCGAGTGGTCGGGCATCCCGAAGAACGCCTGCTTGCGGCGCAGTTTGCGGCGCCACAGACACGTACGGGCGAGCCAGCCCAGCGAGGCCGGGATCCCGGTCGCCACCAGGCCCAGGACGATGTTGCGCACGTCGTCGTTCATGGCCGCGCATGGTAGCGGGCGACGGCGGCGGCTACGTACCCGTGTTCGACGTGTGACGTTCGTGTGGCAGGGCACCGAGGCGTACTGTCGGTACTGGACCGATCTGGTTACGCTGCGCGGACTGTCCCGACGGGAGGTACGCATGGGTCGCCCAGGTACGCGGAAACTGGCGGTTCTGGCGGTCTCGGCCGCCGTGGTGTCGGTGGGGGTGACGGCGCCGCCCGCACCGGCGACGAGCCGTACGGCCGGCAAGGTTCCGGTGGCCGTCGGCTACGGCGGCGCCGTGGCCAGCGTCGACGCGGACGCGTCCGCCGCCGGCATCGAGGTGCTCAGACACGGCGGCAACGCGGTCGACGCGGCCGTCGCCACGGCCGCCGCGCTCGGCGTCACCGAGCCCTACTCGGCGGGCGTCGGGGGAGGCGGCTACTTCGTCTACTACGACGCGAAAACCCGCACCGTGCACACCATCGACGGCCGTGAGACGGCGCCGCTCAGCGCCGACTCCGACCTGTTCGTGGAGAACGGCAAGCCGCTCGCGTTCGCCGACGCCGTCAGCAGCGGCCTGGGCGTCGGTACCCCGGGCACGCCCGCCACCTGGCAGAAGGCGCTGGACGAGTGGGGCAGCGAACGGCTCGGCACCGTCCTGAGGCCGGCCGAGCGGATCGCCCGGGACGGCTTCACGGTGGACGACACCTTCCGCTCGCAGACCGCGTCCAACGAGACCCGGTTCCGCTACTTCCCCGACACCGCGAAGCTGTTCCTGCCGGACGGGAAACTCCCCGTCGTCGGCTCCACCCTGAAGAACCCCGAACTCGCCCGCACCTACGAGGAGCTGGGCCGCGAGGGCGTCGGCGCGATCTACCGCGGGGACATCGGCGACGACATCGTCAAGACGGTCGAGCACCCGCCCGTGGACCCCGCCTCCGGCTGGAACGCCCGGCCCGGCAAGCTCGCCGAGAAGGACCTCGCCGTCTACCGCGCCAAGCTCCAGGCGCCCACCAGGACGTCGTACCGCGGCCTGGACGTGTACTCCATCGCGCCCTCCTCCTCGGGCGGTACGACGGTCGGTGAGGCCCTCAACATCCTGGAGGACACCGACCTCTCGAAGGCGAGCGAGACGCAGTATCTGCACCACTCCATCGAGGCCAGCCGGATCGCCTTCGCCGACCGCGGGCGCTGGGTCGGCGACCCGGCCTTCGAGGACGTACCGACGAGGCAGCTGCTGTCGCAGCGGTACGCCGACTCGCGCGCCTGCCTGATCAAGGACGACGCGGTCCTCACCAGCCCCCTGGCCCCCGGCGACCCGCGTCACCCCGCGGCCTGCCACCAGGGCGGTACGGCGGCCCCGACGACGTACGAGGGCGAAAACACCACGCATCTGACCGTGGCCGACCGGTGGGGCGACGTCGTCTCCTACACGCTCACCATCGAGCAGACCGGCGGCAGCGGCATCACCGTGCCCGGCCGGGGCTTCCTGCTCAACAACGAGCTGACCGACTTCTCCTTCACCCCGGCCAACCCGGCCGTGCACGACCCGAACCTGCCCGGTCCGGGCAAGCGGCCCCGCTCGTCGATCTCCCCGACGATCGTCCTCGACCGGCGGGGCAGGCCGGTGGTGGCGCTCGGTTCACCCGGTGGCGCGACGATCATCACCACGGTGCTGCAGACCCTCACCGGGTTCCTGGACCGGCACCTGCCGCTGGTCGACGCGATCGCCGCACCCCGCGCCAGCCAGCGCAACGCCGCCCAGACCGAACTCGAACCGGCCCTGTACGACAGCGACCTGAGGAAACAGCTGGAGGCCATCGGGCACAGCTTCAAGCTCAACCCCGAGATCGGCGCGGCCACCGGCGTGCAACGGCTGCCGGACGGCAGGTGGCTGGCCGCCGCGGAGAAGGTGCGCCGCGGCGGCGGCTCGGCGATGGTGGTGGATCCGGAGCCGTAGCCGGATGGTGGTGGAGCCGTAGCCGGGCCGCCGGCCGCCGCGGCCGCGGGGACTCCGGCTCCGAGCGCCGTGACAGTGCCCGGCCGGGGGCCTCACCCCGCGGACGGCGGGCGTCACAACTCGGCGGCGGGCGGCCGTGCTTCCTCGGCCCGGAAGTCCAGCCGGCCGCCCCTCGCGTCCACCGTCACCCGGCTGCCCTCGGAGATCGTGCCGTTCAGCAGCAGCCGGGACAGCTGGTTGTCCACCTCCCGCTGGATGGTGCGCCGCAGCGGGCGGGCGCCGTACTCCGGCTCGTACCCGCGCTCGGCGAGCCAGTCGACGGCCGCGGGTGTGAACTCCACCCCGACGCCCTGCCCGTCCAGCAGCCGCCGGGTGCCCTCCAGCAACAGCTCGGTGATCTGCCGCAGTTGCTCGCCGGTCAGCTGCCTGAAGATCACGATCTCGTCGATGCGGTTGAGGAACTCCGGCCGGAAGTGCTCGCGCAGCGGGCGCAGGACCTGCTCGCGCCGCGCCTCCTCGTCGGCCTCCGCACCGCCCGGCCCGAACCCGATCCCGGCACCGCGCCGGGTGATCGCCTCCGAGCCGAGGTTGCTGGTCATCACGATGACCGTGTTGGTGAAGTCCACCGTCCGGCCCTGCGAGTCGGTCAGCCGGCCGTCGTCCAGGACCTGCAGCAGGATGTTGAAGACGTCCGGGTGGGCCTTCTCCACCTCGTCGAGCAGCAGCAGCGAGTACGGGTGCCGGCGCACCACCTCGGTGAGCTGCCCGGCCTCCTCGTGCCCGACGTATCCGGGCGGGGCGCCGACCAGCCGGGAGACGGTGTGCCGCTCCTGGTACTCGCTCATGTCGAGGCGGACCATGCGGTCCTCGCTGCCGAACAGCGCCTCGGCGAGCGCCCGGGCCAGCTCGGTCTTGCCGACACCGGTCGGGCCGAGGAAGAGGAAGCTGCCGATCGGCCGGTGGGGGTTGGCGAGTCCCGCGCGGGAGCGCAGCACGGCCTCCGCGACCACGCCGACGGCCTCCTCCTGGCCGACGACCCGCTGGTGCAGGTGCACCTCCAGGCCGAGCAGCCGTTCCTTCTCCTCCTGGGTGAGCCGGCTGACCGGGATACCGGTCTGCCGGGACACCACCTCGGCGACGGCCTCCGCGGTCACCTCCAGGTCCAGCCCCTCGTCGGCCTTCTCCTCGCCGCTCGATTCCGTGATGCGCTGCTTCAGTTCGCCGATCCGGTCGCGCAGCTCCTTGGCCTTGTCGTAGTCCTCGTCGGCCACCGCCTGGTCCTTGTCCCGGACCAGCTGCTCGACCTCGCGCTCCATCGCCCGCACGTCCGTGCCCTTGGTCCGCGCGCCGAGCCGCACCCGGGCGCCCGCCTGGTCGATCAGGTCGATGGCCTTGTCCGGCAGCCGCCGGTCGGTGAGATACCGGTCGGACAGCTCCACGGCGGCGACCAGCGCCTCGTCGCTGTAGCGGACCTGGTGGTGGGCCTCGTACCGGTCGCGCAGCCCGCGCAGGATCTCGACGGTGTCCTCGACCGTCGGCTCGGGCACCAGGATCGGCTGGAACCGGCGGGCCAGCGCCGCGTCCTTCTCGATCCGGCGAAACTCCTCCAGCGTCGTCGCGCCCACGATGTGCAGCTCGCCGCGGGCGAGGGCGGGCTTGAGGATGTTCGCGGCGTCCATCGCGCCGCCCTCGCCGCCGGAGCCCGCGCCGACCACGGTGTGCAGCTCGTCGATGAACACGATCAGCCGGTCGGAGTGGGCGCGGATCTCCTCCACGATGGTGTTCAGGCGCTCCTCGAAGTCACCCCGGTAGCGGGTGCCGGCCACGACCCCGGTCAGGTCCAGCGCGACGACCCGGCGGCACGCCAGGACGTCCGGCACGTCCGCGTCGGTGATGCGCTGGGCGAGCCCCTCCACGATGGCCGTCTTGCCGACCCCCGCGTCCCCGATGAGGACGGGGTTGTTCTTGCCGCGCCGCGACAGCACCTCGATGGTCTGCTCGATCTCGGTGTCCCGGCCGATGACCGGGTCGATCCGGCCCTGCCGGGCCAGGTCGGTCAGATCGCGCCCGTACTTGTCCAGCGTCGGCGTGCCGGTGGCGCGCGGCCGCTCCGGGCGGACCGGGGTGCTCTCCGGGGCCTCGGGCGGCAGGGAGCCGGCCGGGAACCGTGCCGCGTGCAGGATGTGGCCGGCCGCCGAGTCCGGGTTGGCGGCCAGCGCGCTCAGCACGTGCTCCGGGCCGATGTACCCGGCGCCGCTCGCCCGCGCCATGTCGTGCGCGTCCAGCAGGGCGCGCTTGACGGCCGGGGTGAGCGACAGCGAGGTCGGCGGCGGCACCTCGCCGGGCGGGTGCTGCGCCGGGCCGGCCCGGTCGTCGATCTCCGTGGCGAGCGAGTCCGGGTCGGCGCCCGCCCGGCTCAGCAGGCTCCGGGTGGGCTCGGCCGCCACCGCCGCGCGCAGCAGGTGCTGGGTGTCCAGATCCCGGCTGCCGTGCTCGGCGGCGTACAGGGCGGCCCCTCTGACCAGCTCACGGGCCGGCTGGCTGAGCAGGCGGCCGATGTCGATATGGCGTTTCGCTCCGCTGGGGGCTCCGCCGAAGAAGCGGGCCAGGAACTCGCCGAAGGGGTCAGGAGGGTAGCCGTTGGTCATGGCGTTGCGCTTCCTTCGCTGACGACTGGCTCCGCCGGGTAACCGGGTGGGGGCTGTTCATGCCCACGATGACACGATCTGTGGGGGTGGGCATGTTCGCCTGCGGGGGAGGGGGTCCCGTGCTTCGGCACGTGCGGCTCTCGTCGTGACGTGTCACGCCCCCGCGGCAGAGCCGCCTGCCGACACGGCCCCGCGCCCCTGGGCCGGCTGCCCCGGGCGCCGCTGGGTGAGAACCCGCGGACCGGTCTCCGTGATCGCCACCGTGTGCTCCACGTGGGCTGCCCTGGAGCCGTCGGTCGTGCGCAGGGTCCAGCCGTCGGACGCCTCGTAGTAGCCGTCCTTGCCGCCCGCGATGAGCATGGGCTCGATGGCGAGGGCCATGCCCGGGCGGAGCGGGAGGCCGCGGCCGGGGCGGCCCTCGTTGGGGACCTCGGGGTCCTCGTGCATACGGCGGCCCACGCCGTGGCCGCCGAAGCCCTGCGGGATGCCGTAGCCGGCGGTACGGCAGACCCGGCCGACGGCGTGGGCGATGTCGCCGACGCGGTTGCCGACGACGGCCGCCTCGATGCCCGCCGCCAGGGCTCGCTCGGCCGTTTCGACCAGGCGGAGGTCCGCCGGGCGCGGGCGGCCCACCGTGAAGCTGAGCGCGGAGTCCCCGACCCAGCCGTCCAGCTCCGCGCCGCAGTCCACGGAGAGCAGGTCGCCGTCGCGGAGCCGGTACCGGGTGGGGATGCCGTGCACGATCGCGTCGTTCACGGAGGTGCAGAGCACGGCCGGGAAGGGGGTCGGAGCGAAGGAGGGGCGGTAGCCGAGGAACGGGGAGGACGCCCCGGCCTCGCGCAGCACCTCCCGTGCCACCTCGTCCAGCTCCAGCAGCGAGACGCCGACGGCCGCGGCCTGCCGTACGGCCGTCAGGGCCCGTGCGACGACCTGGCCCGCCGCGTGCATGGCGTCGATCGATGTGTCCGTCTTCAGTTCCACCATGCCAATTACTATACCGGTATTTTAATGGGGGCGGTGGCGCGGGGCCGGTATTAGAATGGGTGCATGGTGCGCACCCCCCTCACCCCCGAAGAGCGTGAACGCGGCGAGCGGCTCGGGCAGTTGCTGCGCGAGGCGCGCGGCGGCCGGAGCATGACCGAGGTCGCCGCGCGGGCGGGGGTGTCCGCCGAGACGCTCCGCAAGATCGAGACGGGCCGGGCGCCGACGCCCGCGTTCTTCACCGTGGCCGCGCTCGCCCGGGTCCTCGGGCTGTCGATGGACGAGCTGATGGCGCGGTGCGCGCTCGCGACCGCGTGAGACACCGCGTCCGCGCAACGGGCCCGAGGCCGCGATGAGGCGTCCGCGCACTGCCGGAAAACTCTGCGTAGCAGTGCCGTAACACGACTGGTGTTGCCTGCCCGAGGGACATGCCGGCGGTGGGCGGGAGCTGAGCGATGGCGGTGGATCGACTCCCCGGTGGGGTCCGGGAGTTCGCGAGCTACCTGGACGGCCTGCTGGCGCGCCTGGACCAGGGCGGGGGCTGGAGCGGGGTCTTCTGGCAGCGCGACCCCGACGGCATGCGGGCCTGTCTGGACGGCAGTGAGGTACCGCCCTGGGACGTGGTGGAGGCGCTACTGGAGGACCTCGCCGCGGCATACGGCCCCGCCACCGCGGCGGCCGAGCGGGAGCGCGCCCGCGCCCTGTACCGGGCCGCCCTGGCGGCGTACGACGCCCGCCCGGGCGCGCGCGGCACCCTGCTCGACCGGCTCGACGTCATGCTCCGCGAACAGCGCTACGCCGCCGAGCGCCAGACCGAACTGACCCGCCTGCTGTCCGCCCCGGCATCCGCCGACGAGGCCGACTCCCTCCGCCTCGACCTCGCCTGGGCCCAGGACGACCACGCCCGCGCCACCGCGAGGTGCGCTGAACTGCGGGGTCGCTTGGCGGAGTTGGACCGACGCGATGCCGTAGCCCCTGCCCCGGTGCGGACCTCGCATGCGGCCGCGTCCACCACCGGCGAGGGCTCCGGCCTCGCCGGCTTCCCCGGGCAGCCTCCCGTCCCCGGTCGGTCCTCCCGGTCCGGCGATGCCGCAGCCTCAGCCCCGCGTGGTGACGGCTCGGTGCGGGCCCCGTACGCGGCCGCGTCCACCACCGGCGAGGACTCCGGCCTGGTCGGCCCCGCCGCGTACCCTCCCGTCCCCGCCCCCGCCCAGCCCGCCCCGCCCGCCGGCGTGGCCGCTCCGGCCTCGCAAGCGCCCGCGCCGCCCCCGGCGGTCCCCGCGGTGTCCAGCCCGGAAGCGGCCCCTTCGTCCCCTTCCGCAAAGCCCCGCAAACGCCGTCGCGGCAGTGCGCGGTTCGCCGGGGTGGTGGAGGACGGGGGTGCTCCCGGTGCCGCGCGGCAGGCGCCGTCGCCTGCCATGCCGGAGGCGCCGGTGCGGCGGGTGCCGCGCGGGGCCCGGTTCGCCGGGGTCGCGGAGGGCGTCGAGGCGGAGGCCGCGGCCGTCGAGGTGGTGGACGTCGAGGCGGGGACGGCCGTCGCCGGGGTCGTGGAGCGCCTGGCGCGGTTGCGGGCCGAGGGGCGCAGCGGAGAGGCGCATGTGCTGCTGGCCGAGGTCGCGCAGTGGCCCGCCGGCCGGTTCCCGGCACTCGCGGTCGCACTGGCCCGTGCCGGACTCGGCGCCGACTGGGCGACGCTGCTGTGGGAAACCGCCTCACTGCCCGCGGAGCGGCTGGTCGCCGCCGCCGGCGCGCTGACCGCCGCCGGACGGGACGCGGACGGGCGGCAGCTGCTGCGACAGGGCGTCGCCCGGCCGCCGGAGCAGATCGGCGCGGCCGTACTGCGGCTGGCGGAGGAGGGGCGCCGGCGGGAGGCGGAGGCCTTGCTGGACGCGTGCGTGCGGGTCCGTACCGCCGGGGAAGCCGCCCGCAGCGCCGCACCCGATCCCCGCCGGCTCGTGCCGCTGCTGCTGCG
Organism: Streptomyces sp. NPDC037288; assembly: GCF_055603265.1. Lineage (NCBI taxonomy): Bacteria > Bacillati > Actinomycetota > Actinomycetes > Kitasatosporales > Streptomycetaceae > Streptomyces > Streptomyces sp. NPDC037288. The sequence continues at coordinate 246,627 of NZ_JBVJVY010000002.1, forward strand.
CGCCGCGCAGGGCGTCTCCGACGAGCGGCACTGGGACCTCGTGCACGCGTTGCGGGTGGCCGGGCACACGACGTGACCGGCGCCGGGCGGCATCGTCCCGGTCTGCCCCGCTTCACCCCGCCGACCGGCCGCTTCGCTCACCCACAGGGGTGTGAAACATGATCGACTCCGCGGGTTGACGACGATGGTCTTGGCAAGGGCCTGCGGGCAGGCTTACTTTCGTCCCTCTACCGCCTGCTCTACGGGCGTAGAGACTTTGACGGTCCCGTCGAAGGAGCAGCTCATGGCCAACGTCGTACGAGCCGCACTGGTCCAGGCCACCTGGACCGGCGACACCGAGTCCATGGTGGCCAAACACGAGGAGCACGCCCGCGAGGCGGCCCGTCGGGGTGCCAAGGTCATCGGGTTCCAGGAGGTCTTCAACGCGCCCTACTTCTGCCAGGTCCAGGAGCCGGAGCACTACCGCTGGGCCGAGCCGGTGCCCGACGGGCCGACGGTGCGCCGGATGCAGGACCTCGCCAGGGAAACCGGCATGGTCGTCGTCGTTCCCGTCTTCGAGGTCGAGCGGTCCGGCTTCTACTACAACACCGCCGCCGTGATCGACGCCGACGGCACCTACCTCGGCAAGTACCGCAAGCACCACATCCCGCAGGTCAAGGGCTTCTGGGAGAAGTACTACTTCAAGCCCGGCAATCTCGGCTGGCCCGTCTTCGACACCGCCGCCGGCAAGGTCGGCGTCTACATCTGCTACGACCGGCACTTCCCGGAGGGCTGGCGGCAACTCGGGCTCAACGGCGCCCAGTTGGTCTACAATCCCTCCGCCACCCACCGCGGCCTGTCCGCCTACCTGTGGCAGCTGGAGCAGCCCGCGGCGGCCGTCGCCAACGAGTACTTCGTCGCCGCCATCAACCGCGTGGGGCAGGAGGAGTACGGCGACAACGACTTCTACGGGACCAGTTACTTCGTCGATCCCCGCGGGCAGTTCGTCGGCGAGGCCGCGAGCGACCAGTCCGAGGAACTCCTCGTCCGTGACCTCGACTTCGACCTCATCGAGGAAGTGCGGCAGCAGTGGGCCTTCTACCGCGACCGCCGCCCCGACGCCTACGAAGGACTGGTGCAGCCGTGAACGACCTCTACTCCCGCCACCGCCAGGTCCTCCCCGACTGGCTCGCCCTCTACTACGACGAGCCGATCGAGATCACCCACGGCGAGGGCCGCCACGTCTGGGACTCCGCCGGCAACAAGTACCTGGACTTCTTCGGCGGCATCCTGACGACGATGACCGCGCACGCGCTGCCCGAGGTGACCAAGGCGGTCAGCGAGCAGGCCGGGCGGATCATCCACTCCTCGACGCTGTACCTGAACCGGCCGATGGTCGACCTGGCCGAGCGCATCGCCCAGCTCAGCGGCATCCCGGACGCCCGGGTCTTCTTCACCACCTCCGGCACCGAGGCCAACGACACCGCCCTGCTGCTCGCCACCGCCCACCGGCGCAGCAACACGGTCCTGGCGATGCGCAACAGCTACCACGGACGCTCCTTCAGCACCGTCGGCATCACCGGCAACCGCGGCTGGTCCCCGACCTCGCTGTCCCCGCTGCAGACCCTGTACGTGCACGGCGGCGTGCGCACCCGGGGCCCGTACGCCGGGCTGGACGACCGCGCGTTCATCGACGCGTGCGTCGCCGACCTGAAGGACATCCTCGGCCACACCCGGCCGCCCGCCGCACTGATCGCCGAACCGATCCAGGGCGTCGGCGGCTTCACCTCCCCGCCCGACGGACTGTACGCCGCGTTCCGCCAGGTCCTGAAGGAGCAGGGCATCCTGTGGATCGCCGACGAGGTGCAGACCGGCTGGGGCCGCACCGGCGAGCACTTCTGGGGCTGGCAGGCGCACGCCCAGAGCGGCCCGCCGGACCTCGTCACCTTCGCCAAGGGCATCGGCAACGGCATGTCCATCGGCGGGGTGATCGCCCGCGCCGAGATCATGAACTGCCTGGACGCCAACAGCATCTCCACCTTCGGCGGCACCCAGCTCACCATGGCCGCCGGGCTGGCGAACCTGACGTACCTGCTGGAGCACGACCTGCAGGGCAACGCCCGTCGCGTCGGCGGCCTGCTCATCGAGCGGCTGCGGACCGTCGCCGCCCAGCTGCCCGGCGTGCGCGAGGTGCGCGGGCGGGGCCTGATGATCGGCATCGAGCTGGTCAGGCCCGGCACCGACGAGGCCGACCCGCAGGCCGCCGCCGCCGTGCTGGAGGCGGCGCGCGAGGGCGGGCTGCTCATCGGCAAGGGCGGCGGCCACAGCACCAGCGCCCTGCGCATCGCTCCACCGCTGTCCCTCACCGTCGCGGAGGCCGAGGAGGGCGCGGCGATCCTGGAACGGGCGCTCAGGAGTACGTACTAGAGAACGGCGGTACGGCCATGACCACCACCTCGCAGACCCGGTACGCCTGGGAACCCGCCCTCTCCGTCCGCCAGGTGCTCACCCTGGAGCGGGTGCTCGCCGGGGAGCCCGAGGTGGTGGCCGGGGCCGGGCAGCTCGACCGGCCGGTGCGCTGGGTGCATGTCGCCGAGGCCGCCGACGTCGGCGTGATGCTCAGCGGCGGCGAGATGGTGCTCACCACCGGCGTGCTCCTGGCCGGCGACGAGGCCGGGCAGGCCGAGTACGTCCGGTCGCTGCACCGGGCGGAGGCAGCCGCCGTCGTGCTCGGCCTGGGGCGGGCCTTCCCGGCGCCGCCGGAGGTGATGCGCCGGGCCGCCGAGCGGTGCGGACTGCCGATGGTCGTCCTGCACCGGCCCTCCCCCTTCGCCGAGCTGACCGAGGAGGTCCAGTCCCGGCTGGTGCGGCGCAAGTTCGCCGCCGTCAGCCTCTCGGAGACCGTACGGACCGAACTCACCGCCCTGATCACGGCCGGTGCCCCCCTGCAGCGCCTGCTCGACGGGGTCGCCCGGCACAGCGGCTGCCCCGTCGTGGTCACCAACCTCGCCCACCGCGTCCTCGCCACGGCGGGGGAGCGGTCCGCGGTGGACGACGTGCTGCGCGACTGGGAGCGGATCGCCCGGCAGGCCGGCACCGGCGCGGGCGGCGGCTGGATCAGCGCCGAACTCGGCGGACGCGGGGAGCGCTGGGGCCGGCTGCTGCTGTGCGGGTACCGGGGCGAGGCGGCCACCGGGCGGCTGCTCGCCGACCGGGCCGCCGAGGCGCTGGTCCTGCACCGCATGCTCGGCGGCGGCTCCGCGCACTCCTGGGAGGAGGAGTCCGCCCAGAGCCTGCTGACCGACCTGGTCTCCGGTGCCCTGCCCGCCTGCCGGCTGCTGCCCAGGGCCCGCGCGGCCGGGCTGCCGGTCAACCGGCGCACCTTCGTCCCGCTCGTCGTCCTGGACCGCACGGCCGCCGAACTCGACCGGGTGCTGCGCCTGCTGGGATTGTCCGGGCTGGTCGCCGAACTCGCCGACGGCGTGGCCGCGGTGCTGCTCAGCCTCGCCCGCGACCAGGACTCCGGGGTCCTCACCGCCCACTTCGCGGCCCGGCTGCGTGCGCGGGCGCCGGCCGTGGTCGCCGCCGCCTGCCCCCGTACCGCCTGGGACGAGGTGCCCGCCGGACTGCGGGAGGCCCGGCATGTCGCCGACGCCGTCGCCGGCTCCCGTGCCGCCCTCGACCTCCCGCCCGTCGTCCGCCTCAAGGACGTCCACCTGCGCGGACTGATCCGGCTGCTGCGCGACGACCCGCAGGTGCAGTCCTTCGCCGAACGGGAACTGGACGGGCTGCTGGGCGAGGCCGAGCCCGAGCTGCTGAACGTCCTGCGGACCTATCTCGCGACCGGCCGCAACAAGTCCCGCACCGCTCAGCTCCACCATGTCTCCCGGCCCGCCCTCTACCGCCGCCTGGAGGCCATACAGGGACGCCTCGGCGTCGACCTGGACGACTTCGAACAGGCGGCCTCCGTGCACATCGCGCTCCTCGCGCATGACGCGCAACAGGGGTGAAACATGCGACGACCTGCGAAAACGGCGGTGAAACATGGGATCGCGAACACGTGACACGGTGGCACGCCGCACGTCCGCAGACGTGACACGCTGCCCGTCGAACGGTCCTCGCGGGCTTTCTAGGCTCACGGCACACCGAGCTACCGGAGGTCCCGATGAGCCGAGTGATCCGTGCCGCCCTGTTCCAGACCGCGTGGACCGGCGACAAGGAATCCATGATCCAGGCCCACGAGCAGGCGGCCCGCGACGCGGCCGCCCAGGGCGCCCAGGTCCTGTGTTTCCAGGAGCTGTTCTACGGCCCCTACTTCTGCCAGGTCCAGGACAAGGCCTTCTACGAGTACGCCGAGCGGATCCCGGACGGCCCGACCGTCCGGCGCTTCCAGGCACTCGCCCGAGAGCTGGGCATCGTCCTCGTGCTGCCGATGTACGAGGAGGAACAGCCGGGCGTGCTGTACAACACCGCGGCCGTGATCGACGCGGACGGCTCCTACCTCGGCAAGTACCGCAAGACCCACATCCCCCAAGTGCAGGGCTTCTGGGAGAAGTTCTACTTCCGCCCCGGCAACAGCGGCTGGCCCGTCTTCGAGACGGCCGTCGGGAAGATCGGCGTGTACATCTGCTACGACCGCCACTTCCCGGAGGGCTGGCGGGCGTTGGGCCTTGCCGGCGCGGAGATCGTCTTCAACCCCTCGGCCACCTCGCGCGGCCTGTCCCGCTACCTGTGGCAGCTGGAGCAGCCGGCGGCGGCCGTGGCCAACGAGTACTTCGTCGGCGCGATCAACCGGGTCGGCGTGGAGGACCTGGGCGACAACGACTTCTACGGCACGACGTACTTCGTGGACCCCGAGGCCCAGTTCGTCGGCGAGGTCGCGAGCGACAAGGAGACCGAACTCGTCGTCCGCGACCTGGACCTGGCCAGGCTCCGCGAGGTCCGCGACCGCTGGCAGTTCTACCGCGACCGGGCGCCGGGGGCCTACACACCGCTGACGGCACCGTGACAGCACCCCGCAAGGGGCGCGGGGAACTGCGCGACAAGCTACCGACGACCCGCACGTGACCACGAAGGAGAGGGCCCCATGACCCGCCGTACCGTCATCCGCGGTGGCCTGGTCGTCACCGCGTCGGACGAGATCCACGCCGACGTCCTGGTCGAGGACGGCCGCGTCGCCGCCCTCGCCGCCTCCGGCACCCCCGCCGCCGGGGCGTTCACCGCCGAGAGGGTCATCGACGCCACCGGGAAGTACGTCATCCCGGGCGGCGTGGACGCCCACACCCACATGGAGCTGCCGTTCGGCGGCACCTTCGCCTCCGACACCTTCGAGACCGGGACCCGGGCCGCCGCCTGGGGCGGCACGACGACGATCGTCGACTTCGCGGTGCAGAGCGTCGGCCACACCCTGCGCGAGGGCCTGGACACGTGGCACGCCAAGGCCGAGGGCAACTGCGCGATCGACTACGCCTTCCACATGATCGTCTCCGATGTGAACCAGGAGACGCTCAAGGAGATGGACCTGCTGATCGAGGAGGGGGTGACCAGCTTCAAGCAGTTCATGGCGTATCCGGGCGTCTTCTACTCCGACGACGGGCAGATCCTGCGCGCCATGCAGCGCTCCGCCGAGAACGGCGGGCTGATCATGATGCACGCCGAGAACGGCATCGCCATCGACGTCCTGGTCGAGCAGGCGCTCGCCCGGGGCGAGACCGACCCGCGTTACCACGGCGAGGTCCGCAAGGCCCTGCTGGAGGCCGAGGCCACCCACCGCGCCATCCGGCTCGCGCAGGTCGCGGGCGCCCCGCTGTACGTCGTGCACGTCTCGGCCATGGAGGCGGTGGCCGAGCTGGCGCGGGCCCGCGACGAGGGGCTGAACGTCTTCGGCGAGACCTGCCCGCAGTACCTGTTCCTGTCCACCGACAACCTCGCCGAGCCGGACTTCGAGGGCGCCAAGTACGTGTGCTCGACGCCGCTGCGACCGCGCGAACACCAGGCGAAGCTCTGGCAGGGCCTCAGGACGAACGACCTCCAGGTGGTCTCCACCGACCACTGCCCCTTCTGCTTCGCGGGCCAGAAGGAACTGGGCCGCGGCGACTTCTCCAAGATCCCCAACGGCCTGCCCGGCGTGGAGAACCGCATGGACCTCCTCCACCAGGCCGTCGTCGACGGGCACATCTCCCGTCGCCGCTGGATCGAGATCGCCTGCGCCACCCCGGCCCGCATGTTCGGCCTGTACCCGAAGAAGGGCACCATCGCCCCGGGCGCCGACGCCGACATCGTCGTCTACGACCCGCACGCCGAGCAGCTCGTGTCGGCGCGCACGCACCACATGAACGTCGACTACTCGGCCTACGAGGGCAAGCGCGTCACCGGCCGGGTCGAGACCGTGCTCTCGCGCGGGGAGTTGGTCGTCACCGAGCGGGAGTACACCGGACACGCCGGCCACGGCGTCTTCACCCCGCGCACCACCTGTCAGTACCTCACCTAGGAGTGGCGCTCATGGACTTCGGACTCGTCCTGCAGACCGACCCGCCGGCCTCCCGCGTCGTCAGCCTGATGAAACGGGCCGAGCGCAACGGGTTCACGTACGGCTGGACGTTCGACTCCGCCGTGCTCTGGCAGGAGCCGTTCGTGATCTACAGCCAGATCCTCGCGAACACGACGAAGCTGAAGGTCGGCCCGATGGTCACCAACCCGGGCACCCGCACCTGGGAGGTCACCGCCTCCACCTTCGCCACCCTCAACGACATGTTCGGCAACCGCACCGTCTGCGGCATCGGCCGCGGCGACTCCGCGATGCGCGTCGCGGGCCGCAGACCCAACACGCTGGCCCGCATCAGCGAGGCCATGAAGGTCATCCGGGCGCTCGCGCGCGGGGAGCCGGCCGACCTCGGCGGCGGCACGGTCGTCAGGTTCCCGTGGATCGGGCCGGGCGCCGAACTGCCCGTCTGGATGGCCGCGTACGGCCCGAAGGCGCTGAAGATGACCGGCGAGGAGGCCGATGGGTTCATCCTCCAGCTGTCCGACCCCTACCTGACCGAGTACATGGTGAAGGCGGTCAAGGACGCGGCCGTCGCGGCCGGCCGCGACCCGTCCGAGGTCACCGTCTGCGTGGCGGCCCCCGCCTACGTCACCGAGGACGACTCGCCCGGGGCCCTCGCCCACGCCCGCGACCAGTGCCGCTGGTTCGGCGGCATGGTCGGCAACCACGTCGCCGACCTGGTCGCCAAGTACGGCGAACACTCCTCCCAGGTCCCCGACGCGCTCACCGACTACATCAAGGCACGGCAGGGTTACGACTACGCCCACCACGGGCGCAGCGGCAACCCGGACACCCGGTTCGTGCCGGACGAGATCGTCGACCGGTTCTGCGTCATCGGGCCGGCCGAGAAACACATCGAGAAACTGACCGCGCTCCGCGCCCTGGGTGTCGACCAGTTCGCGGTGTACGACATGCACGACGCGCAGGAGGCCACCATCGACGCCTACGGCACGCAGGTGATCCCGGCCGTCAACTCCTGATTACCCCGCCCGAGTTCGCGGTCCTCCCCACCTCCTGGTCATCCCTCCCCGCCGCCGAAGGGGAGGGGCTGGTGCCCGCACGGCCTGTCCCGTCCCACCTCGTTCGATTGGCCTGCCCATGACCGACACCGCTCCCACGGCCATACCGCCGACCCCTCAAGTCACCCTCCCCGACGGCCGCGTGACGATCGCGCCCGGTGCGCCGCAGCCCAGCGGCCCCTACGCCAACGCGGATCTGCTGCCGGTCCCGGTCGAGAAGCGCACCTGGACCACGTACAACTTCTCCGCCCTCTGGGTCGGCATGGCCCACAACACGGCCTCCTGGACGCTGGCCTCCGGTCTGATCGCGGTCGGCATGGACTGGAGGCAGGCGGTGTTCACCATCGCCCTCGCCAACCTGGTCGTGCTGGTCCCGATGCTGCTGACCGGGCACGCCGGCCCCAAGTACGGCATCCCCTTCCCGGTCTTCGCCCGCGCCTCCTTCGGCGTGCGCGGCGCCAACCTGCCTGCCGTCGTACGGGCGTTGGTGGCGTGCGGCTGGTTCGGCATCCAGACCTGGATCGGCGGGGAGGCGATCTACTTCCTCGCCGGGAAGCTGATCGGCGAGAGCTGGTCGAACGCGGCGCACGTCGGCGGCTACGCCTGGACCATGTGGCTGTCGTTCGCGCTGTTCTGGGTGATCCAGGTCGCGATCATCTACCGGGGCATGGAGACCATCCGCCGCTTCGAGAACTGGGCCGCGCCGTTCGTGCTCGTCGGCGCCTTCGTGATGCTGGGGTGGATGAGCAGCAAGGCCGGCGGTGTCGGCCCGCTGTTCGACCAGCCCTCCAAGCTGGGCTGGGGCGAGGACTTCTGGAAGCTGTTCTGGCCGTCCCTGATGGGCATGATCGGCTTCTGGTCGACCCTGTCGCTGAACATCCCGGACTTCACCCGCTACGGCAGGAGCCAGAAGGCCCAGACCTGGGGCCAGGCACTCGGTCTGCCGACCACGATGACCCTGTTCGCGTTCCTGTCCGTCCTGGTGACGTCCGGCTCGCAGGCGGTGTACGGCAAGCCGGTCTGGGACCCGGTACAGCTGGCGGCGAAGACGGACAGCGTCGTGGGTCTGCTCTACGCCCTGGTCACGGTGCTGGTGGCCACCCTCTCGGTGAACATCGCGGCCAACCTCGTCTCACCGGCGTTCGACTTCTCCAACGTGGCGCCGAGGAAGGTGAGTTTCCGCACCGGAGCGCTCATCACATCCGTCCTGGCGGTCGTCATCTTCCCCTGGAAGCTCTACTCCGACCCGCAGGGCTACATCTTCACCTGGCTGGGCCTGGTCGGCGGCCTGCTCGGCACGGTCGCGGGGATCCTCGTCGCCGACTACTGGCTGCTGCGCCGCACCCGCCTGGACCTCGCCGACCTCTACCGCACGGGCGGTCGCTACTGGTACGCGGGCGGCTGGAACTGGCGCGCGGTCGTCGCCTTCCTGGCGGGCGGCATCCTCGCCGTCGGCGGCGCCAGCTTCAAGCCCGTGATCGACGGCCGCCCCATCCCGGCCCTGTCCTCCCTGGCCGACTACGGCTGGGCGGTGGGTCTCGGCACGTCCCTGGTCCTCTACCTGGCCCTCACCCTGCTGACGGCCGGCAGGCGGACCACGCCCTAGCGGATCCGCGGGGGCGGGCGCTCACCCGGACTGCGACTGCCCGCCCCCCAGCGCGCCGGCCGCGGCCCGCGCCGCCTGGATGGCCCCCTTGTTGATCTCGTCCGTACCGGGCGCCTTCTTCGTCTCGAAGTCGCTGCCGTTGTAGGTGACGACCACCAGGGCGTTGGACACCCGGACCAGCACCACGCCCTCGCGGGTCTGCTGCTTGTCCTCGGTGGTCAGGTTCACCACGGAGTAGGCGCTGTCCCCGAGCCCCGGTACGGTCCCGCCGCCGCTCTTCTCGCCCACCCGCTGCTGGTACTCCTGCTGGGCATCCTGCTCCGACGCGCTGATCTCGAACGACACGTCGAGCCAGCGGTAGTCGTAGCCCTGCAGCGCGTTCCAGGAGCAGGTACGGCGCAGCTTGGCGTCCGTGGACGGGATCTCCTTGCCCGCGGTCTTCGCCCCGGGCACCAGGGACTTGACGGTCGCCACGGGCACGCTGGTGCAGGGGGAGGGGGCCGCGGAGTACGCCTTCGCACCCGCGCCGGCCGTGGGGTCGGAGGAGCCGGAGGAACCGGTGGCACCGGAGGAGCCCGAGGAGGCGGACTGGGTGGACGTGTTCTGGGCTGCCTGGTGCCCGGCGGCCGCCGGCGGTGCGGCCGGTCCGGACGTCAGCGCCCAGCCGGCACAGGCGAGGACCGCGACCGGCGAGATCCGCGCGGTCAGGGCGAGCGGCAGGGGAAGAGAACGCACGTCGCACTTCTCGTGGGGGAGGGGGTACGGAAGGGTCCGGATGGTGGACGGGGACGACAGTGTCACACGACTCCCTGTGGGGCGGAAGCGAAAACTCACAGCGTGCCCGCGCGGTCACGGCAGCATGCTCACGACGTCCTGGGATGCCCGTTATGTGCCTCCAGTCGGCGGCGCGCGCCGCCTTCGCTCGGGTACGCGCGGACGGTGAAGGCCGCGATGCGCCAGCCGGCCGCCCAGGCGGTCAGCGCGGGCAGGACGGGTGCCGGGACCAGCCAGAGGGAATCTCGGCGGGTGTCTCGCTCGCTGTCACGCCCCGGTGGAGTGCTCCTGCAGCCAGCGCCGGGCGCCGACTTCGCTGGGGTATTCGCGGACGGCGCGGCCAGGCCGCCGATGTTCGCGCCTTCGTCGACAGCGACCGAGTGCTGCCAGGACCAGCCCTTGTCGTGGTCGTCGGAAGCCTCCAGGGCGCCGCAGGCGCCGGCTGCCACGACGTGCGGCACCCCGGTCTACCACCAGCGTCCGGACATCTTCGGCGTCACCAGCCTGCCGGTGTCGGTACGGGCGGCCTGAGGGCCGGTCGCACGCGCCGCCCCGGTTCACCCGGCCGGGGCGGCGTCCCATGTCCCGGTGGCGGTGAAGCGCTCCAGGTCGGACAGCGGCCCGTGCAGCTGCCAGCCCTTGGCCTCGGTCCAGGCGTCGTCGTAGTACGTGTCCCGGTAGGCCTCCCCGCCGTCCCCGACGACCATCGCCACCGACCCGCGCTCGCCCTGGCGGCGCATCCGGTCCAGGACGTGGAACGCGCCCCACAGACAGCTCCCCGAGGAGGGGCCGGCCATCAGTCCGGTGACGGCGTGCAGATGGCGCATCGCCGCCACGCTGGCGGCGTCCGGCACCGGGATCACCAGGTCGACCACCGAAGCGTCGAAGGCGGGTTCGATGCGCGGTCGTCCGATCCCCTCGATCCGGGAGGGCATGCCGGTGGTGTAGCCGGGGAAGTCGGCGGTCCAGCCGGGGAAGTACGCCGAGTTCTCCGGGTCCACGACGGCGAGCCGGGTCCCGCTGCCCCGCATGCGCAGATACCGGCCGACGGCGGCCGAGGTGACCCCGCTGCCGACGCCGACCACGATCCATGCCGGCGCGGACTCCCCCCGCTTCTCCAGGTCGGAGAGGATCCCGGCGCCGAGACTGTCCGGGCTGCTCCAGTCGACCGCGTCCCCCACCCGTCCGAGGTGGTCGAGGAAATGACCGCCGGACTCCTTTGCGAGGGCGCGGGCCCTGTCGTAGACGGCGAGCGGCGGGTCGAAAGGATGGCAGCGCCCGCCCTGCTCCTCGATCCGGCGCCGCTTGGCGGGACCGGTCTTGCCCGGCACGACGGCGGTGTACTCAAGACCGAGGAGCCGTGCGAAGTAGGCCTGCGCCACGGCCATGTTGCCGCTGGTGGCCTCGAACAGCGGGGTGCCGGCGACGATCTCGCCACTGCGCAGGGCGGCGAGGAAGAGGTCACGGGCGGGCCCGTGCTTCAGACTGCCCGACGGCCGCCGGGACTCGTCCTTCAGGTGCAGCGCCGAGCCCGGCGGCCCGGCGAGCGGGAACGCCCGCAAGGGTGTGGGCGGTTCGGCGGCCCGGTCGGCCAGCAGCAGGTCGATCGCCCGGCCCGCCCAGGCGCGGGTCCTCTCGTCACCGGTTCCCCGTGCCACGCGATGCGTCTCCGTTCTCGTAGCGCTCGGCCGTACGGACGGTCTTCCCCGCCCGGCCGCCTCCCACCTCCGCTTTCGATTGATCGCAAGTGGTGGATCCTGGGGGTCCTCTGCCTGACCCTGCTGACGACGGTGCTCGACAACACCATCCTCAACGTCGCCGTCCCCACCCTCATGGAGGACCTCGGCGCCAGTACGGCGGACGTGCAGTGGGTGATCAACGCCTATTCGCTCGCGCTGGCCGGCTTCCTCATCGCCTCCGGCGGCATGGCCGACCACTTCGGCCGCAAGCGGGCCCTGTTCGCGGGGCTCGCCCTGTTCGGCGCCGGGTCCCTGACCGGCGCCCTGGCCACCTCCGTGGGCACGCTGGTCGCGGCCCGGGTCACCATGGGCCTCGGCGCCTCGCTCCTCATGCCGGCCACCCTCGCGGTCCTCATGCACGTCTTCGACGAGGAAGAACGTATGAAGGCCATCGGCATCTGGATGGCCGTGTCCGCCGCCGGCATGGCGGGCGGTCCCGTCATCGGCGGGTTTCTGCTCGCCCACTTCTGGTGGGGGGCGATCTTCCTGACCAACGTACCGATCGCGGCCATCGGTCTTGTCGCCATCGCCTGGCTGGTCCCCGAGTCCCGCAACCCGCACAGCGTACGGCCCGACTTCGTGGGCCTGCCGCTGTCCGTGCTGGGCATGGCGTCGCTGGTCTGGGTGGTCATCGCCGTACCGGAGCACGGCTGGACGGACGCGCTGGTGCTCGGTCCGCTCGCGATCACCCTGGCCGCGATGGCCGCGTTCGTGCTGTGGGAGCGCCGGGCACCCCATCCGATGCTGGACATGGGGCTGTTCACCGAACGGCGCTTCACGGGGGCGGCGCTCGGCGGGCTGCTCGCCGCGTTCGGTATGGGCGGCTCGCTCTTCCTGCTCACCCAGCAATTGCAGTTCGTCCTCGGCTACACCCCGCTCCAGACGGGCCTGCGGATCGTGCCGTTCGCCGTGGCGCTTCTCATCGGCAGCGGCGCCGCCAGCGCACCCCTGGGCAAGAAGATCGGCCTCGCCCGGAGCGTCGCACTGAGCATGGTGGTGGCCGCGCTCGGCCTGTGCGCCATCGCCGCGACCAGCGACAGCGGCTACGGCTGGACCCTGCCCGGCCTGATCGTGGTCGGGTTCGCCATGGGCACCGCGGGCCCCGCCGCCGGCGCCGCTCTCATGAGCGCGATCCCGCCGGCCCGGGCCGGCACCGCCTCGGGCGTCAACGGCACGCTCCAGGAACTGGGCACCGGTCTGGGTGTGGCCGCGCTCGGCGCCGCGCTGGTGGCCCGGTTCGACGCGGGACTGCCGGACAGCCTTCCGAACGGCGCGGAGAAGTCGCTGCCCGCCGCGCTCGCCGTCGCGGGCGGCACCGTGGACAAGGTCCGCGACGCCTTCGTCTCGGCCCTGGAGACCAGCCAGTTCCTCGGCGCCCTCGCGGTGGCGGTGGGCGGTGTCGCGGCCGGCGCACTGCTCGGCTGGGCCGGGCGGGAGCCGACGGCCCCGCCGACGCCGGTCGGCGCGGCGGTCTCCGGCGATCCGGGCGAACCGGGCGACCCGGACGGGTACACCTCGGCATGACCGGCGTGCCCCGGGACGTGCGCCACACGGCCGTACGATGGCAGGTCTGCGAACCAGTGGCGGAACGAGACCGGGGAGGCCGGGCGTGGGTGAGCGCAAGCGGGGGGCGGCAACGTCCGCGAGCGTATGGCTGACACCCCCCGCGCGGCAGCCCGGTCCGCCGGGACTGAGCCGCGACCGCATCGTGCGGACGGCGGTCGAACTCCTCGACGCCGAGGGCCTGCAGGCACTGTCGATGCGCCGGGTGGCGGCCCGGCTCGCCGCGGGGCACATGTCCCTGTACTGGCATGTGACCACCAAGGGCGCGCTGCTGGAGCTGGCCCTGGACGAGGTGTTCGGCCAGGTCGTGGCACCCCCGGACGACCTCCCCTGGGACGAGCAGCTGCGTGCCCTCGCGGGCAGCCTGCGGGCGGTGTTCGCCCGGCACCGGTGGGCCGCACGGCTGATCGGCGAGTACCTCAACATCGGCCCGAACGCCCTGCGCATGACGGACACCGCGTTGCGCGTGGTGAGCGGCTCGGGGCTCGCCGCCGACCAGACCGACAGCGCCGCCGCCCTCGTCCTGGAGTACGTCTGCGGGTTCGCCACCGCGGAGACCCGCATGATCGAGAACGCCGCGACGGCGGAGCGGAACGGCGAGCAGTCGGCGGACGAGGGCTTCGCGGAGGTCTCGAACGCCGTGCGGTCCGGACTCACGGAGTTCGCGACCCTGCGGGAGCTCGCGAGCCGCGACATCGGCACGGCCACCGAGATCCGCGACCGCAACTTCGCCTTCGGCCTCCAGTGCATCATCGCCGGTCTCAGGGCCCTGGCCGACTCCGGCGAGACACCCGCCTGAGGCGGTCCACCCCCTTGATTCCGTCGCGGCTTTCGCCGGGGATGCGAAGCCGCGGCCCAGCGCCGGCACTCCAGCGAGGTGAGAGATGCAGTTCACCACCCGACCCACGCTTCAAGGAACCTTCGGCATGGTGTCCTCCACCCACTGGCTGGCCTCCCAGTCGGCGATGGCGGTGCTGGAGAGCGGCGGGAACGCCTTCGACGCCGCCGTGGCCGGGGCGTTCGTGCTGCACGTGGTGGAGCCGCATCTGAACGGGCCGGCCGGCGAGGTACCGATTCTGCTCGCCCCGGCGGGCGGCGCGGTGCGGGTGCTGTGCGGGCAGGGGGTCGCCCCGGCCGGTGCCACCGTCGCCCACTACCGGGGGCTCGGGCTGGACCTCGTACCCGGCACCGGGCCGCTCGCGGCCGCCGTGCCCGGAGCCTTCGACGCCTGGCTGCTGCTCCTGCGCGACCACGGCACGAAGTCCCTGGACGACGTCCTCACGTACGCCATCGGATACGCCGAGCACGGGCACGCGCCCGTGGAGAAGGTCGGCGCGACCGCGGAGGCCGTACGGGAGCTGTTCGAGACCGAGTGGACCTCGTCGGCGCAGGTGTACCTGCCCGGCGGCCGGGCGCCCCGGCCCGGTGAGCTCTTCCGCAACCCCGCCCTCGCCGCCACCTGGAAGCGGCTGCTGGCCCAGACCGCTGGCAGCGGCGACCGGGAGGCCCGGATCGACGCCGCGCGCGAGGTGTGGCGCTCCGGCTTCATCGGGCAGGCTCTGGTACGGCAGGCCCGGCGGCCCACGACGGACACCAGCGGGATGCGGCACACCGGCACCCTCACCGAGGCCGACCTCGCCGGCTGGTCGGCGACCTACGAGACCCCGGTGACCTACGACTGGAACGGCTGGACCGTGTGCAAGGCGGGCCCCTGGAGCCAGGGCCCCGCACTCCTGCAGCAGCTCGCCCTGCTCCCGCCCGAGCTGCCCGCCCAGGGCTCCGCCGAGTACGTGCA
The DNA here is from genome assembly GCF_055603265.1 of Streptomyces sp. NPDC037288. NCBI lineage: Bacteria > Bacillati > Actinomycetota > Actinomycetes > Kitasatosporales > Streptomycetaceae > Streptomyces > Streptomyces sp. NPDC037288. The sequence goes on from NZ_JBVJVY010000002.1 coordinate 261,646, forward strand.
CCTGCTGATCGAGGGCTGCAAGCTCGCCATGGCCGACCGGGAGGCCTGGTACGGCGACGCCGCCGAGGTGCCGCTGGCCGAGCTCCTCTCGGACGAGTACAACGCCGGCCGGCGGGCCCTGGTCGGCGCCAAGGCCTCCTGGGAGCTGCGGCCGGGCAGCCCCGGCGGACGCGCCCCGCGGCTGCCGGCGCAGGCGTACGCGCGCGTGGAGACCGGCGAGCGCGGCTTCGACCCGATGGGGGCCGGTGAGCCGACGGTCGCGGAGATCCCCGGCGAGCCGCACGTGGCCGCCGACGGCACGACCCGCGGCGACACCTGCCACCTGGACGTCGTCGACCGCTGGGGCAACATGGTCGCGGCCACGCCGAGCGGCGGCTGGCTGCAGTCCAACCCGGTCGTGCCCGAGCTGGGCTTCCCGCTCGGCACCCGCCTGCAGATGACCTGGCTGGAGGAGGGCCTGCCGAACTCCCTCACCCCGGGCCGCCGCCCGCGCACCACCCTCACCCCGTCCCTCGCACTGCGCGACGGGGTGCCGGTCCTGGCGTTCGGCACGCCCGGCGGCGACCAGCAGGACCAGTGGCAGCTGCACTTCCTCCTCGCCGCCGCCCTGCGCGCCCCGGTCCGCGGCGCCCTCGACCTGCAGGGCGCGATCGACGCCCCGAACTGGCACAACGACAGCTTCCCCAGCTCCTTCCACCCGCGCGGCCGGCGCCCCGGCGGCGTCACCGTGGAGTCCCGCACGGACCCGGACGTCATCGGGGAGCTGCGGCGGCGCGGCCACGACGTCACCGTCGGCCCCGCCTGGTCCGAGGGACGCCTGTGCGCGGTGGCCCGGGACCCGGAGACCGGCGTGCTGTCGGCGGCGGCGAACCCGCGCGGGATGCAGGGGTACGCCGTCGGCCGCTGACCGGTCATCCGGCACCCGTTCTTCATCCCGATTCCACCGGGCGTGCACCGGGCGGGCGGGGATTGTCAGTGGGGCGTGCTCTCATGGAGGCATGATCGAAGAGACGGAAACCATCGACGAGTTTCTCGGCCGCTGCTCGGCCGACGTGGAGGAGGCGGTCCGCAAGGCGGCCGAGGCCGAGATCCTGCCCCGCTTCCGCCGCCTCGCCGAGCACGAGGTGGACCAGAAGAGCGGCCCCCACGACCTGGTGACGGACGCCGACCGGCTCGCCGAGCTGCGGCTCACCGAGGACCTCAGCGCCCTGCTGCCCGGCTCGGTCGTGGTCGGCGAGGAGGCGGTGCACGCCGACCCGGCGACGTACGCCGCGCTGCAGGGCGACGCACCGGTGTGGATCGTCGACCCGGTCGACGGCACCCGGCAGTTCGTGCACGGCGACGACGGGTTCTGCACCCTGGTCGCGCTCGCCCACCGGGGCGTCGTCCGCGCCTCCTGGACCTACGCCGCGGCGCGCGACCAGCTCGCCACCGCGGTCCGCGGCCGGGGCGCCTTCCTCGACGGCGAGCGGCTGCTCGCGGGCCCGCCCGCGCCCGGCCGCGACCTCGTGGTCGCCACGTCCCACCCGGACTACACCACCGACGAGCAGAAGCGTGCCCTGCACGCCCTGTGGACCGACGGCCTCGCCCCCCGCCCCTGCGGTTCGGCCGGCCTGGAGTACCTCGCCGTCGCCCGGGGCGAGTTGGACGCCGTCGCGTTCTCCTGGGAGGCGGCCTGGGACCACGCGGCCGGCCTGCTCCTCGTCGAGGAGGCGGGCGGCACGCATCTCACCCGCGCCGGTGAACCGTTCCGCGTGACCGGCGGCAACGCACTGCCGTTCACGGCGGCCCGGGACACCGCGACGGCCCACCGGCTGACGGAACTCCTGCGCACCGCAGCCTGAGTCCCACGCCCGCCCCGGTCACCGGCGGCCGGGAGGCGCGCGCGGTTCGCTGTCCGCGGCGGACGGCGGGGCTGTGGCGTGCCGTCTGTCCTCGTCTCGGGGGGCGGGCGGTGGTGGCGGGTCTGGCCGTGCCGGGTGGACGGTGAGGCCGTGGCGTCGGGTCTGTGCCTGTCACCGGCGGCCGGGAGGGCGCCGGCAGGTCGGCTGTGCCCGGCGGCCGGCGGGTGCGTGTCGTCGCGTCGGGTCCCGCCCGCCACGGCCCCTTTCACCCCGCCCGCGGGCCGGAACCGGTCGCGCGGGCCACCCGGGCCGGGGGAGTGTCAGTCCTCCGGCATATCCTGGCCCCGAGTGGCCATCGGCTGACGAAGGGGTCCGAAGGTGCCGTCGATGCTCGATGCGGTCGTGGTGGGTGCGGGACCGAACGGACTGACCGCTGCCGTGGAGCTGGCCCGCCGCGGCTTCTCCGTCGCGGTGTTCGAGGCGAAGTCCGCCGTGGGCGGAGGCGCCCGCACCGAGGAACTGACACTGCCCGGTTTCCGGCACGACCCGTGCTCGGCCGCCCACCCCCTCGGCATCAACTCACCGGCGTTCCGCGCCCTGCCCCTCGACCGCTACGGCCTGCAGTGGCTGCACTCCGAGCTGCCGATGGCGCACCCCTTCCTCGACGGCACCGCGGCCGTGCTCTCCCGCTCGGTCGCCGAGACGGCCGCCTCCTTCGGCCCGCGCGACGCGGGCGCGTACCGCAGACTGGTCGGGCCGTTCCTCCCCCACTGGGACACCCTCGTACGGGACTTCATGTCCCTGCCGCTCAGCGCGCTCCCGCGCGACCCCGTCACCCTGGCCCGCTTCGGTCTGGCCGGGCTGCCGCCGTCCACCTGGCTGCTGCGCCGCTTCAAGGACGAGCGGGCCAAGGCCCTGTTCGCCGGTCTGGTCGCGCATGTGATCGCGCCGCTGAACGGCCTGGCCACCGGCGCCATCGGCCTGGTCTTCGCGCTGTCCGCGCACGCCCGCGGCTGGCCGGTGCCCCGCGGCGGCTCCCAGGCGATCTCCGACGCCCTCGCCGGGTACCTGAAGGACCTGGGCGGTGCCGTACACACCGACTACGAGGTCAAGCGGCTGGACGACCTGCCGCCCGCGCGGGCGTACGTCTTCGACACCTCACCCACCGCGCTCGCCCGCATCGCCGGCTTCGGCGACCACTACCGCACCTACCGCTACGGCCCGAGCGTCTTCAAGATCGACTACGCGCTGGACGGCCCCGTGCCCTGGACCGCGCCCGAGGCCCGCGCCGCCACGACCGTCCAGATCGGCGCGAGCAAGGACGAGATCGCCACCGCCCTGCGCGCCGCCTCCCGCGAGGGCCGCGCCCCCGACCGGCCGTTCATGATCACCGTGCAGCCCGGTATCGTCGACCCGACCCGCGCCCCCGAGGGCAAGCAGGTCTTCTGGGCGTACGGCCATGTCCCGAACGGCTGGACCGGCGACCTCACCGACGCCATGGAACGCCAACTGGAGCGCTTCGCCCCCGGTTTCCGTGACCGCGTCCTCGCCCGCGCCGTCTCCGGCCCCGCCGAACTGGCCGCCCACAACGCCAACTACGTCGGCGGCGACATCGCCTGCGGCGCGACGTCCGGACTCCAGCTGCTGCTGCGCCCGAGACCGACCCTGTTCCCGTACCACACCCCGCATCCGGCGGTCTTCATCTGCTCCGCGGCCACCCCGCCGGGACCCGGCGTGCACGGCATGTCGGGGCACAACGCGGCCAAGGCCGTCTGGCGAAGACTGAGGCAGACATGACCGCCATCACCCTCGTCCAGGGAGACATCACCCGGCAGAGCGCCGACGCGATCGTCAACGCGGCCAACTCCTCCCTGCTCGGCGGCGGAGGGGTCGACGGCGCGATCCACCGGCGCGGCGGCCCGGCCATCCTGGAGGAGTGCCGCGCCCTGCGCGCCTCCCGGTACGGCAAGGGCCTGCCCACCGGCCAGGCGGTCGCCACGACGGCGGGCGCACTGGACGCCCGCTGGGTCATCCACACGGTGGGCCCCGTGTACAGCCGGAGCGAGGACCGCTCACAGCTGCTGGCCTCCTGCTACCGCGAGGCCCTGAAGGTCGCCGACGAACTCGGTGCCCGTACGGTCGCGTTCCCGGCCGTCTCCACCGGCGTGTACCGGTGGCCGATGGAGGACGCGGCACGGATCGCCGTGGAGACGGTGCGGGCCACGGACACCGCGGTCGAGGAGGCCCGGTTCGTCCTCTTCGACGACCGGGCGTACGAGGCGTTCGCCGCCCAGCTTCCCTGACGGAGTCACGGGTCCGGGCTCCAGGGGTCCCCGGACAGGCTGGTCACGACGCGGTTGGTGCCCTCGGCCAGGTCGGCCTCGTACAGCTGGCCGCCGCCGTCAGGTCTCCTTTTCGCCGGCTTGAGATCCACAGGGCGGTCGCCGGTCCGGATCAGGCGCTGAGGGGGTCCGTCCGGTCAGGACAGGTCGCGCAGGGTTCTGCCGAGCAGGGCCACGCCCTCGGCGATGGCTCCCGGCGCGGTGGCCGCGTACCCGAGGACGAGTCCGGGCGGGCCGGGCAACTGCCGGTGCCAGGACAGCGGTTGGCACTTCACGCCCCGTGCCAGCGCGGCGGCGGCCACTTCGGTGTCGGGAACGTCCGCCGCGTACGTGACCGTCAGATGCAGGCCGGCCGAGGCGCCGTGCACGGTCCCGCCGGGCAGATGCTCGGCGAGGGCGGCGATCATCGCGTCACGGCGGTCGCGGTGCCGGCGCCGCACCAGCCGCAGCCGCCGCTCCAGTTCACCGGAGTCCATCAGCCGGGCGAGCACCAGCTGCGGCAGCACCGGATTGCCCAGGTCGTTGAACCGCTTGGCGTCGACCAGGCCCGCGCGATGGCGGGGCGGGGCCACCAGCCAGCCGATGCGCAGCGCCGGGGCGAGCAGCTTGGACACGCTGCCCATGTAGCACACCCGGTCGGCCAGCAGTGCCCGCAGCGCGGGGACCGGCGGGCGGTCGTAGCGGTGCTCCGCGTCGTAGTCGTCCTCCAGGATCAGCCCGCCGTCCCGCGCCCAGCCCAACAGCTCGCGCCGGCGCTCGCCGCTGGTCACCACCCCCGTCGGGAACTGGTGGGCCGGCGTGAGCAGCACCGCCGGGGCGCCGCTCGCGCGCAACGCGTCCACCCGGACCCCGTTCTCGTCCACCGGCACCGGAGGGGTGCCGAGGCCCCCGTTGCGCAGATGCTGACGGGTCCCGAGCGAGCCCGGGTCCTCCACCGCGACGGCGTCGACGCCGTCCGCCCGCAGCACCTGGTGCAGCAGCGTGAGCGCCTGGGCGGTGCCCGCGACGATCAGCACCTCGTCCGGCTCCACCCGCACGCCCCGCATCCGCGCGAGCCAGCCGGCGACGGACCGCCGCAGCGCGGGGGCGCCCCGGGGGTCGCCGTAGCCGAGGTGCTCGGCGGACAGGTCCGACAGGACGGCGCGCTCGGCCCGCAGCCAGGCGGTGCGCGGGAAGGTGGCGAGGTCCGGCCGCCCGGGGGTGAGGTCGACGACGGCCGGGGCCGCCCGCAGCGCGTCGAAGGCATCGGCCTCGGGGGCGCGGGAGAACGGCGTCGGCGGGGTGGGGCCGCGGTGGCCCGCGCTGGAGTGCGGGGCCCGGGGAGTGCGAGGGGCGCTCCGCGCGCGGGAGGGCGGGTGGCCGGGGCCGCGCGAGGGCGGTGTCGTCGTCCCGGACGCGGGGTGGGGCGACGTGGGATGGGGGCCGGTGCCGGTGGGGCCGGGGGATGCGGTTCCGGGTGCGCCGGTGTCCGGTGCCGCGGACGGGCGGAGGGGCGGTGTCGCGGACGTGCCGGGCAGGGGTCCGCCCGCCGCGGTGTGCGCCGGGTCCTTCGCCGGCTCCCCGTCCTCCGGAGCCCCGCCCCCCAAGACGCCCCGCGCCCCGGCGAACGGCGCCGGAGCGAACGGGGCCGCGACCACCACCGTGCCCCCGCGGCGGCGGCCCTCCAGGTGACCGTCCTCGGCGAGGCGGCGGTACGCCTCGGTGATCACCCCGCGGGAGACGTGGAGTTCGGCGGCCAGTACCCGGGTGGGCGGCAGTCTGCTGCCCACCGCCAGCCGGCCGTCCGCTATCGCCTGCCGCAGCCGGCCCGCCAGCCACTCCGCCTTCCCGCCGGCGGGCACGTCACCGGCCGCCAGTTGCAGGAAGTCCGAGCCCCGGCCCGGGAGTTCGCCGGTGGCGGGCACGTATGTCCCCTCGTTCATCCTGCCGATGCTGCCATGCCGCCGGCTCAGTCGCCGAAGACGAAGTCCGGCGCGGCCCGGGTGAGCACGGCCGTCCCGGTGACCGCGCCCCAGTGCGCCGCCACCTCCTCCTGCACCGTCTTCAGCAGCTCGGGCACGATCTGCGCGCCGCCGTCGTGCATGGCCTCCGCCACCACCAGCACCCGGCGGGTGTGCTCCCCGACCGCCGAGTGGCCGCTCTGCCGGTGGGTCCAGCGCCGGGCGTGCGCCCGTCCCGCGGAGTCGACGAACGTCACCTCGCCGGGCGCGGGCCGCTCGACGCCCCCGCCGAACGCCGTGTACGTCTCGTCGCCGACGGCCGGCCGCACCTCCAGCAGCGGCTCGGCGATCCGGTCGACGTCGAGCACCGCCACCGGGACGGCGTACGCCACCGACAGCGCGTTGCACAGGTCGACCAGCGGGTGGATGCGCGGCAGCGTCCCCTCCTTGCGCAGCCGCCGCAGCAGCGACTCGGAGGCGGACCGGTACTGCGTCGGCTTCACTCCCAGCCGGGTGAACGTCCGCCGCCAGGCCAGTACTTCGGGAAACTCGCCCTCGGTGGCGCCGGCCAGCCGGGCCAGGGCGCGGGCGGTGTACGCGGCGGCGCGCGGGCCGGTGTCCGCAGCGGCGTCGACGCCGGTGGCGTACAGCGCGCCGGAGGCCAGTTCGGGGAACGTGGCCCAAAGGGTGTCCGCGTGCCGGAATCGCATGGTGAGGGTCTCCTCGGGGTCGCTCCTCGTGGCCGGGAGCACCACCCTGCCGGGGTCGTGGTCCGGTCACCAGAGCCAAACCCGGTGCGTCCTACCGGTCCATAGCCGTGCGCCGGGTGCCCGTGCCGCCCCGGGAGCGGTAGACGACGTACGGGCGGACGACGTAGCCGAGCGGGACGGCGAACGCGTGCACCAGGCGGCTGAACGGCCACAGCGCGAACAGGGCCAGGGCGAGCAGCGCGTGGCACCGGTAGACGAGCGGTGCGTGCGCCATCGCGCCGACGTCCGGGTCGAGGGCGAACAGACTGCGGAACCAGACGGACACCCCGAGCCGGTAGTCGTAGGGGTTGGTCACCGAGGAGGCGGTGGCGGTCAGGCCGGCGAGCAGGACGAGCGCCAGCAGCGGCAGGGCCAGGCGGTCGCTGCGGCCGCTCGCCCGGCGTACGGCGGACACCCGCAGCCTGCGGTACAGCAGCAGGCCGAGCCCCGCGGCGGCCGCGAGGCCCGCCGCCCCGCCCATGGCCAGCGCGACCGCGTGGTACTGGGCCTCGCTGATCCGCAGCCGCCGGGTCAGCGACTCCGGGACCAGCAGACCCGTCACATGGCCGCCGGCGACGAGGAACAGGGCGTAGTGGAACAGCGGTCCGCCGATCCGCAGCAGCCGGGACTCGTGGAGCTGGCTGGAGCGGGTGGTGAAGCCGAAGCGGTCGTACCGGTAGCGCCAGGCCGTGCCGGCGACCAGCACGGCCAGGGCGAGGTAGGGCAGTACGCCCCACAACGCGATCTGCAGATGCGTCTGCGTCATCAGCGGCGGACTCCTTCGTCGCCCGGGGCGTACGGCAGCGGGTACGGCACCGGCAGCGGGCGGTCTGGTGCGGGAACGGGCGCCGGTGGCGTGGCCGGCAGGGTGGCGCGTACGGCGCGGACCACGTCCAGGTAGGGGCTGCGGTGGGCGTCGAGGCCCCGGGCGAGCAGGTCGAGGGCGCCGCAGTGCTCCCGCAGCACGGCCCGGCCCGGTACGGGGCAGCGCGCCGCGAACTCCAGGACGGCGGGCAGGTAGTCGGGCAGTTCCCCGGCGGCCGGCTCCCAGCCGTGGCGGCGGTAGCGGGCCTTGAGCGCGGCGAGGGAGGCACCCCGGCGGCGGGTGTCGCCGTCGGTGTAGTGGGTCAGGTGCAGGGTGCGGCGGCGGCTGCGGTCGAAGGTGGTGACGTAACGGGCTCCGAGGTCGAGCAGCGGGACGTCGGCCGTGGCCCGGCAGAAGGCCAGCAGGGGCCTCGTCTCGGGGCCCGGTACGGCCGCCAGCACCCCGCTGACCCGGGCCCGGCGCTCCGGCCAGTCCTCACCGGGGTAGTCGAGGAGCAGGGCGGCGGCCTGGTACACCACCCGGTGCACCTGCCTCACCGCGCCTCACCCCCGCGCTCGGGGAACAGCCCCGCGGGACGGCCCCGGCCGTTCCACAGCAGCAGGTTCACCCGTCCCCGCAAGAGGTCCCCGCCCCCGCCGGAACCACTGCCCCCGCTCCTCCCGCGGCGCGAGCCCGTGCCCCCGTCCGTACCCGGCCCGGCCGCCACGAGTCCCCCGTGAAAGGACTCCGCCTCGTACATCCCCGGCCCGCCGGCCCGTTCCAGGCTGCAGCCCGCGGCCGTCGGTCCGTTTCCGCCCGCACCGGCGACATAGGTGGTGGGGACGACGTACCGCTCCTCGTACTTGGCGAGGGCGAGCAGCCGGTACATCGCCTCCAGACCGGACCCGGTCATGCCCACGCCCCGCGCGATCGCCGGGTCGCGTTCCTCGCCGAGGTTCACGCGCCGCATGTGGGCGCGCATCGCGGCGAGCCGGCACAGGGCCGCCTCCACGGGAGCGGAGTCCCCGGCGGTGAACAGCCCGGCGAGATAACCGAGAGGGATGCGCAGGCTGTCGATCGCGCCGAACAGGGCCGCCGGGTCCTCGCCGTCGTGGCCGCTGCGGGTGAGCGCGTCGACGACGGGGGAGAGCGGCGGCACGTACCAGACCATCGGCATGGTGCGGTACTCGGGGTGCAGCGGCAGCGCGATCCGGTAGGTGGTGATCAGGTCCCGCACCGGGGAGCGGCGGGCTGCCGTGACCCAGTCGTGGGGGATGCCCGCCTCCTCCGCGGCCCGTGCCACCGCCGGGTCGTACGGGTCGAGGAAACAGCCCAACTGGGCCTCGTACAGGTCGCGTTCGTCGGGTACGGCCGCGGCCTCGCCCACCTTGTCGGCGTCGTACAGCATGACCCCGAGATAGCGCAGCCGGCCCACACAGGTCTCCGCGCACACGGTCGGCTCACCCGCCTCGATGCGCGGATAGCACAGGGTGCACTTCTCGGCCTTGCCGGTGGCGTGGTTGAAGTACACCTTCTTGTACGGGCATCCGCTCACGCACATCCGCCAGCCCCGGCACCGGTCCTGGTCGACCAGGACGATGCCGTCCTCGATCCGCTTGTACAGCGCCCCGGACGGACACACGGCCACGCATGTCGGGTTGAGGCAGTGCTCGCAGATGCGCGGCAGATGGAACATGAACGCCTGCTCGTAGTCGAGCCGCACCTGCTCGTTCAGTTGCCGGAGCACCGGGTCGCCGGCGAGGTGGTCCGGGCCGCCGCCCAGGTCGTCGTCCCAGTTGGGTCCGCCGGTGACGGCCGTGGGGCGGCCGTCGACCAGTGAGCGGGGGCGGGCCGTGGGCAGGTCGTCGCCGAGCGGGGCGGAGATCAGGGTGTCGTAGTCGTAGGTCCAGGGCTCGTAGTAGTCGCCCAGGGAGGGGAGTTCGGGGTTGGCGAAGAGGCGGGCCAGGCGGCGGGCGCGGCCCCCGGCGCGCGGGACCAGCCGGCCCCGGGCGTCCAGCCGCCAGCCGCCCCGCCACTTCTCCTGGTCCTCGTGCCGCTTCGGGTAGCCCTGCCCCGGGCGGGTCTCGACGTTGTTGAACCACGCGTACTCGGTGCCCCTGCGGTTGGTCCAGGTCTGCTTGCAGGTGACCGAGCAGGTGTGGCAGCCGATGCACTTGTCGAGGTTCATGACCATCGCGACCTGTGCCATACAGCGCATGTCAGTACTGCACCTCCTGCGCGCGGCGGCGGATCACGGTACGGGCGTCGCGCTGGTTGCCGGTGGGACCGTAGTAGTTGGGGGCGAACGACAACTGGCCGTAGCCGCCGATGAGGTGGGTGGGTTTGAGCAGGACGCGGGTCAGCGCGTTGTGGACGCCGCCGCGCCGGCCCGTGGCCTCGGAGCGCGGCACGTTCACCAGGCGCTCCTGCACGTGGTACATGAACACCGTGCCGGGTGGCATCCGGTGCGAGACGACCGCGCGGGCCACCACCACCCCGTTCGGGTTGACCGCCTCCACCCAGTCGTTGTCGGCCGCGCCGATCGCCTGCGCGTCGGTGACGCTCATCCAGATCACCGGGCCGCCGCGGGCCAGGGTCTGCATGAGCAGGTTCTCCTGGTACTCGGAGTGGATCGACCATTTGGAGTGCGGGGTGAGATAGCGGACGTCCACCTCCCGTTCACCGGCGCCGAGGGCGGGGGACAGGTCCAAGGGGGGCCGGTAGACCGGCAGTTGCTCGCCCAGCTCGGCCATCCAGTCGTGGTCGAGGTAGAAGTGCTGACGCCCAGTCAGGGTGTGCCAGGGCTTGCGGTGTTCGGTGTTGACCGTGAAGGGCGAGTAGCGCCGGTCGGGCGCCTCCTTGCCGGACCACTCGTAACTCGTGCCGACCTGGACGGGGCGGTCCTGGGTGTCGGAGAAGACCACGCGCCGTTCGCGGACCGCCTCGGCGAGCGCCGCGAACCCGCTGCCGTGGCCGCAGCGTTCGGCCAGCCGCTCGAAACCCTCTGCGGCCAGCCGCCCGTTGGTCGTCCCGGACAGCGCGAGGACCGCCTCGCACAGCTTGACGTCGGTGTCCAGCAGCGGACGCCCGTGTGCGGGACCGGAGCGGGCGGTGCCGCAGCGGGCGGCCAGCCAGCGCGCCTCAGCGGCCGGCCGTACCGTGACACCTTTGACGGTCATCCCGTGTTCCTCGGCGAGCGGTCCGAGGGCGGCGAGCTGGTCGGCGACGGCCGTGTAGTCGCGCTCGACGAGGGTGAAGTCCGGGAGGTTGCGGCCGGGTTGAGGAGCCCCGCCCTCCCGCCAGTCATGGACGACGCCGCCGGGCTGGGCCGTCTCGCCCGGGGTGTCGTGCGCTTGCGGGGTGGCGACCAGGTCGTACGCCGTGTCCAGCCGGCCCGCGGCGAGCTCGCTGAACGCGGCGGCCAGCGCGTGGAAGATCTCGAAGTCGGTGCGGGCCTCCCACGGCGGGCTGATCGCGGGCGAGAACGCGTGTACGTAGGGGTGCATGTCGGTGCTGGACAGATCGTGCTTCTCGTACCAGGTGGCGGCCGGCAGCACCAGGTCGGCCATCAGCGTCGTCGAGGTCATCCGGAAGTCCAGCGCGAGCAGCAGGTCGAGCTTGCCGCGCGGCGCCTGTTCGTGCCAGACGAGGTCCCGCGGCCGGGCCTCGGGCGGCGCCTCCTCGGCCTGTGCGTTGTCGCTCGCGCCGAGCAGATGCCGCAGGAAGAACTCGTTGCCCTTGGCGGAGGAGCCGATCAGGTTCGCCCGCCAGACCGTCAGCACACGCGGCCAGTTGGCGGGGTCGTCCGGGTCCTCGCAGGCGAACGTCAGCTCTCCGTCGCCGAGTCGGGCGGCCACCCACTCGTCCGGCTCGTGTCCGCTCTCCCGCACGGCGCGGCCGAGGTCGAGGGGGTTGGCCGAGAAGGCGGGCGCGCCGGGCATCCAGCCGAGCCGCACGGACTGCGCCACCAGGTCGGCCGTGTGGCGCCCGGCGAACAGGCCCTTCCCGGTGGGCGAGGCCAGGGCGTCGGCGCGGTGCGGGTCGTACCGCCACTGGTCGGTGTGCAGATACCAGTAGGGAGTCCCCGCCATCTGCCGCGACGGCCGTACCCAGTCCGCGGCCGACTGCAGCTGCTGCCAGCCGGCGTACGGCCGTACCTTCTCCTGGCCCACGTAGTGCGCCCAGCCGCCGCCGTTGACGCCCTGGCAGCCGGTGAGCAGCAGCAGGGTGAGAAAGGCGCGGTAGACGGTGTCGGAGTGGAACCAGTGGTTGGTGCCCGCACCCATCACGATCATGCAGCGGCCCCGGCTCCGCTCCGCCGTGCGCGCGAACTCCCGCGCCAGGCGCTCCACCGCAGTGGCCGGCACCGAGGTGATCGCCTCCTGCCAGGCGGGCGTGTACGGCTGCGCGGGGTCCGTGTAGTCCCTGGCCCAGGTGCCGGGCAGGCCCGCGCGGCCGACGCCGTACTGGGCGAGGAGCAGGTCGAACACGGTCGTGACCCGCCGTCCGGCCAGCTCGCGCACCGGCACCCCGCGCACCGAGGGCGGCTGCCCGTCGAAACGCGGCAGCAGGACGCGCACGGACCTCGACTCGGGCCCGTACAGGGTGAGTCGGGGTTCGAGTGTGCCCAGGTCCAGGTTCCAGCGGCCCTCGCCGCGCTTGGACCAGCGGTCGCCCAGTGTGCCGTTCGGGACGACCGGACGGCCGGAGGCCGCGTCGAGCAGCACCGGCTTCCAGGCGGCCTCCTCCTCGTCCTCCCCGTCCTCGCCGGCGAGCCCGAGCGTGGCCGCCGTGACGAACTTGCCGGGCACGAACTCCCCGTCCCGCTCGTCGAGTTCGACCAGGAACGGCAGGTCGGTGAAGCGGCGCACGTAGTCGGTGAAGTACGGCACCTGCCGGCGGACGAAGAACTCGGTGAGGATCACATGGCCCAGGGCCATCGCCAGCGCGCCGTCGGTGCCCGGGTGCGGGTGCAGCCACTCGTCGCCGAACTTGGCCGCGTCCGAGTAGTCCGGGGACACCACGACGACCTTCTGCCCCCGGTAGCGGGCCTCGGTCATCCAGTGTGCGTCCGGGGTCCGGGTCACCGGCACATTGGAACCCCACAGCACGAGATACGCGGCGTCCCACCAGTCCCCGGACTCCGGTACGTCCGTCTGGTCGCCGAAGACCTGCGGTGAGGCGATGGGCAGGTCGGCGTACCAGTCGTAGAAGGACAGCATCGGCGCGCCGATCAGGGACATGAACCGCGCGCCGACCGCGTGCGAGGCCATCGACATCGCCGGGATCGGGGAGAACCCGGCGATACGGTCGGGGCCGTGGGCGGCGATGTTGTGGACGTGCGCGGCCGCCGCGATCTCCAGCGCCTCCGGCCAGCCCACACGCACCAGACCGCCCTTGCCCCGCGCCGACTGGTAGCGCCGCCGCTTCACCGGGTCCCCGGTGACCTCGGCCCAGGCGGCGACCGGATCGCCGAGCCGGGTGCGGGCCTCGCGGTACAACTCCAGCAGTACGCCCCGGACATGGGGGTACCTGACCCGGGTGGGGGAGTAGGTGTACCAGGAGAACGAGGCGCCGCGCGGGCAGCCGCGCGGCTCGTACTCGGGCCGGTCGGGTCCGGTCGAGGGATAGTCCGTCTCCTGGGTCTCCCAGGTGATCAGACCGTCCTTGACGTACACCTTCCACGAGCACGATCCGGTGCAGTTCACGCCGTGCGTGGAGCGCACGACCCGGTCGTGTGCCCAACGCTCCCGGTACGGTGCGTCGTTGACGCCCTGGTCGGTGCGGAAGACCGCCCTCATATCCGGTGTGGTCGCGGTCCGCCGCAGTATCCCGCCGGCCCGCAGCAGCTGGTCGGCGGCGTAAGCCGCCATCCGTTCCGCTTCCCGCCGGGCACCGCGCCGTCCCACCGAGGTCACTCCTTCCGAAGCCGGACGTTCCACTTCCCCAGCTTGCGGCGTGGATGCGCTCCGGAGTCGAGTGACTACGGACTGTTGATGGTGCTTAGACGGGAGTTTTTCTTGTCTTTTGCAATAGTTGGTCCCCTCATCTTCAGCTCGCGGCGGGCGCGGGCGCGGGGGCCGGGGTCCGCCGGGCCCGCAGGTCAAGGACGCGCTCCGCGTGGTGCTCCTCGTGCAGGTCGATGCGGCGCGCGGTCAGCAGGTGCCGCAGGCTGATGACGCCCTCGACGCGCGGGTGCGGCTCGCGGGTGACCACCAGCAGCCGGGTGACCTCGTGCTGTGCCATGCGGTTGGCGAGCGTCCGCAGGGTCTCGTCGGGATGTGCGGTGACCGCCGGCCGGGCCAGCTCGCCGAGCGGAGTGGCGTCGGCGGGGTCGGCGTGCACCAGAGCGCCGCGCGTGAGGACGCCGGTCAGCCCGCCGTCCGCGTCCAGCACCGGGTACAGCCGCTGGGCGAGCAGCCCCTCGGGATCGCCCGCCTCGTGCGCGGCGCGCAGCAGGGCGGTGACCTCGCCGGCCGGGCGGTCGGCGGCGAAGGTGACCCCCGCGGGCGTCTCCAGCTGGCGGACGAGGTGCACCTCCAGCGGGTCGACGGAGTACTCGCGGCTCAGGTGCAGGCCGCGCCGCGCGAGCTTCTCGGTGAGTACCGACCGCTTCAGCAGGACCACCGACAGCAGGTAGGCGGCCGACGCGGTGATCACCATCGGGATCAGGGCGTTGACCTCGTGGGTGAGTTCCAGGCAGAAGACGATGCCGGTGAGCGGGGAGCGCATGACCCCGCCGAGCACCCCGGCCAGCGAGACCAGGGCCCAGAAGCCGGGGCTGACGTGCGGGAAGACCAGGGCCTCGGCCGCGCCCAGCGCGCCGCCGACCATGAACATGGGCGCGAGGACGCCGCCGGAGGTGCCCGAACCCAGCGACAGGCCCCAGACCAGGGTCTTCACCACCAGGACGCCGACGATCAGCCCGACCGTGGCGTGCCCGGTCAGCAGCGCGCCGATGACGTCGTAGCCGACGCCCAGGGCGCGCGGTTCGATCAGGCCGCCCGCCCCGATGATCGCGCCGCCGATCGCGGGCCACCACATCCAGTGGAGGCGCAGCCGCGAGAAGAGGTCCTCGGAGAGGTAGACGAGGGAGGTGGCGCCCAGTGCGAGCAGACCGGCCGCCGCCCCCGCGACCACACACAGGCCGTACGAGGGCAGGGCGATGCGGTCGGGCACGTGCGCGCCGCCGAACAGCGGGTCGGTGCCCAGCAGCGGTCCGCGCACGAGGGTGGCGGTCACGGCGGCGACGGCGACCGGGAGGTAGGAGCGGGGCCGCCACTCGAAGAGCAGCAGCTCCACCGCGAGCAGGATGGAGGCGAGCGGCGCGTTGAAGGTCGCGGCCATGCCGGCGGCGGACCCCGCCACCAGCAGCGCCTTGCGCTCGTCGGTGGTGACCTTGAGGAACTGGGCCAGCAGGGAGCCGACGGCTCCCCCGGTCATGATGATCGGGCCCTCCGCGCCGAACGGCCCGCCGGTGCCGATGGATATCGCGGCCGACGTGGGCTTCAGCACGGCGACGCGCGGCTGCACCCGGCTGCCGCCCACGAGGATCGACTCGATGGCCTCGGGCATCCCGTGGCCGCGTATCTTCTCCGAGCCGTAGCGGGCCATCACCCCGATGACCAGTCCGCCCGCCACCGGCATCACGGCCAGCAGCCAGCGGTGCGGGGTGTCCGCGGGGACGGCGGGGCCGAAGGCGAGACGGCCGAGGAAGGCGAGGTTGGTGATCAGGGCGATCAGCTTCAGCAGCCCGGCGGCCACGAGCGCGGCGACGGCGCCGACGGGGACGGCCAGCGCCGTGATCACGACGACGCGCGGCGGAACGTGGAAGTCACCCAGGTGCGGGATCTTGAGGGCGGGCAGCGGGCGGGTGGGGGCGTGGGGCCTGGCGGACGTCGTCAGCGGCTGTGGCGGCATGGTGGCTCCGGGTGGGTGCGGGGCGGGTGTGGCGGTGTGGCGGGTACGGCGGCAGGGGACATGGGGCAGGGGTATTGCCGGGCGGTCCCGGCGGTCCGGGTCCTCGCCCTGGGCGGCCCTGGCCCCGGCCCGGGCAGGGCTGTGGGGCAGGTGTGACCGGATCAGGTGAGAGGCGGCGGGTTCGGGCGGCGCTGCCCGTGAGGAGAAGACGTGCGGCCGGTGCCCTCAGCCGGGCGTGGGGCGCGCGGAGTCGACCCGTCCGGGGCGCAGGATGCGCATCCTGCGCCCGCCGCACACCCGGCAGGTGTTCGCCGTGAGCGGCGAGGGGACCGCGAGGCCGCCCGCGACGCGGTACTCGGCGCGCAGGTGCCCTCCGGCGTCCCGGACGTGCCGGATGTCGTAGGCACCCTCCCAGGCGTGCCCGCAGCGCAGGCACACGAAGGAATAGGCTTCGTGTATCGGCTCGGATCTCATCGTCATCACCCTCGGCACCGGAGCCGTCGCGCCCGCTCGGCCCGGTTGCCCGCAGCTTATCATTGCAGTCTGCAATGGTCACCTTGGGTGACGGGCCATGTCCGCATCGCGGACAGGAGATGCGGACAGGAGAAGGGGAACGAGGAGCCCATGGCCCACCAGGACGGCGGCCCGGAACAGGCACGGGGACAGACGAGCGTGCCGGAGAGGGCGCCGGACGGGGTGGGGCGGGCCGAGGAGGCGCTCGACCGGGAGGCCGAGGCGGTCACCCGTGCGGTGATGGCGGCCTCCCGGCTGGTCGTCGCCCTCTCCGCCCGCGCCCTCGCCTCGGTCGACGTGCCGCTGACCCTGCCCCAGCTGCGCTCCCTGGTCGCCCTGCGCACCTGCGGCCCGATCAAACTCGCCGCCATGGCCGCCACCCTGGGCGTCACGCCGTCCACCGCGCTGCGCATGGTCGAGCGCCTGGAGGCCCTGGACCTCACCGACCGGCGGGTCAACCCGGACAACCGCCGTGAGGTCGTCCTGCGGCTGACCTCCGTCGGGGAGGAACTCGTGGACCGGGTGCTGAGCCATCGCCGCGCGGAGATCCGGGCGCTGGTGGAACGTCTGCCCGCCCAGGAGCGCGCCGGTCTGGTCCCGGCGCTCACCGCGCTGACAGCCGCCGCCGGCGACCTCGATCCCGGTCTCGCGCCCTCCGCGCAGGCCGGCCGTCTCGCGGGCGTGGTCGACGACCCGCTGAACCCGGCGCCGTAGCGGCCGGGGATCCCGGCGCGTGCCCGGTGCCCGGTGCCCGGCGGTCGTCGGTGCGCGCTGCGTGCGCTGTGCGAGGACGGGAAGCAGGCGCTCGGACCCGTCTTCGGTGAAGGCCGCTGTCCGCCGGCGAGCGCAGAGCCGCCGGTCGCCCCGCCCCGTGGTCTCCACGTACGCCGGCCGGTCGTCCCGCAGGAGGAAGAGCCCGGAGGAGGCCGGGAGCGGACCGGAGAAGGCAGGGAGCAGACCGGAGAAGGCCGGGAGCAGAAGGGACACGGCCGGCGCCGCCGGTCCGGATCCCCGGCCCGTGCCCCGCCCCGTTGCCTCACCCTCGACCCTCGCCCCGCTGCCCGCGTGACATCATCGGCCGAGGCCAGGAACACCGTCGTACGAGGAGCACGATGAACCCCGCTCTCACCGTCCCCCCGGCCGTCGGTGCCGCTCTGCTGGACGACTTCTCCCTGGAGATGACCGGCAAGGACGTGCCGCGGCTGGAGGAGGCGCAGGGCAGCATCCCGCGGGGCACCCGGATCAACATCACCTTCCTCGCCGGTGAGGACCTCGGCATGCGGCTGGCGGCCGCCCGCGCGGTCAAGCGGCTCGGTTTCGTCCCCGTGCCGCACATCTCCGCGCGCCGTCTGCCCTCCCGCGCCGCCCTGGAGGAGTTCCTGGCCGGCCTGTCCGCGGACGGCACGGCGGAGAACGTCTTCGTCGTCGGCGGCGACCCCGCCCGTCCCGAGGGCCCCTACGAGGACGCCCTCGCCGTCCTGCGTACCGGACTGCTCCAGCGCCACGGCGTCCGCCACGTCGGCATCAGCGGCTATCCGGAGGGCCACCCCGCGATAGCCGACCGCACGCTGTGGTCGGCGCTCACCGACAAGGCGGCGGCCATCGGGGCGCACCGGTTCGGCGGCGACGTCATCACCCAGTTCGGTTTCGACGCCGACCCGGTCCTCACCTGGCTGGAGGCCGCCCGCGCCCGGGGCGTGCACCTGCCCGTCCGCATCGGCGTGCCCGGACCGGCGGGCGTCCGCCGGCTGCTCGGTTACGCCACCCGCTTCGGCGTCGCGACCAGCGCCTCCGTCGCCCGCAAGTACGGCTTCTCGCTGACCAACCTCATGGGCACGACCGGCCCGGACCGCTTCCTGCACGCGCTCGCCCGCCGCCACGACCCCGAGCGGCACGGCGCGGTGAAGGTGCACTTCTACACGTTCGGCGGGCTGCGGCACACCGCCGAGTGGATCGCCCGCTTCCGGCAGGAGAGCCGCTCCTAGGGGGACCGTATGCGGCTACGGCAGGAGCCGTGCTTCTGGGTACGGGCCCGCCGGGGGCGGTGCACTGTGTGCGGATCAGCGGGCGATCGAGATCGCGAAGGGCGCGAATCCGCTGGACCGAATCACGTGCGGTACGAACAGTATGGCGGCCTCCGTGGCGCGGGCGGTCTGGATCCCGCCGAGATCAGTGATCCACTCCTTGCGCCAGCCGAGGTCGATGAGCAGGTCACGGACGGTCTGCTTGGCCTGCGGGTCCTCGCCGGAGAGGAAGGCGTCGGGCGCCTGGGTGAGCGTGGCCGGCGCGGTCATCACCGGGAAGAGCATGGTGTTGAGTGTCTTGACGACGCGCGTTTCGGGGAGCGCTTCCTGGAGTTGCTCGGCGAGGCTTGAGCCGGGGTAGATCAGGTCGGCGGGCAGTCCGTCCGGTCCGTCGACGGTGGCGTTGGAGACGTCGACGAGGATCTTGTCGCGCAGTTCCTCGCGCAGGGCGACGAGCCGGTCCAGCGAGCCGGCGCCCGGGGTGGCGTTGATGACGATCCGGGCTGTCCGGGCAGCGTCGGCGGCGGCGCCCGGCGCGCGGTCCGCCACGGTCACCTCATGCCCTGCCCGGACGAGGGCTGTGGCCAGGTTGCCGCCGACGCGGCCGTTTCCGAGAACTGCGATCGTGGTCATGATGATCTGGTCCTTCCGTGCGTGCAGGTGGTGGTGCGCGGTCAGCGTGAGAGCGTGGCGACGGCCTCGGCGTGGACGCCGGGCGCGGCGGCCAGGAAGCTCTCGCTCTGCGGGGTCCAGGGGCGGCCCTCGGCGTCGGAGATCTGTCCGCCGGCCTCGGTGACGAGCAGCGCCCCGGGCAGCAGGTCCGCGCGGGCGCCGGCGAACTGCCAGAAGGCGTCGATCCGGCCGGCGGCCACGTTCAGCAGGTGCAGGGTCGCGGGCACGGCGGTGCGGACGACGAGCGCGTCGAACAGCATCGCGGTGATCGAGGAGCCGACGCGCCTGACGACCTTCTCGTCCTCGTCCGGCCGGGCCTGGCTGGTGGCCACGATGCTCAGGCCGAGGTCCGCGGTCTGCGAGACGCGCAGCGGCCGGCCGTCGAGGTGGGCGCCCGCGCCGGTGAGCGCGGTGTAGGTCTCGCCGGTCAACGGCAGGTGGACCGCGGTGAGCACCGGCTGGTTCTCACGCACGAGGGTGGCGGTCACCGCCCACTCCGGCAGGGCGTGCAGGTGGTTGACGTTGCCTTCGGCCGGATCCACGACCCACCATTCGCCGGGCGGCAGCGCCCCGCCGTCCAGTTCGTCCTCCACCCAGCCGGCGTCCGGGCGCAGGCGCGTGAGGCGGGGGCGCAGGATGTCGAGGGCCGTGTCGTCGTTGGCGGCGAGCGCGCGCATCAGCTCTTCGCGGGTCTGGTAGCGGACCACCTCGCCGAAGCGCTCGCGCAGCGCCGAACCGGCCGCGCGCACGGCGATCGCGGTCTGGCCGAGCAGGTCGGCGTCGGAGGCGGCGACGTCAGTGGTCTGAAGCGTTTCGGACATGGTGGTACTCCCGGGTGAGGAGGGGGGATGAGGCCGGTCGGGCAAGGTGTGCGTTCCGTCTTGCGCTCTCGTCTCGACGGTATAGAGCCCCTTCATTAACTTCAAATGCATGTCAAGCACGGCTAGGATTACTCAAATGCAATTGGACTTGAACCTGCTCACCGCGCTCGACGCGCTGCTGGAGGAGGGAAGTGTGGCCGGGGCCGCCGCGCGCCTGCACGTCACCGCCCCCGCGATGAGCCGGAGTCTGGGCCGCATCCGGCGCACGACCGGGGATCAGATCCTGGTGCGCACCGGCCGCACGATGACCCCGACGCCGTATGCGATCGCCGTCCGGGAACAGGTGCACGAGCTGCTGCACCAGGTCCAGGGGGTGCTGGCACCGAGCCGTGAACTCGATCTGGCAACGTTGGAGCGCACTTTCACACTCCGCTGGCACGATTCCCTGGTCGCCTTGAGCGGCCCCGCACTGCTCGCGGCCGTGCGCGGACAGGCGCCGGGCGTGCGATTGCGCTTCGTCGCGGAATCGAGCATCGACACCCCCGAGTTGCGGCGCGGCGAGGTCGACCTGGAGGCGAACGCCAACCGCCCGAGCGCACCGGACATCCGTGCCGAGAACGTGGGCGAGACCCGCCTCGTCATCGTCGTGAGGCAGGGGCACCCCCTCACCCGCGTCAGGACCGTCACCGCACAGCGGTACGCCGCCGCTGAGCACGTGACCGTCTCGCGACGTGGAAACCTCGGCAATGCCCTCGACGACGCCCTCGCGCGGCTCGGCCTCACCCGCCGCGTGGTGGCGACCGCGCCCACGGAAGCGGCCGCGCTGGAGTTCGCGCGCGGCTCCGATCTCCTGATCAGCGTCCCCGAAGCCACCACACGGTCCGCGGTCGCCGACCTCGGCCTGGTCGTGCTCCCCCTCCCGCTCGAACTGCCGTCGGCACCGGTATACCTGTCGTGGCATCAGCGCTACGACACCGACCACGCCCACGCCTGGCTGCGCGGGCTGGCGCGAACCGCACTGGCCATGTGCAAAGCGTCGTAGTCGGCGCCGTCCGGCCGCCTCACCCGCCGGCCACGGCAGCCCGTTCCGCACCCCCGCTCCCCGGCCGGCCCCCAGGCCCCGCCGGGAATCGGGAACCCGGCAGGCCGGCGGACGCTGGTGTCGGAATTCCGCCAGCGCCGGCTGCCCCGGGTGGCCGATGCTGGAGGCATGCAGACAGCGACCCACCTCGACCGGGAGCACTGTGTACGCGCCGTGCAGTCCAAGGACGCGCGGTTCGACGGGTGGTTCTTCACGGCCGTCGTGACCACCCGGATCTACTGCCGGCCCAGCTGCCCCGCCGTCCCGCCCAAGCCGGAGAACATGACGTTCTACCCGAGCGCCGCCGCCTGCCAGCAGGCCGGGTTCCGGGCCTGCAAGCGCTGCCGTCCGGACACCAGCCCGGGCTCCCCGGAGTGGAACCAGCGCGCCGACCTGGTG
This sequence comes from Streptomyces sp. NPDC037288, assembly GCF_055603265.1. Lineage (NCBI taxonomy): Bacteria > Bacillati > Actinomycetota > Actinomycetes > Kitasatosporales > Streptomycetaceae > Streptomyces > Streptomyces sp. NPDC037288. The sequence continues at coordinate 282,756 of NZ_JBVJVY010000002.1, forward strand.
GCCCGCGCCATGCGGCTCATCGCCGACGGAGTCGTGGACCGCGAGGGCGTGCCCGGACTCGCCGCGCGGCTCGGCTACAGCACCCGGCAGGTGGAGCGGCAGCTGCTCGCCGAACTGGGCGCGGGACCCCTCGCGCTCGCCCGCGCCCAGCGGGCCCAGACCGCACGGCTGCTCATCGAGACCACCCCGCTGCCCATGGCGGAGATCGCCTTCGCGGCCGGATTCTCCTCCATCCGCACCTTCAACGACACCGTCCGCGAGGTCTTCGCCCTGACCCCGAGCGAACTGCGCACCCGTGTCCCCGAGTCGGGGACCGGCACGCCGGGCGGGATCAGCCTGCGGCTGCCGTTCCGCGCCCCGCTCAACCCCTCCAACCTCTTCGGCCACCTCGCCGCCACGGCCGTACCCGGCGTCGAGGAGTGGCGCGCCGGTGCCTACCGGCGCACGCTGCGCCTGCCGTACGGCCACGGAATCGTCTCCCTCACCCCCCGCCCCGACCACATCGCCTGCCGTCTCACCCTGAGCGACCTGCGCGACCTGACCGTGGCGATCAGCCGCTGCCGCCGCCTGCTCGACCTGGACGCCGACCCCGTCGCCGTCGACGACCGCCTGCGCACCGACCCGCTGCTCGCGCCGCTGGTCGACAAGGCGCCCGGCCGCCGCGTGCCGCGCACGGTCGACGAGGCCGAGTTCGCCGTACGCGCCGTACTCGGGCAGCAGGTGTCCACGGCCGCCGCCCGCACGCACGCGGCCCGCCTGGTCGCCGCGCACGGCAAGCCCCTGGACGATCCCGAGGGCGGCCTCACCCACCTCTTCCCGTCCCCCGAAGCCCTGGCCGCCGTCGACCCCGGCACACTGGCGATGCCCCGCACCCGGCGCACCACCCTCACCACCCTCGTCCGCGAACTCGCCGACGCCACCCTTCACCTGGGCGTCGAGAGCGACTGGTCCGAGGCTCGCGCGAGGCTCCTCGCCCTCCCCGGCTTCGGCCCCTGGACCGTCGACGTCATCGCCATGCGCGCCCTCGGCGACCCCGACGCCTTCCTCCCCACCGACCTCGGCATCCGGCGCGCGGCGGGGGAGCTGGGCCTGCCGTCCACCCCGGCCGCGCTCACCGCCCGCGCCGAGGCGTGGCGGCCCTGGCGGGCGTACGCGGTGCAGTACCTGTGGGCGACCGACAGCCACCCCGTCAACTTCCTCCCCGTGTAAGAAGGTTCCGCCCGTGACACGCGCGACCCCCGTGACAACCAAGACCTCCGTGACATCCAAGACCTCCATGACCACCGGGACATCGATGGCCACCGGGACATCCGTGACCTGCCACACCGTCATCGAAAGCCCCTACGGCCCGCTCACCCTGGTCGCCGACGCCGAAGGCGCCCTGTGCGGGCTGTACATGGCCGGCCAGCGGCACCGCCCGGCCGAGGAGGGCTTCGGCCCGCGCGACGACACCCCGGCGGCCTTCGGCGAGGCGGAGGAACAGCTGACGGCCTACTTCGCGGGAGAGCTGACGGAGTTCACCGTCGAACTCGCTCTGCGGGGAACGCCGTTCCAGCGCAGCGTCTGGGCACAGCTCACCCGCATCCCCTACGGCGAGACCCGCACCTACGGCGAACTCGCCGACGCCCTCGGCAGCCCCGGTGCCTCCCGTGCCGTCGGCCTGGCCAACGGGCGCAACCCCGTCGGGATCATCGTCCCCTGCCACCGCGTCATCGGCTCCGACGGCAGCCTCACCGGCTACGGCGGCGGCCTGGACCGCAAGCGCCGGCTGCTGGACTTCGAGCGCGGAACGGCTCTCTTCTGAGCCGGGGACGGCCTTCTGCCGGCTCAGGGACGGCCCCGGCGGGCGTGTGGCCCGCCGGGCGTCGCGACGGTCACGTCAGCCGAGGACCCGGACCGGGGCGCCGTCGAGATACGCCTGGATGTCCTCCACGGCCTGGCCGTAGTAGCGCGCGTAGTTGGCGTGGGACACATAGCCCAGATGCGGGGTGGCGAGCAGGCGCGGCGCGCTGCGCATCGGGTGGCCGGCGGGCAGCGGCTCCACGTCGAAGACGTCGACGCCGGCGCCGGCGATACGGCCCTCGTGCAGCGCGGCGAGCAGCGCGTCCTGGTCGACGATCGCGGCCCGCGAGGTGTTGATCAGGTAGGCGGTCGGTTTGAGCAGGGCGATTTCGGCGGCGCCGAGCAGCCCGCGGGTCCGGTCGCCCAGCGAGAGGTGCACGAACACGAAGTCGCTGCTCGCGAGCAGGTCCTCCTTGGAGGGGGCCAGGCGTACGCCGGCCTCGTCGGCGCGCTCCTTGGTGAGGTTCTGGCTCCAGGCGACGACCTCCATCCCGAAGGCGAGCCCGACCTGCGCCACCCGGCTGCCGATCCTGCCCAGACCGAGCAGCCCGAGCGTACGGCCGTGCAGGTCGGCACCGACGGTGGACTGCCAGGGGCCGCCCGCGCGCAGGGCGTTGTTCTCCTGGACGATGCCGCGGGCGAGACCCAGCAGCAGGGCCCAGGTGAGCTCGACCGGCGGTGTGCCGGAGCTCTCGGTCCCGCACACCGTGACGCCGCCGGCCCTGGCCGCCGCGTAGTCGATCACCGAGTTGCGCATGCCGGAGGCGATCAGGAGCCTCAGCCGGGGCAGCCGGTTCAGCACACCGGCCGGGAACGGCACCCGCTCGCGCAGGGTGACCACGCAGTCGAAGTCGGCGAGCGCGGCGACGAGTTCGTCCTCACCCGCGAAGTGCTCCGTGAAGGAGACGACCTCCACGCGGTCGCCCAGCACCGACCAGTCGGCGGACGCGACCGCCACGTTCTGGAAGTCGTCGAGTACGGCGCAGCGGAATCGCATGTCGTTCCTCCCCAGGGAATCGTGTGCCGGGGCACGCGGGTGCGCGGGTGCGCGGCGGCGGTCGCCCGGTCCCGGACCGCCCGGCAGGAAGATCTTGCCCGAGTGGATCACCGCTCCGAAGAACCGGTCATCATGCGGACCGAGACCGTCAAGGTCCGGCCAGTCTCGACGAGCTCACCTCGACGACGGCTCCTGAGGCAGATGGAGCCTGGTGCCGAACGGGCCCTCACATGCCGCTCTCCGCCCGGATGCAGTGCAGCAGGCGGGGCAGGGCGGTGCCGATCGGCTCCCGCACGACCTCCTGGGCGAGGTCGTCGTACGGGGTCGGCTCGGCGTTCACGATGATCAGGTGGGCGCCGTGGTCGGCGGCGATGCCGACCAGGCCGGCGGCGGGCTGGACCTGGAGGCTGCTGCCGACGGCGAGGAACACCGTGCAGGCCTTGGTGATCGACACCGCCTCGCCGAGGACGACCGGGTCCAGTCGTTCACCGAACATCACGGTCGCCGACTTCAGGATGCCGCCGCACGCCAGGCAGGCAGGGTCCTCCTCGCCGGCCTCGACCCGGGCGAGGGCGTCCTCCATCGGCCCGCGGGCGTGGCACCGGGTGCACACCACGCTGCGCGCGCTGCCGTGCAGTTCCAGCACCTTGCGGGCGGGCATCCCGGCCAGCTGGTGCAGTCCGTCCACGTTCTGTGTGATCACCCGCACCGGGACGCCGGACCGCTCCAGCTCGGCGACGGCCCGGTGCGCGGCGTTCGGCTCGGCCTGCAGCGTCCGGTTCTTGCGCCGCATCTGCCACGACCGCCGCCGGATCTCCGGATCGGCCATGTAGTACTCGTACGTCACGAGCTTCTCGGCCTCGGGATCCCGCCGCCACAACCCGTGGGGGCCGCGGTAGTCGGGGATGCCGGAGTCGGTGGAGATACCTGCGCCGCTGAGCACGGCGACGAGGGGCTTGGTCATGCGGTCGAGGGTAGGCCGGGCGGGCGCGGCCCGGCGAACGGATAACGGCCCTCTCCCTCGGCCGAGCGTCGCCCAGCGCGCCGCCGCCACGGCGGCCAGTGCCGGCGCGGGAGCGGCCCCCAGACCAGCGCCCGCGGGCCGAGCAGCCGCAGCCCGGGCACGGCCGCCGCGGCGGCGAGGGGAGACAGGGCGGGGCGATGGCGGCGTACGCGTCGTGGTCCCAGGTGCCCGACGGCCGGGTGACCAGAGCTGCCCGGCAGCAGAAGCCGGCGACGAGGGCCGGCAGGGTCAGCGGCACGGCGAGGACCAGGCGCAGACAGCCGCGGTCGCAGGCACGTCGTCGGTGCGACCGGGGCCGGTCATGCCACCCGGTGGCCGTTCTCCAGCTCCGCCGTGCCGGAGCCGGCCGTGAGGACGTCGAGGGCGGTCAGGACGCGGCGGCCGGGGGCGCCGGGCAGGTGGGCGGTGATCTCCTCGCGCGGGACCAGGCGCCAGGAGAGCAGTTCCGCCTCCTGCAGGCGGATGGCCTTGAGGTCGGCGTCGGCGAGGACACCCCCGTCGTACAGGTACGCCACCAGCGGCGGCCGGCCCTCGCCGTGCACCCAGTCCACGGCCAGCAGCCGGCCGAGCCGCCGGTCGAGCCCGATCTCCTCCAGCGTCTCCCGGCGGGCGCCCTCGCGCGGGGTCTCCCCGTCGTCCGACTCGATCGTGCCGCCCGGAAGCGCCCAGCCCTCGCGGTAGTTCGGCTCGACCAGCAGCACGCGTCCCCCGGCGTCCCGGAAGAGCGCGGCGGCACCGGCGAGGACACGGGGCAGGCTCGCGATGTACGTGGCGAAGTCACCAGTCGTGGTCATTGGGGAAGGGTAACCAGCCGCCGTACGGCTACGGGGCGGCCGTCGCCAGGCGCACGGTGCGTTCCGCCAGCGCACTGATCCGTACGCCGTCGAAGCCGAACACCGCGCTGCGCACCGTGTCCTCGAGCGGGTCCTTCCACTGGGCGGGGATCGCGTCCGCGCCGGTGAGGACGCCCGCCACCGAGCCGGCCGTCGCACCGTTGGAGTCCGTGTCCAGGCCGCCGCGCACGGTCAGCGTGATGGTCCGGGTGAAGTCGCCGTCGCCGTACAGCAGCCCGGCGGTGAGGACGGCGGCGTTCGGGACGGTGTGGATCCAGCCGAGCCCGGCGGTCTCGGCGGTCAGCGTGGCCAGGGTCTCCGCCCAGGGCAGCCGGGTCTCGTGCAGGCTCATGACCCGCCGTACGGTACGGGCCAGGCGGCTGCCCGCCGGGACGACGGCGAGCGCGCTGTCCAGCGTGTCCCGTACGGTCGGCGCGGTGAACGCCGCCGCGATCAGCGCGGCCGCCCACATGGCGCCGTAGACGCCGTTTCCGGTGTGCGAGAGCACCGCGTCCCTGCGGGCCAGGGCGGCGGCGCCGGCCGGGTCCCCGGGACGGGTCCAGCCGTGGACGTCGGCGCGGATCAGCGCGCCGATCCACTCCTGGTACGGGTTGTCGTACGTCGCCGTGAGCGGCGGCTTCAGCCCGTTCGCGAGGTTGCGGTACGCCGCCCGTTCCGCGGTGAAGGTCTGCAGGTACGGCAGCCGGAGCAGCCACAGGTCGCCGACCTGCTCGGTGCTGAAGCCGAAACCGTGCGTCTCCAGCAGGTGCAGGCCGAGGATCGCGTAGTCGACGTCGTCGTCGCGCACGCTGCCGTGGATCCGGCCGCGCACGCAGTCCCGCCACTCCGGGCGCAGTACGGCGGTCTCGGCCGGGTCGGCGGGCTCGGGCAGGTAGTCGGTGAGCGGCAGGGCCTCGGCCTTGCGCAGGTAACGGTCGATGCGCTCGCGGGTCCACACCTCGCCCTGCTCGACCGGTTTGCCGAGCATGTTGCCCGCGATCCGGCCGAGCCAGCCGCCGTGGATGCGGTCGGCGAGGGCGGTGGGTCCGGGGCGCTGGCTGGTCATGGCTGGGGTCTACCCGTTTTCCCCGGGTTGTTCCCGGGGCCCCAGGTCTTCCCGGGTCATGCGCGGGTGCGTCCCAGGCGCTCCCCGGCCGTTGCCGGGCGCTTCCCGGGCGCTTCCCAGCCTTCGGTCGGGGCATGACGGCGAGGGCGTCCTCCGGTTAAGGTCGCAGCGGCGCGACTGGCCCTGACGTGCGCGGGGCCCGGAGAGCAAGGGGAAAGCAAGGTGGCGGACGCTGCAGTGAACGAGACCCGTCGGGTGCTCATCGCCGCGGACAAGTTCAAGGGCTCGCTGACGGCCGTGCAGGTCGCCGAGCGGGTGACGGCCGGGCTGCGCCGGGTCGTGCCGGATCTGCGCGTCGAGGCGCTGCCCGTGGCCGACGGCGGCGACGGGACCGTGGACGCGGCGGTCGCGGCCGGTTTCGAGCGGCGGGAGGTCCGGGTCGCCGGGCCGCTGGGCCAGGAGGTGCCGGCCGCGTTCGCGCTGCGCGGCGACACCGCGGTCGTGGAGATGGCCGAGGCGAGCGGCCTGCAGCGTCTGCCGGCCGGTGTCTTCGCGCCCCTGACGGCCTCGACGTACGGCTCCGGCGAACTGCTGCGGGCCGCGCTCGACGCGGGCGCGCGGACGATCGTGTTCGGCGTCGGCGGCAGCGCCACGACGGACGGCGGCGCGGGCATGCTGGCGGCGCTGGGCGCGCGGTTCCTGAACGAGGACGGGGAACCGGTGCCGCCGGGCGGCGGCGGGCTCGCCGACCTGGCGCGGGCGGATCTGTCCGGCCTGGACGCGCGGCTGTCGTCCGTGGAGCTGGTGCTCGCCAGCGACGTCGACAATCCGCTGACCGGGCCGAAGGGCGCGCCGGCGGTGTACGGCCCGCAGAAGGGCGCCTCGCCGGACGACGTGGCGACCCTGGACGCGGCGCTGGCCCACTTCGCCAAGGTGCTGGAGGCGGCCGTCGGGCCGTGTGCCGCCGAGCACGCGGCGGCGCCGGGCGCGGGCGCGGCGGGCGGCATCGGCTACGGCGCGCTGCTGCTGGGGGCCCGGTTCCGGCCCGGCATCGAGGTCATGCTGGACGTCCTCGGCTTCGCGCCCGCGCTGGAGCGGGCCTCCGTGGTGATCACCGGTGAGGGGTCGCTGGACGAGCAGACGCTGCACGGGAAGGCACCGGCGGGGGTCGCCGCGGCGGCCCGGGCCGCCGGCAAGGAGGTCGTGGCGGTGTGCGGGCGGCTGGCGCTGTCGCCGGAGGCGCTGCGGGGCGCGGGGATCTCCCAGGCGTACCCGCTGACGTCCGTCGAGCCCGATGTCGCCACGTGCATCGCGGACGCAGGGCCGATTCTCGAGCGGGTCGCCGTCCGTATCGCCGAGGACCACCTGGTCTGAGGTCCCTGGGGCTGCGCCCCGGACTCCCGCAGGCCGGGGTTCCGGGGCGGAGCCCCGGCCGGATCAGGCCGTGTCCTTGCGCAGGACACGCGTCATCTGCGCGCCCGCTCCCGGGTGAGACCGCCGTCGCCGGAAACGCCCGGGGCCACGGCCTCGACGGGCACCGCCGGGTCTTCGGCGCCGGCCACCCCTGGCCCGCTCGGTCACCGAACGCCTCGGCCGGCCGCACGCCCCCCTGCCTGGCAGCGTCTGCGTTCCGCCCCAGAAGCACGGGCAAAGGCGAAGGGCCCTGGACCAACCCGGTCCAGGGCCCTTCACAGCGTCGGCCTACGGCTACGGCAACTGCGCCGCGCGAGCCTCGCGGCGGTTGTCGCGGAAGTTGTTCACCCGCCGAGCCGTGGCGAACAACGGGATCACGGCGCCCATGACCAGCTGCAGCGCACAACCCGTCTGCAGCAGGAGCTGGCCGCTCGGCGCGTCGAAGGCCCACGCCGCCAGCAGGCCCATGGACAGCACGATCCAGGACAGCATGGCCCCCGCCAGGCGCCCCCTCGGCTTCGGGTACTCCACCCGGCTCACCATCAGCCAGGCCGTACCGAGAATCGCCAGCAGCGTCGCCACGAAGGGCAGCTCCAGCAGGACGATGGAGACCACCGTCAGTGCTCCGAACGGGCTGGGCATGCCCTGGAACATGCCGTCCTTCATGGTCACGCACGAGAAGCGGGCCAGGCGCAGGACGACGGCCAGGAGCACCACGATCGCCCCGAGCGCCGCCACTCTCTGGTGCGCGTCGTCCGCGACCATGCCGTAGACGAGCACGAAGTACGCGGGCGCGAGCCCGAAGCTGATCAGGTCGGAGAGGTTGTCCAGCTCCGCGCCCATGGGGGACGAGCGCAGCTTGCGGGCCACCAGTCCGTCGAACAGGTCGAAGACGGCCGCGCAGAGCATCAGGATGACGGCCGTGGCGGCGCTGTGCCGTGCCATGCCCGCGGACTCGTCATTGCCGGTCAGATGCGGGATCAGGATGCCGGTGGTGGTGAAGTACACCGCCATGAAGCCGCACGTGGCGTTCCCCAGGGTGAGGGTGTCCGCTATCGACAGGCGGAGCGAGAGGGGCATCTCCTCTTCTTCGTCCACCTCGTCGGCCTCGGGCACCCAGCCCGCCTGGGTCTCCGGATCAATCACGGTCAATGCGAGTCACCCCAGCCACGGTCTTCTGTCCGACCTCGACCGCGACCTCCACGCCCTCGGGCAGGTAGAGGTCGACACGCGAGCCGAAGCGGATCAGACCGATACGGTCGCCCTGCTCGACCTTCGTGCCCTCGGGGATGTAGGGCACGATGCGGCGGGCCACCGCGCCGGCGATCTGGATCATCTCGATGTCGCCGAGTTCGGTGTCGAAATGCCAGACTACGCGCTCGTTGTTCTCGCTCTCCTTGTTGAAAGCCGGAACAAAGCCGCCGGGGATGTGCTCGACGGACGTCACCGTGCCCGCGAGGGGCGCGCGGTTGACGTGGACGTTCAGCGGGCTCATGAAGATCGCGACGCGGGTACGCCCGTCCTTCCACGGCATGATGCTCTGCACCACACCGTCGGCGGGCGAGATGACCCGGCCCGGGGCGATCTCGCGCTCGGGGTCGCGGAAGAACCACAGCATGCCCGCCGCCAGCGCGGTGGCGGGCACGGCCACGGCCCGGGCCGCGCCGGAGCGTCGGGCGCGGGCCAGGCTGAGGGCTGCGGTGGCGACGGTCGGGAGAAGCCACGGCGATGCTCCGCGCGCGAGGCGTACGCCGGCTCGGCTGTCGCGAGGTGCAGAGGTTTGGCTGTGGGGCATGGATGACCTTCGTAGCGGATGATGCCGCGCAATGACGGGGGACGGCGGCTTTCCGGGGATCGTACCGGTCGCGGGCTGCAACTGGGCAAGCTGGGAAGCCGAGTCGGCAGCCGAAGACCGTCGACGGGGTGTGATCTTCTTCTCGAAGAAAACACCCCGTACCCGGACATTCAGCCCTGGAACCGATACTCTTCGAGCAGTCGGCGGCCGATGATCATTTTCTGGATTTCGGCTGTACCTTCACCGATGAGCAGCATCGGGGCCTCGCGGTACAGGCGCTCGATCTCGTACTCCTTGGAGAAGCCGTACCCGCCGTGGATCCGGAAGGCGTCCTCGACGACCTCCTTGCAGTACTCGGAGGCGAGGTACTTCGCCATTCCGGCCTCGAGATCGTTTCGCTCGCCGGAGTCCTTTTTGCGTGCCGCGTTGACCATCATCGCATGCGCGGCCTCGACCTTGGTGGCCATCTCCGCCAGCTTGAACTGGATGGCCTGGTGCTGGGCGATCGGCTTGCCGAAGGTGTGCCGCTGCTGGGCGTACTGCACGCCCAGTTCGAAGGCGCGCTGGGCGACGCCGCAGCCGCGCGCCGCCACGTTGACCCGGCCGACCTCGACGCCGTCCATCATTTGGTAAAAACCTCGGCCGGTGACCCCGCCGAGCACTCGATCGGCCGGAACGCGCAGGCCGTCCATGATGAGCTCGGTCGTGTCGACGCCCTTGTAGCCCATCTTCTCGATCTTGCCGGGAATGGTCAGGCCCGGGCGGACCTCGCCGAAGCCCGGCTCCTTCTCGATCAGGAAGGTCGTCATGGACTTGTGGGGCGCGGTGCCCTCGGCGTGTCCTTCGTCACTCCGGACGAGAACGGCCACGAGCGACGACGTCCCGCCGTTCGTCAGCCACATCTTCTGGCCGCTGAGGACGTACTCGTCGCCGTCCTTCACCGCCTTCGAGGTGATCGCCGACACGTCGGAGCCCAGGCCCGGCTCCGACATCGAGAAGGCGCCCCGGATGTCGCCGGCCGCCATCCGCGGCAGGAAGTGGTCCTTCTGCTCCTGCGTGCCGTGCTGCTTGAGCATGTACGCGACGATGAAGTGGGTGTTGATGATGCCGGACACCGACATCCAGCCCCGGGCGATCTCCTCCACGCACAGCGCGTAGGTGAGGAGCGACTCGCCCAGGCCCCCGTACTCCTCGGGGATCATCAGGCCGAAGAGGCCGAGCTCCTTCAGGCCGTCGACGATCTGCTGCGGGTACTCGTCGCGGTGCTCCAGCTCGGTCGCGACCGGGATGATCTCCTTGTCGACAAAGTCACGGACCGTCGAGAGGATCTCCTGCTGGACGTCGGTCAGACCGGCGGTCTGGGCGAGACGGGCCATCGTTACTTCTCCGACTTCTTCTCCGCAGGTGCGGTCAGCTCCGGGCGGCCGGGCTGCTCGCCGCCGCGCTCCTTGATGTACGTCTCGGTGGGCACCATGACCTTGCGGCGGAAGACGCACACCAGGGTGCCGTCCTGCTTGTAGCCCTTGGTCTCGACGTAGACGATGCCGCGGTCGTTCTTCGACTTCGACGGCCACTTGTCGAGCACGGTCGTCTCGCCGTAGATCGTGTCGCCGTGGAAGGTCGGCGCCACGTGCTTGAGCGACTCGATCTCCAGGTTGGCGATCGCCTTGCCGGAGATGTCCGGCACGGACATGCCGAGCAGCAGGGAGTAGATGTAGTTCCCGACGACGACGTTCTTGCCGAAGTCCGTCGTCTTCTCCGCATAGTTCGTGTCCATGTGGAGGGGGTGGTGGTTCATGGTGAGGAGACAGAACAGGTGGTCGTCGTACTCCGTGACCGTCTTGCCCGGCCAGTGCTTGTACGTCGCCCCGACCTCGAACTCCTCGTAGGTCCGTCCGAACTGCATCGCGCTCAGGCCTCCGGGATCTCGAACTTGCTGGTGCGCTGCATGCCGGCGGCCCGGCCCTTGCCGGAGATGACCAGGGCCATCTTGCGGCTGGCCTCGTCGATCATCTCGTCGCCGAGCATCGCGGAGCCCTTCTTGCCGCCCGCCTCCGACGTGTAGTAGTCGTACGCGTCCAGGATCAGCTCGGCGTGGTCGTAGTCCTCCTGGGAGGGCGAGAAGATCTCGTTGGAGGCCTCGACCTGGCCCGGGTGCAGCACCCACTTGCCGTCGAAACCGAGCGCGGCGGCGCGCCGGGCGACCTCCCGGTAGCCCTCGACGTTGCGGATCTGCAGGTAGGGGCCGTCGATCGCCTGCAGGTTGTTGGCGCGGGCGGCCATCAGGATCTTCATCAGGATGTAGTGGTAGGCGTCCGCCGGGTAGCCGGGCGGCTGCTCGCCCACGACCAGCGACTTCATGTTGATGGACGCCATGAAGTCGGCCGGGCCGAAGATGATGGTCTCGACGCGCGGGGAGGCCTCGGCGATCGCGTTGACGTTGTTCAGGCCCTGCGCGTTCTCGATCTGCGCCTCGATGCCGATCTTGCCGACCTCGAAGCCCATGGTCTTCTCGATCTGGGTCAGCAGCAGGTCGAGGGCGACGACCTGCTGGGCGGTCTGCACCTTCGGCAGCATGATGCAGTCCAGGTTCTGGCCCGCGCCCTCGACGACCGTGACGACATCGCGGTAGGTCCACTCGGTCGTCCAGTCGTTGACGCGCACGACCCGTGTCTTGCCCGTCCAGTCACCCTCGTTGAGGAACTTGACGATGGTGTGCCGCGCCTCCGGCTTGGCGAGCGGCGCGCACGCGTCCTCCAGGTCCAGGAAGACCTGGTCCGCCGGCAGGCCCTGCGCCTTCTCCAGGAAGCGCGGGTTCGAGCCCGGCACGGCCAGGCAGGAGCGCCGCGGGCGAAGGCGGTTGACGGGGGTGGTCATGCGGGGACCTCCAGGGGGTCGAGCTTGTTCGCTTTGCGGATCTCGTCGACGATGCGGCCGATGATTCCGGTGATGTCGAAGTCCTTCGGGGTGAAGACGGCGGCCACTCCGGCGGCCCTGAGCTGGTCGGCGTCACCGTTCGGGATGATGCCACCTGCGATCACCGGTATATCTGTGGCACCGGCCACACGCAGCCGCTGGAGCACGTCCGGGACCAGCTGGGCGTGTGAGCCGGACAGGATCGACAGGCCCACGGCGTGCACGTCCTCGGCGAGGGCCGCGTCCACGATCTGCTCCGGGGTGAGCCGGATGCCCTGGTAGACCACCTCGAAGCCGGCGTCACGCGCGCGTACGGCGATCTGCTCGGCGCCGTTGGAGTGCCCGTCCAGGCCCGGCTTGCCGACCAGGAAGCGCAGTTTGCCGACGCCCAGGTCGCGGGCGGTGGCGTCCACCTTGGTGCGCACCTCGGCGAGCGCGGAGCCCGGCTCGGCGGCGACGGCCACCGGCGCGGAGGAGACCCCGGTGGGCGCCCGGTACTCGCCGAACACCTCGCGCAGGGCGCCGGCCCACTCGCCGGTTGTGACCCCGGCGCGGGCGCACTCCAGCGTGGCCTCCATCAGGTTGTCCGTGCCCTTGGCGGCCTCCTTCAGCCGCTCCAGCGCCTTGCACGGGCGCGGGTGGTTGAAGGGCGGCTGGTAGCGCGTGTCGCGCCAGTTCTGCAGTGAGGCGATGACCCGGGCCTCGACCGCCGGGTCGACCGTCATGATCGCGGTGTCCAGATCGGCCGTGAGCGGGTTCGGCTCGGTGCCCTCGAAGGCGTTGACGCCGACGATCTTCTCCTCGCCGGACTCGATCCGGGCCCGGCGCTCGGCGTGCGAGGAGACCAGCTGGGACTTCAGGTAGCCGGACTCCACGGCGGCCATCGCGCCGCCCATCTCCTGGATGCGGTCGATCTCGGCGAGGGACTCCGCCACCAAGGCGTTCACCTTCGCCTCGATGACGTGCGAGCCCTCGAAGATGTCCTCGTACTCCAGCAGGTCGCTCTCGTAGGCGAGTACCTGCTGGATGCGCAGCGACCACTGCTGGTCCCACGGCCGGGGCAGGCCCAGCGCCTCGTTCCAGGCCGGCAGCTGCACGGCACGCGCGCGTGCGTCCTTCGACAGGGTCACGGCCAGCATCTCCAGCACGATCCGCTGGACGTTGTTCTCCGGCTGCGCCTCGGTCAGGCCGAGCGAGTTGACCTGGACGCCGTAGCGGAACCGGCGCTGCTTGGGGTTCTCGATGCCGTACCGCTCGCGCGTGACCTTGTCCCAGATGCGGCCGAACGCCCGCATCTTGCACATCTCCTCGACGAAGCGGACACCCGCGTTCACGAAGAAGGAGATACGGGCGACGACATCGCCCATGCGCTCCTGCGGCACCTGGCCGGAGTCGCGTACGGCGTCGAGGACGGCGATCGCGGTGGACATCGCGTACGCGATCTCCTGCACCGGCGTGGCCCCGGCCTCCTGCAGGTGGTAGCTGCAGATGTTGATGGGGTTCCACTTCGGGATGTGGGAGACCGTGTACGCGATCATGTCCGTCGTCAGACGGAGGCTCGGCCCCGGCGGGAAGACGTGCGTCCCGCGGGACAGGTACTCCTTGACGATGTCGTTCTGGGTCGTGCCCTGGAGCTTGGTGATGTCCGCGCCCTGCTCCTCGGCGACGACCTGGTAGAGCGCCAGCAGCCACATGGCGGTGGCGTTGATCGTCATCGAGGTGTTCATCTGCTCCAGGGGGATGTCCTGGAACAGCCGGCGCATGTCACCGAGGTGCGCCACGGGCACGCCGACCCGGCCGACCTCGCCGCGGGCGAGGATGTGGTCCGGGTCGTAGCCGGTCTGCGTCGGCAGGTCGAACGCCACCGACAGACCGGTCTGGCCCTTGGCGAGGTTGCGCCGGTACAGCTCGTTGGACGCCTCCGCCGTCGAGTGGCCGGCGTACGTCCGCATGAGCCACGGACGGTCCTTCTGACGCTCTGTCATCTGCGGCTCTCAGACGTTCCGGAAGCGGTTGATGGCGTCGATGTGCTTGGCGCGCATCTCCTCGTCGCGCACACCGAGGCCTTCCTCGGGCGCGAGGCACAGCACGCCGACCTTGCCCTGGTGCAGGTTGCGGTGGACGTCGTAGGCCGCCTGGCCGGTGTCCTCCAGGGAGTACGTCTTCGACAGGGTCGGGTGGATCTTGCCCTTGGCGATGAGGCGGTTGGCCTCCCAGGCCTCGCGGTAGTTCGCGAAGTGCGAGCCGATGATCCGCTTCAGCGACATCCACAGGTAGCGGTTGTCGTACTCGTGCATGTAGCCCGAGGTCGAGGCGCAGGTCGTGATGGTGCCGCCCTTGCGGGTGACGAAGACGCTCGCGCCGAAGGTCTCGCGGCCGGGGTGCTCGAAGACGATGTCGATGTCCTCGCCGCCGGTCAGCTCGCGGATGCGCTTGCCGAAGCGCTTCCACTCCTTCGGGTCCTGGGTCCGCTCGTCCTTCCAGAACTTGTAGCCCTCGGCGTTGCGGTCGATGATCGCCTCGGCGCCCATCGAGCGGCAGATGTCCGCCTTCTGGTCGCTGGAGACCACGCAGATGGGGTTGGCACCGCCGGCCAGGGCGAACTGGGTGGCGTAGGAGCCGAGGCCGCCGCTCGCGCCCCAGATCAGGACGTTGTCGCCCTGCTTCATTCCGGCGCCGTTGCGGGAGACCAGCTGGCGGTAGGCGGTGGAGTTGACCAGGCCCGGGGCCGCGGCCTCCTCCCAGCTGAGGTGGTCCGGCTTCGGCATCAGCTGGTTGGACTTCACCAGGGCGATCTCCGCGAGGCCGCCGAAGTTCGTCTCGAAGCCCCAGATGCGCTGCTCGGGGTCGAGCATCGTGTCGTTGTGGCCGTCGCTCGACTCCAGCTCGACGGACAGGCAGTGGGCGACGACCTCGTCACCGGGCTTCCAGGCGTTGACGCCCGGCCCGGTGCGCAGGACGACGCCCGCGAGGTCGGAGCCGATGATGTGGTACGGCAGGTCGTGCCGCTTGGCCAGCTCGTTGGTGCGGCCGTAGCGCTCCAGGAACCCGAACGTGGACAGCGGCTCGAAGATCGAGGTCCACACCGAGTTGTAGTTGACCGAGGAGGCCATGACGGCCACCAGGGCCTCGCCCGGGCCGAGTTCCGGCACGGGGACCTCATCGAGGTGGATCGACTTGCGCGGGTCCTTGTCGCGGGTCTCGAGGCCCGCGAACATCTCCGTCTCGTCCTTGTGCACGGTGATAGCGCGGTACGAGTCGGGGAGCGGCAGGGCGGCGAAGTCGGCGGACGTGGCGTCCTTCGACTGGATCGCGTCCAGGATGTCCTTCACGGTCACGGTGTTGCCTCCGGCGGTGAGCGTCCCTGAGGGAGGGGGCGCTGGGGATTCGTCGGTGCTGCGATGAGTGCTGCTGAGGGTTTTGGTGTGTGCCGTCGGTTCGGCTCGGTGGTGCTTCGGCAGCGCTTTGTGGCGCGGGAGGTTGCCTGTGACGCAGGCGTCCGGGCGCGCAGGCCATGAGCTTGCGGGGACAGCCGGCGAGCGAACGGTCTCTGCTCGCCGGCCGCCCGGACACCTTCAACGTATGACACCGCGTGTCAGGTGACAAGGCACTGAGTGCCAGAACTTGGCCTCAGATGAAATCTTTACGTAACAAATGAGCGATGATCGATCGAACGGCGCCTGAAATCCGCTTGAAAACGGGCCCTGACATGGCAAAACGGCCACCCGGTCGGGTGGCCGTCGTCACAGCGGGCGAGCGAGCTCAGCGCTCCTTCAGCGCCTCCTCGATGGTCCGCATGACCTCGTCCAGCGGGGCGTCGGTGCGGGCGACCGTGACGAGGACCTCGCCGTGCGCGGACACCGCCGCGGGGACCGTCGCCGCCGGCCTGGGTGCCGCGCTGCGGCCGGCGCCGATGCCCGTGCCGAACGTCTTCCGCACGATCGCGAAGGCGTGGTCCAGCTGCGCCTCCACGTCCCCCTGGCCACCCGCCCGGAGCCAGCGCCTGAGGACGTGGTTGTGGGCCGTGACGACCGCGGAGGCGGCCACCTCGGCCAGCAGCGGGTCGTCGTTGGCGTCGTCGGCGTGCGCGTGCTCGTCGAAGTGGCCGAGGAGGTAACGGGTGAACAGGCGCTCGTAGCGGGCGACGGAGGCGATCTCGGCCTCGCGCAGGGTGGGTACCTCGCGGGTGAGCTTGTAGCGGGCGACCGAGATCTCCGGCCGGGCCGCGTACATCTTCATGACTTCCTTGATGCCGCGGCACACGGTGTCGAGCGGATGCTCGTGCGCGGGGGCGGCGTTGAGGACCGCCTCGGCGCGGATCAGCGTGTCGTCGTGGTCCGGGAAGATCGCCTCTTCCTTGGAACGGAAGTGGCGGAAGAAGGTGCGGCGGGCGACCCCGGCGGCGGCCGCGATCTCGTCGACGGTGGTCGCCTCGTACCCCTTGGTCGCGAACAGCTCCATGGCTGCGGCCGCCAGTTCTCGGCGCATCTTGAGCCGCTGGGCGGCGGCGCGACTGCCTGCGGCACTTTCCGGCGCGTCGGGCGTAGCTGGTGTACGGGAGGACTTGGCGGGCTGGGACATGACCCGAACGTACTGCATGTGCGCAGTTCGGTGCGCGGGTGAGGGGTTTCTCCCGCCCCGGGGGCCGCCCCCGCCCCAGGAGGGCGGGGGCGCGTCCGCGGGGCCGAGCAGTCCGCCCCAGTCCGTCTCCGTGTGCGACCAGTCGCCGGCGCCGTCAGCGGCGGGCATACTCGCGGAAGCCGCGGCCGGTCTTGCGGCCGAGGCAGCCCGCGGCCACCAGGTGCTCCAGCAGCGGGGCCGGGGCGAGGCCGGGGTCGCGGAACTCGCGGTGCAGGACCTTCTCGATGGCCAGCGACACGTCCAGACCGACCACGTCCAGCAGCTCGAAGGGGCCCATCGGGTAGCCGCCGCCGAGCTTCATCGCCGCGTCGATGTCGTCCAGGGACGCGTAGTGCTCCTGGACCATCTTGATCGCGTTGTTCAGGTACGGGAACAGCAGCGCGTTCACGATGAAGCCGGCCCGGTCGCCGCAGTCCAC
Source organism: Streptomyces sp. NPDC037288 (assembly GCF_055603265.1). Classification (NCBI taxonomy): domain Bacteria; kingdom Bacillati; phylum Actinomycetota; class Actinomycetes; order Kitasatosporales; family Streptomycetaceae; genus Streptomyces; species Streptomyces sp. NPDC037288. The sequence goes on from NZ_JBVJVY010000002.1 coordinate 299,701, forward strand.
CGCGTGCTTCTTGATCTTCGCGCAGACCTCGCGGACGGTCGCGTGGACGTCGTCGGCCGTCAGCACGGTCCGCACGACCTCGACCAGCTTCATCGCCGGGGCCGGGTTGAAGAAGTGCATGCCGATCACGTCCTGCGGGCGCGAGGTGGCGCGGGCGCAGGCCACGACGGGCAGCGAGGAGGTGGTGGTGGCGAGGACCGCGCCGGGCTTGCAGATCTTGTCCAGCGTGGCGAACAGCTGCTGCTTGACCTGAAGGTCCTCGGCGATCGCCTCGACGGCCAGGTCGACGTCGGCGAAGGCGTCGTACGAGCCCGCCGGGGTGATCCGGTCCAGGATCTGCGCGGCGGCCTCGGCGGTCAGCCGGCCCTTGTCGACCGAGCGCGAAAGCGACTTGCCGATCCGGGCCTTGGCGGCCTGGGCCTTCTCCGCGCTGCGGGCGGCCAGGACGACGTCGTAGCCCGCCTTGGCGAACACCTCGGCGATGCCGGAGGCCATGGTGCCGGAGCCGGCGACGCCCACCGAGCGGACCTCGCGCCCCTGGACCGCGGAGCCGTCCGCGGCCGGGGTCAGCGCGTCCGGCACGACCGTGGCGCTGCCCGGCGCCGCGTAGGTGTAGAAGCCCCGCCCGGACTTGCGGCCGGTCAGGCCCGCCTCGCTGAGCTGCTTCAGGATGGGGGCGGGCGCGTGCAGCCGGTCGCGGGACTCGGCGTACATGGCCTCCAGGACCGTACGCGCGGTGTCGATGCCGATCAGGTCCAGCAGCGCGAGCGGGCCCATCGGCAGCCCGCAGCCGAGCCGCATCGCCGCGTCGATGTCCTCGCGGGAGGCGTACCGCGCCTCGTACATCGCGGCGGCCTGGTTGAGGTAGCCGAAGAGCAGGCCGTCCGCGACGAAGCCGGGACGGTCGCCGACCGCGACCGGCTCCTTGCCGAGCTCGATCGCGAGGTCCGTGACCGCGGCGACGGCCTGCGGCGCGGTCAGCACCGAGGAGACCACCTCGACCAGCCTCATCGCCGGGGCCGGGTTGAAGAAGTGCAGGCCGAGCACCCGCTCGGGGCGGGCCGAGTCGGCCGCGAGCCGGGTGACGGACAGCGCGTTGGTGCCGGTCGCGAGGATGGTCTCCGGGCGGACGACGCCGTCCAGTTCGCGGAAGATCTGCTGCTTGATCTCGTACGACTCCGGGGCCACCTCGATGACGAGGTCGGCGTCGGCCGCCGCGGTGAGGTCGGTGGAGGTGCGCACCCGGGCGAGGGCGTCGGCGCGCTCCTGCTCGGTGAGCCGGCCGCGCTCGACACAGCGGGCGGTGGAGGCTTCCAGGGCGGCGAGCGACTTCGCGGCCTGGGCCTCGCTGATGTCGATGCCGATCACCTCGCGACCGGCCTTCGCGAGGACCTCGGTGATGCCGGTGCCCATGGTGCCGAGGCCGACGACGGCGATCGTCTTCAACGGGGACACGGGGGTGCCGGACTGGGGGGACAGGGGAGTGGCCATCGCGGGACTCCAGGAATGAGGGTGACGACGAGGAGCGCGCCGGGTGCGCCGAGGGGCGCACCACGGAGCGGGAAGGAGTGCGGGTGTTGCGGGCTGCGAGCGCACACGCCCGGTACTGCCGGTGCCCTGGGCGATGCACACGCCCGTGATCGGCAAGCGGCAGGGAATCCGACCGGCCCTGTCCCGGAGCCGGGTCGTACTGCGGTACACGTACGTACCGAACCGACACTTCCCCACTGCCCTGAAGGCGTGGGAGGTGCCCCCGGCGACGGCCGCGTCACCAAACCGTCGCCAGTGGAGGTGCGAGTGGGTAACTCGCTCGTCTGAGCTTAACCGGCCAGTAACGAGCGCGCCAGTCCTCCGTCGGCACCGGACTTTGTGATGTAGCTCCCTCCGGCCGCGCCACCCGCCTACGCTGGCCTTCGTGGACGAAGAGTTGCGATCACTCACGGAGCGCTTACGGCAGGAGTCGCGCGGCTCGGTGGCGTTCGACCGGCTGCTGGCGACCGAGGACCACGACGAACTCGCGGAGGTGCTCACCGCGCCCGGACAGCCGCTGTGGGCCAGGGAACTGGCCGCGTTCCGGCTCGGCCTCGCCGGCGACCGGCGCGCCTTCGAGTCCCTGGTGCTCCTCCTCAACCACCGCGACCCGCCGCGCTGCGCCTCCGCCGCCTACGCCCTCGCCCGCCTGGGCGACCCCCGCACGGCCCGCGCGGCGGCGGCCCTCGCGACGAACGAACTCCGCGTGGCCTACGCCCTGCACCCGGTACGGCTGCTGGCCGAACTCGCCGCGCCCGAGTCCGTGCCCGCCCTGGTCACCACCCTGGAACGCCGCCTGCGCCCGCACGACCCCTACCGCCGGGTCGCCCTCGCCTGCGTGACGGGCCTCGGCACCCTCGGGGACCCCCGCGCCCGACGGGTCCTGACCGAGGCCCTGGCCCACCCGGCCCTGGCCGAGGCGGCAGTGCACGCGCTGGCACGGATCCCGCCGCAGGAGGAGGCGCGGTGAGCGCCGGCCGGGCCGGGAGGCGCGCGGGGTGCGCGACCCTGCCCCAGGGCGTGCGGTTCGCGGGTGAGCTGCGCCCGGGCGCTACCACCGGACGGTGAAGCCCCTGCCGGCCTAGTCGGCCACCACCGCAAGCGCCTCGATCTCCATCAGGAACTCCGGCGCCACCAGCGCGGCCACCTGTACCGCGGAGGACGCCGGGAGGCGGTCGTCGGGTATGTGGGCGGCGCGGGCCGCGCGGATCGCGGGCAGATGGGCCGTGTCGGTGACGAAGTACGTCAGTTTGACGACGTGTTCGAAGCCGGCGCCGGCCGCGGCCAGGCAGCGCTTCAGGTTCTCGAACACCTGGCGGGCCTGGGCCGCGGGGTCGTCCTCGCCGACCAGCCGGCCCTGTTCGTCCAGGGCGAGTTGGCCGGAGACGGCGACGAAGCGGCCGCTCGCCGAGACGACATGGCTGTACTGGGCCGCGGGGGCGACGCCGTCCGGGGCGGCGATCCGGGTCGGTTCACTCATGGCCCCATGATGGACGAGACCGGCCACGGCGATGCCGCGGGCGCGGCACGACGGACGACGGCAGGCGGGTGGAGCGGCTCCAGCGGACGCTCAGCGAAAGCCCAGCAAGCCGTGCAACGCCAGCCCCCGAGACGCGGCCGATGCCGCCTTCGGGGCCACCGGCTTCGGGTCGGGGGACTTGGCGCAGACCGCGTCGGCGACCCCCGTGCCCCGCGGGACCCGGCCGTCCGCCAGGTACGCGGCCAGGTACCCGTCCAGGCAGTCGTTGCCGCTCAGCGTGATGCCGTGGTTGCCGCCGCCCTCCTCGACCACCAGGCTGGACCCGCCGAGCAGGCGGTGGACGGTGACACCGCCGGGGTACGGCGTGGCCGCGTCGTCGGTCGCCTGGAAGAGCAGTACCGGCGGGAGCTTGGCGTTGGCGATGTCCACCGGCTTGCGCTTCGCGGTCGGCCAGAACGCGCAGGGCGCGTTGTACCAGAGGTTGTTCCAGGCCATGAAGGGCGCCTTGGCGTACACCGCCCAGGCGTCCGTGCGCCACTGCTGCCAGCTGCCGGGCCAGGAGGCGTCACGGCACTGCACCGCCGAGTAGACGCTGTAGCCGTTGTCACCGGAGCCGTCCACGGCACCGAGGTTCTCGTACGCCTCCACCAGCGGCCCCGTCTCCCCGTCGCGCGCGTACGCCGCGAACGCCTCGGCGAGGTCGGGCCAGTAGCCGTTGTAGTAGCCGCCGGGGATGAAGGTGTCCTCCAGCTCCGCGGCGCCCACCTCACCGCCGGCCGGCTTCTTCGCCAGGGCAGCCCGCATCGCGTACCACTCGGCCTCGACCTTCTGGGGGTCCTTGCCGAGGTGGTACGTTCCGTCGTACCGGGCGATCCAGGCCATCAGCGCGCGGTGGCGGTCGTCGAAGGCGTGGTCCTGGCCGAGGTTGTCCTCGTACCAGACGCCGGTCGGGTCGACGACCGAGTCCAGCACCAGCCGGCGGACCCGCTGCGGGTACAGCTTCGCGTACACCGCGCCGAGGTAGGTGCCGTAGGAGTAGCCGAAGTAGCTGACCTTCGCGGCGCCGACGGCCGCGCGGATCAGGTCCATGTCGCGCACGGTGCTGACCGTGTCGAGGTACGGCAGCACGTCGGCGTACTTGCGGCCGCAGGCGGCGGCGAAGGACTGCGCGCGGTCGAGGTTCGTCCGCTCCAGCGCGGCCGTGGCGGGCACGGTGTCCGGGCGCACCGGCTTGAAGTGACCGGGCGCGCAGTCCAGGTCCGGGCTGCTCGCGCCGACGCCGCGCGGGTCGAAGCCGATGACGTCGTACTGGGCCGCGACGCTCCGGGGCAGTGCCCCGGCCACGAATCCGGCGAGGTCCAGGCCGCTGCCGCCGGGCCCGCCGGGGTTGACCAGCAGCGGGCCCTGGGAGGTCTGCGCGGTGTGCGGGACGCGGGAGAGGGCGAGCGTGATCTGCCGGCCCGCCGGGTGGGCGTGGTCCAGCGGCACCTCGAGGGAGGCGCACTGGAGCGTCGGATAGTCGGCGGTGCCGCACTTCGTCCAGGCGAGCCGCGCGGCGTGGGCGGCCGGGACGGCCTGCGCGGGCGGGGCGGTGACCGAGCCCGCCAGCACCGCGACGGCTGCGCACAGCACGGCTGCGCGTGTTCTCATGCGTCCTCCCGGGACGGAGGTTTCGGCGGACCACGGGGGTAACCTCTCTCGCCGCATCGTCCCGGGGCCAGCGCTCTGAAGAACGCTTTATAGGCATAGTTGACCCGTTTGGGTTGCCCGAAGCCCTCGAACGCCCTCACCCGAGGCCGGGCGAGGCCTCACAGAAGCGTCAGCTGCGTCGGCTCGGGCACGCCGGCGGATTCCGGCGGGCGGATCCGGCGGGCCGGGCTCGCCCCCGTGGGTCCGATGCCGTACTCCTGCGCCAGCTCGTGCACCTGACGGGTGATCCGGCGCTGGTACCACCTGGGTGCGTAGGCGCCCTCCGCGTACAGCCGCTCGTAGCGCCGCACCAGGTGCGGACGGTGCCGGCCGAGCCAGGCCATGAACCACTCCCGCGCGCCGGGCCGCAGATGCAGTACCAAGGGGGTGACGGAGGTGGCCCCGGCCGCCGATATCGCCCGTACCGTGGCGCGCAGTTGGTCCGGGTGGTCGCTCAGGAACGGGATCACCGGCGCCATCAGCACCCCGCAGCCGATGCCGTGCTCGCCCAGGGTGCGTACGACGTCCAGACGGCGCTCGGGCGCGGGTGTACCCGGCTCCACCGTGCGCCACAGCTCGGTGTCGAGGAAGCCGACGGAGACCGAGATGCCCACGTCCGTCACCTCGGCCGCCCGGACCAGCAGGTCCAGGTCGCGCAGGATCAGGGTGCCCTTGGTCAGGACCGAGAACGGGTTGGCGTACTCGGTGAGGGCGCCGATGATGCCCGGCATCAGCCGGTAGCGGCCCTCCGCGCGCTGGTAGCAGTCGACGTTCGTGCCCATCGCCACGTGATCGCCCTGCCAGCGCCGGGAGGCCAGCTGGCGGCGCAGCACCTCGGGCGCGTTCACCTTGACGACGATCTGGGTGTCGAAGCCGATGCCGGTGTCGAGGTCCAGATAGCTGTGCGTCTTCCTGGCAAAACAGTAGACGCACGCGTGCGTGCAGCCTCGGTAGGGATTGACGGTCCATTCGAACGGCATGCGCGAGGCGCCCGGCACCCGGTTCAGCACCGAGCGGGCCCGGACCTCGTGGAAGGTGATCCCGCGGAACTCGGGCGTGTCGAAGGTGCGGCTGACGACGGCGTCCGCGCCGAACAGCGCGGTCTCGGCCCGGCCGTGTTCGCTCTCCCCGGTGAGGTTCTCCCAGCGCATGACGCCCTCCTCGCTAGCACTGCGCACAGAATAGAACATGTGTTCCCATGATCGTGCGACCCCCGATTTGGGCGGCCGGGCACCGGGGTGGTTGGCTTGCCCCAACCCCGAGAAACCAGGTCCTGGAGGAACGCAATGGCGCAGGTCGAGGCCACTACGGAGCGGGTCGTCGCGGCGGACGCGGAGAAGGTGTTCGACGCCCTCGCCGACTACCGCGGCACGCGGCACAAGCTGCTGCCCGAGCACTTCAGCGAGTACGAGGTCCGCGAGGGCGGCGACGGCGAGGGCACCCTCGTCCACTGGAAGCTCCAGGCCACCAGCAAGCGCGTGCGCGACTGCCTCCTGGAGGTCAGCGAGCCCACCGACGGCGAGCTGGTCGAGAAGGACCGCAACTCCTCCATGGTCACCACCTGGCGCGTCACCCCCGCCGGCGAGGGCAGCTCCCGGGTCGTCGTCACCACCACCTGGAAGGGTGCCGGCGGCATCGGCGGCTTCTTCGAGAAGACCTTCGCGCCCAAGGGCCTCGGCCGGATCTACGACGCCGTGCTCGCCGAGCTGGCCGCCGAGGTCGAGAAGTAGGCCGGGAGGCAGCCAGAACCCCGGGACGGTGAAGGGGTGTTGACCACCGGGTGATCCCCGGCGGACCCCTTCACCGGTTCGAGTGGACCTCCCGCTCGTCCCGAACCGTGCCGTAACTCGCCGAAGTTGTTCGCAGTTGTCGCCTTACGCGGGAAATGTGACAGGTGCGACGAGGGGAGCGGTACGTGGGCGGGACGACTCTGATGCGGGACGAGCCGCGCACGGCGCCGTCCGGCGCACCCGCGGCCCCGCCGGCCGAGACCGGCGAACCCGGCGCCCGCCGCGTGCGGCTGGTGTTCTTCGGGCTGATGCTCGCCCTGCTGCTCGCGGCCCTCGACCAGATGATCGTCGCGACCGCGCTGCCCAAGGTCGTCGGCGAACTGCACGGCCTGGACCGGATGTCCTGGGCGATCACCGCCTATCTGCTCACCTCCACCATCGGCCTGCCCCTGTACGGCAAGCTCGGCGACCTCTTCGGCCGCAAGGGCGTCTTCCAGTTCGCCATCGCCGTCTTCGTGGTCGGCTCCGCGCTCGCCGGCCGGTCCCGGTCGATGGACCAGCTGATCGCCTTCCGCGCGCTCCAGGGAGTCGGCGCGGGCGGGCTCATGACCGGGGTGCAGGCGATCATCGCCGACATCGTGCCGCCCCGGCGGCGCGGCCGCTACATGGGCCTGATCGGCGCCGCCTTCGGGCTCGCCTCCGTCGCCGGGCCGCTGCTCGGCGGCTACTTCACCGACCACCTCTCCTGGCGCTGGTGCTTCTACCTCAACGTCCCCTTCGGCCTGGTCACCCTCGCCGTCGTCACCCTCGTCCTGAGACTGCCCAAGCCGCCCGGCCGCGGACGCCTCGACGTGCTCGGCGCACTGCTGCTGGCCGCCGCATCCACCTGCCTGGTGCTGCTGACCAGTTGGGGCGGCACCGAGTACGCCTGGGACTCACGGCAGATCGCCGGCCTCGGCGCCGGCGCGTTCGCCGCCGTCGTCCTCTTCCTCGTCGTCGAGCGCTTCGCCGTCGAACCCCTGATCCCGCTCAGGCTCTTCCGCGACACCGTCTTCAACGTCAGCGGCCTGGTGGGCCTCGTGACCGGCGTCGCCCTGTTCGGCGCCGCCAGCTATCTGCCGACCTTCCTGCAGATGGCCGACGGGGCCAGCGCCACCGAGTCCGGGCTGCTGATGCTGCCCATGATGGCCGGGATCGTCGGCGCCTCCATCGTCGGCGGGCAACTCGTCAGCCACACCGGCCGCTACAAGCTCTACCCCGTCCTCGGCGGCGCCGCCTCCGCCGTAGGCATGTGGCTGCTCTCCCGCCTCGAAGCGGACACGCCCCGGCTGCACTACAGCATCTGGATGGCCGTCCTCGGCGCCGGCATCGGCCTGGTGATGCCCGTCCTCGTCCTCGCCGTGCAGAACTCCGTACGGCCCGCCGACCTCGGCACCGCCACCAGCGCCCACACCTACTTCCGGCAGATCGGCGGCAGCGTCGGCGCCGCGGTCTTCGGCACCCTCTTCGCCAACCGGCTCACCGACGCCCTGCGCAGGGAACTGCCGCCGCGCACCGGCGCCCGGCTGCCCGACCCCGAGTCCATCACCCCGCACGCGGTCCACGCGCTGCCCCCGGCCCTGCGCGACGGCTACATCCGCGCCTACGCCGACGCGATGCCCCGGATCTTCCTCTACCTCGTCCCGGTGCTCGTCCTCGGCGTGCTCATCGCCTTCTTCCTCAAGGAGAAACCACTGGTGTCCCACCACACCACCGAGACCGGGCCGGAGACCGAGCCCGACCCCGCGCACCCGCCGATCCCGCAAGCCCGTACCCCGTACGCCGCCGGAGTCCCCGTCTGCGGCACCGTGCAGCACCCCGACGGCACCGTGGTGCCCCGCGCGGCGCTCACCCTGATCGACGTCGCCGGAGCACAGATCGGCCGGGGCGCCAGCGGCGAGGACGGGCGGTACGCGCTCAGCACGCCCGGCTCCGGGTCGTACGTGCTCATCGCCGCCGCCGGCGGCCACCAGCCGCAGGCCGTCTCCGTCACCGTCGCTGAACGGCCCGTCGAACTCGACGTGGTCCTCGGCGGCGCCGGGCGCCTGGCCGGCAGCGTGCTCACCGCCGACGGCACGCCCGTGCGCGACGCCACCGTCACCCTGACCAATGTGCACGGCGAGGTCGTCGCCACCACCCGCAGCGGACGCGAGGGCGGCTATGTCATCACCGAGCTGGTCGCCGGCGAGTACACCCTCGCCGCCAGCGCCCCCGCCTTCCGCCCGGCCGCCCTCCCGGTCACCGTGCAGGCCTCCCGGGAGACCCGGCAGGACGTCGAACTCGCGGGCGGCGCCGTGCTGAGGGGCACCGTCCGGGCGAGCGGCGGACGGCCCGTGGAGGACGCGCGCGTCACGCTCCTGGACGCCGCCGGGAACGTCGTCGACACCCTCACCACCCCCGCGGACGGAACGTTCCGGTTCGTCGACCTCGCGTCCGGCGAGTACACCGTCATCGCCGCCGGTTACCCGCCGGTCGCCACCGTACTCCAGGTCGCGGGCGGGGGCCGTACCGAACGGGACCTCCAGCTGGGCCACGAGGACTGAGCGGACGGAACGGGGGCGCGCGCAGAGCGCCGAACTGCGCGCCGGTGCGATCCGGTGACGTCAATTCCAGGATTGCCACACATCGCGACCGGCCGCCGCCGTACCGTAGTGGCGGGCGGCACAGATCGTTTGCGTACAGCCGTGGGGAGAGAGGGCCTGGGCCATGGACCGTGGCAGCGAGCGGGAGACACCTCCCGGGAGCGGCGCCGACGGCGCGGCGGCGGGCCGGATTCCGCTGGCCGTGGTGGTCGTCGACCGCGACGGCCTGGTGTCCCACTGGAGCAGCGGCGCCCGGCGTCTGTTCGGCGTGGACAGGGAGGACGCCGTCGGCCGTGCCGCGGCCGACCTGCTGCCCGTCTCCGGCGCCCTGCCCGAGGACCTGCGCGGCGACGCGATGCCGGACGCCGGCGAGGAGTACGGCGCACTCGGCCCCGGCCTGGAGGCCTCGCTCGGCGGGCACACCGCCTACGCCACGGCCGGCCGCGCCCGGCTCTTCCCGCCCGCGCCGGAACCGGACGGCGAGCGGCTGGACGTGCTGTGGTGGGCCTACCCGCTGGTCGGCCCCGGACCGTCCCGGCTGCTCGTGCTCGCCGCCGACGCCACCCGGCTGCGCGACGAGCGCGGCTACGGCGACGAGACCGCCGAACGCATCGGGCCCGGCTTCGCCCGCCACACCGAACTGCCCGCCTTCGAGGAACTGGAGAGGCGGCTGCCCGAGATCCTGCCCAACATGGGCCCGGGACCGAGCGGCCGCATCGTCTCGCAGGTGCTCGAACTGGGCTACCCCGTCCTGGAGTTCAGCCAGTTCGAACGGGTGCCCGTCACCCCGTACTGGGGCGTGCCCCGCCGGCCGGGACGCACCCGCACCGAGGCCGTCGTACCGCAGCAACAGCGGCGGACGGCGGTCGCCGTGGTCCCGCAGGGCGCCGAGCAGGACCTGGAGTACGCCGCCGTGCGCGAACGGCTGGAGTTCCTCAACGAGGTCAGCTCCGCGATCGGTTCCTCCCTCGACCTCGGCGTGACCATCCGCGAGGTCACCAGCGCCGCCGTACCCCGGTTCGCGGACTTCGCGGGCACCCATCTGCGCGCGGCCGTCCTCGCCGGCGAGGGCTTCCCGGACGGCCCGCCGGACGCCCACACGGTGATGTTCCGCGTGTGGGTCGAGCACAACGACGAACCCGGCCGCTGGGACGACACCGTGCCGGTCGGCGAGTCCTTCGCCTTCCCCGAACACACCCCGTTCTACCAGTGCATGGTCACCGGCGAGCCGGTCATCGTCCCGAGGGTCACCGAGGAACTGGGCGACCGCATCTCCGGCGAGTTCGAGAAGCGCGACCTCAGACCGCTCATCACCGGCCGCTCCCTGCTGATCGTCCCGCTCAAGGCCCGCAACGTCGTCCTCGGCTTCATGGTGCTGATGCGCCGCCCGGACCGCCCGGCCTTCGACGACATCGACCGCGCCACCGGCGCCGAACTCGCCGCCCGCGCGGGTCTCGTACTCGACAACGCCCGCATGTACACCTACCAGGAGAACGTCGCCGACACCCTGCAGGACAGCATGCTCCCGCAGGTCAGCCCCCGGATGGCCGGCTGCGACATCGCCACCCGCTACCTCCCCGGCACCCGGCTCGGCCGGATCGGCGGCGACTGGTTCGACACCATCAAACTGCCCGGCTCGCGCACCGCCCTCGTCGTCGGCGACGTCATGGGACACGGCCTCAACTCGGCCGCGATGATGGGCCAGTTGCGCACGGCCGTGCAGACCATGGCCACCATGGAGACGCCGCCCGCCCAGCTCCTGCGCAACCTCGACGACCTGGCCCGCAGGCTCGGCGACAGCTACCTCGCCACCTGCCTGTACGCCGTCTACGACCCGATCCGCGGCGACCTGCACCTCGCCAACGCCGGACACATCCCGCCCGTCCTGGTCCGCGCCGAGGACGGCAGCAGCGAACTGCTGGAGCTGCCCACCGGCGCCCCCGTCGGCGTCGGCGGCGTCCCCTTCGAGGCCACCCGGATCAGGGTCAGGCCCGGCGACCGGCTGGTGCTGTGCACCGACGGCCTGGTCGAGGTACGCGGCTGCGACATCGGCGAGGGCCTCGCCGCGCTCTGCGAGTCCGCCGCGCACCCCGCCGCCTCCATGGACGACGCCTGCGACACCATCATCCGCGCCCTGAACATGCGCGGCGGCCGCAAGGACGACGTCGCCCTGCTCATGGCCCGCCTCAACGGCATCCCCGACGACCACGTCGCCGCATGGCGGCTCGACGCCGACCCGCGCGAGGTCGCCCGGGCCCGCCGCGAGGTCCGCGCACAGCTCCTCAGGTGGGAGCTGCCGCAGGCCGTGGAGACCGCCGAACTGCTGGTCAGCGAGGTCGTCACCAACGCCGTCCGGCATGCCCAGAGCGAGCCCGTCGGACTGCGCGTGGTCCGCACCGACGCGCTGCTGTTCGAGGTCACCGACGACGAACCCGGCCTGCCCGAGATGCTCAGCGCCGGACCGTACGACGAGTCCGGCCGCGGCCTGCGCGTGGTCAGTCGGCTGGCCCGGGAGTGGGGCGCCAGCGCCACCGGCCACCGTAAGACCGTGTGGTTCGAACAGGCCATCACCGGAGGGACATGACCGGGGGCGTGCGGCCTGCCAATGCGCGCCCCCAGAGTGTTCCGGCGTCCGCACATCCGGTGAAGGTGACCGCGCACCCCTTGCCCGGCCGCAGGTCCCCGCGATATCCCGATCACGGAACCGAACCGTGGGGAGATCGCATGAACGTCTCGGACAAGTACCGCAGCAACTGGGAGAGTTACTGGAGCGAGACCTCCGACGAGGCGGGCGAGGCGATCTGGGACTGCGACCCCGCCCTCTCCGCCGAACCGTACAGCGCCCTGCTGCTGCCCCACGCGGACCCGGCGCGCACCATCGTCGACCTCGGCTGCGGCAACGGCACCCAGACCCGCTACCTCGCCACCCGGTTCGCGCGCGCGGTCGGCGTCGACCTCTCGCACGCCGCCGTCGAGCACGCCCGCCGCGCCACGCAGGACGACGCCGTGGAGTTCCAGCAGCTCGACCTCACCGACGGGGACGCCGTACGCGCCCTGCACGAGCGGCTCGGTGACGCCAACGTCTTCATGCGGGCCGTCATCCACCAGAGCGAACCCGAGGCGCGGCCCGCGGTCGCCGCCGCGGTCGCCGAGATCCTCGGCACCGAGGGCCGCGCGTTCGTCGCCGAGCTCACCTCCGGCTCCCGGGACGTCCTGCGGCGCGCCGCGTCCGAGGGCCCCGGACCCAAGCTCCAGCGCGTCTTCCACCACGGGCTCAAGCCCGCCGACGCCGACGACGAGGAGATCCCGCGGCTGCTCGGCGCGGCCGGCCTGAAGATCCTCGCCGAAGGCGACACCGCCCTGCCGCAGACCGAGAACCTCGCCGACGGCACCCGCATCGACCTGCCGGCCCGCTGGTTCGTCCTCGCCCGGGCGTAGGCCTGAGGGGTGCACGGCCCGCCGTCCGGCCCATGCGCCGGGGTCGTGGCCTGGCCGCGCCTCGGCGCGTAACGTGACGCACCATGAAGATCCTCATCAGTGCCGACATGGAGGGGGCCACGGGCGTCACCTGGCCGGCCGACGTGCTGCCGGGGACGCCGCAGTGGGAGCGGTGCCGGTCGATGTTCACCTCGGACGTGAACGCCGCCGTGGAGGGCTTCTTCGACGGCGGCGCCGACCGGGTGCTCGTCAACGAGGCCCACTGGACCATGCGCAATCTGCTGCTGGAGCGGCTCGACGAGCGGGTCGAGATGCTCACCGGGCGGCACAAGGCGCTGTCCATGGTGGAGGGCGTACAGCACGGTGACGTGGACGGCATCGCGTTCGTCGGCTACCACGCGGGCGCCGGCACGGAGGGCGTCCTCGCCCACACCTACCTGGCCAACCAGATCACCGGAGTGTGGCTGAACGACGTCCGCGCCAGCGAGGGCCTGCTCAACGCGCACGTCGTCGCCGAGTACGGCGTGCCCGTCGTCCTGGTCACCGGTGACGACGTGGCCTGCGAGGACGCGCTCGGCTACGCGCCGGAGGCGCTGAAGGTGGCGGTGAAGGACCATGTGTCGCGGTACGCGGCGGTGTGCCGCACCCCGGCGCGCACCGCCGCCGACATCCGCGCCGCCGCCAAGGAGGCCGCACAGCTGGCGGTGCGCCACGCACCCGTTCAGACCGGACCGTTCACGGTCGCCGTGGAGTTCGACGCCGAGCACCTGGCGATGGCCGCGACCGTCGTGCCCGGGGTCGCGCGGACCGGGGAGCGGAAGGTGGCGTACACCAGCGCCACGATGTACGAGGGAATCAGGACGTTCAAGGCGGTCACCACGATCGTCTCCGCCGCCGTGGAGGAGCAGTATGGCTGACCAGCAGGCCGATGAGCTCGCCCTGGCCGAGGTCGTGGAGTTCACCTCCGGCCTGATCCGCATCGACACCACCAACCGGGGCGGCGGGGACTGCCGGGAGCGGCCCGCCGCCGAGTACGCGGCCGAGCGGCTGGCCGGTGCGGGGGTGGAGCCGCTGTTGCTGGAGCGCACGCCGGGCCGCACCAACGTCGTCGCCCGGATCGAGGGCACCGACCCGTCCGCCGACGCGCTGCTGGTGCACGGTCACCTCGACGTGGTGCCCGCCGAGGCCGCCGACTGGAGCGTCGACCCGTTCTCCGGCGAGGTCCGCGACGGGGTGGTGTGGGGGCGGGGGGCCGTCGACATGAAGAACATGGACGCCATGATCCTCGCGGTCGTCCGCGGCTGGGCCCGGGCCGGCGTACGGCCCCGCCGGGACCTGGTCATCGCGTTCACCGCCGACGAGGAGGCCAGCGCCGAGGACGGCTCCGGCTTCCTCGCCGACGAGCATCCCGAGCTGTTCGAGGGCTGCACCGAGGGCATCAGCGAGTCGGGGGCGTTCACCTTCCACGACGGTGCCGGCCGGCAGATCTATCCGATCGCGGCGGGGGAGCGGGGCACCGGCTGGCTGAAGCTCACCGCCCGCGGCCGGGCCGGGCACGGCTCCAGGGTGAACAAGGAGAACGCGGTGACCCGCCTCGCCGCCGCCGTCACCCGGATCGGTGAGCACGCCTGGCCCCTCCGGCTGACCCCGACCGTGCGGGCCGCCCTCGCCGAACTCGCCGCGCTGTACGGCATCGACGCCGACTTCACGGACGTGGACCGGCTGCTGGAGAAGCTCGGCCCGGCGGCCAGGCTGGTGGAGGCGACCGTCCGCAACAGCGCCAACCCGACCATGCTGGACGCCGGTTACAAGCTGAACGTCATCCCGGGCGAGGCGGTCGCCTACGTCGACGGCCGGTATCTGGCGGGCGCCGAGGAGGAGTTCACCGCCACCCTCGACCACCTGACCGGACCGGACGTGACCTGGGAGTTCGCGCACCGGGAGGTGGCCCTGCAGGCACCGGTGGACTCGCCGGCCTTCGCGAAGATGCGGGCCGCCGTACGGGAGTTCGCACCCGACGGGCACGTGGTGCCGTACTGCATGTCGGGCGGCACGGACGCCAAGCAGTTCTCCCGGCTCGGCATCACCGGCTACGGGTTCACCCCGCTGAAGCTGCCCGAGGACCTCGACTACCAGGCGCTGTTCCACGGCGTGGACGAGCGGGTGCCCGTCGAGGCGCTGCACTTCGGCGTCCGGGTCCTCGACCGCTTCCTGCGGACCGCCTAGGGGACGGGGGACGAGGTGCTGACGTCGCCGTATGGATCGTGGCCGTCGCCCGTCGACGCGGAACTGGCCGCCGCGCACGACGGGCAGCCGGAGTGGGTGGGCTTCGTCGGGGACGAGGTGTGGTGGACCGAGCCCCGGCCTGCGGAGGGCGGTCGGCGGGCGCTGGTGCGGCGCACGGCCGAGGGCACGGAGGAGGCGGTGCTGCCCGCGCCGTGGAACGCGCGCAACCGGGTGATGGAGTACGGCGGCCGGCCCTGGGCCGGGGCGGTGGGCGAGAGCGGGCCGTTCGTCGTGTTCACGCACTTCGCCGACCAGCGGCTGTACCGGTACGAGCCCGGCGGCCAGCCGCGCCCGCTGACCCCCCTCTCCCCGGTCGGCGCGGGACTGCGCTGGGCGGACCCCCACCTGGACCTCGTGCGCGGCGAGGTGTGGTGTGTACTGGAGGAGTTCACCGGCGACGGCCCCTCGGACCTGCGGCGGGTTCTGGCGGCCGTACCGCTGGACGGCTCCGCCGCCGAGGACCGGTCCGCCGTGCGGGAACTCACCGACGGCCGGCACCGGTTCGTCACCGGGCCGCGCGTCTCGCCCGACGGCCGCCGGGCGGCCTGGCTCGCCTGGGACCATCCGCGGATGCCGTGGGACGGCACGGAACTGCTCGTCGCCGAGATCGGTGCCGACGGCACACTGCGTACGGTCCACACCGTCGCCGGCGGGCCCGAGGAGGCGATCGCGCAGGCCGAATGGTCGATGGACAACCGTCTTCTGTATGCAAGCGACCGCAGCGGCTGGTGGAACCTGTACCGGGACGGGGACGGTACCCCGCTGTGCCCACGCGAGGAGGAGTTCGCCGGGCCGCTGTGGAAGCCGGGCCTGCGCTGGTTCGCGCCGCTGGACGACGGTCTGGTGGCGGTCGTACACGGTCGGGGGTCGACCGTACTCGGGATATTGGATACAGAATCCGGGGAGGTCGTCGACGCCGCCGGACCGTGGACCGAGTTCGGCGCCACCCTCGCCGTCCACGGCGGGCGCGTCGTCGGTGTCGGCGCCAGCCCGCGCTCCGCCTGTGAAGTGGTCGAGCTGGACACCGCCACCGGCCGGGCCCGCGCCATCGGCGCCCGGCACCGGGACGCCGTCGACCCCGCCTACTACCCCGAGCCGCGGATCCGCACCTTCACCGGCCCGGACGGCCGCGAGGTGCACGCCCACGTCTACCCGCCGCACCACCCCGAACGGACCGCGCCCGACGGCGAGGCGCCGCCGTACGTCATCTGGGCGCACGGCGGCCCGACCAGCAGGGCGCCGCTCGTGCTGGACCTGGCCATCGCCTACTTCACCTCCCGGGGCATCGGGGTCGCCGAGGTGAACTACGGCGGCTCCACCGGGTACGGCCGGGCCTATCGCGAGCGGCTGCGCGAGCAGTGGGGCGTGGTCGACGTCGAGGACTGCGCAGCCGTCGCCCGCGCCCTCGCCGAGGAGGGCACCGCCGACCCGGACCGGCTCGCGATCCGCGGCGGCAGCGCGGGCGGCTGGACCAGCGCCGCCTCCCTGACCACCACCGACGTCTACGCCTGCGGCACCATCGTCTACCCGGTCCTCGACCTGGCCGCCTGGGGCCCCGGCGAGACCCACGACTTCGAGTCCCGCTACCTGGAGTCGCTGGTCGGGCCGCTCGCCGAGGTGCCGGCCCGGTACGCCGAGCGGTCGCCGACCGCGCACGCCGACCGGCTCACCGTGCCGTTCCTGCTGCTGCAGGGCCTGGACGACGTGATCTGCCCGCCCGCCCAGTGCGAACGCTTCCTCGCCCGGATCACGGGCCGGGGTGTGCCGCACGCCTACATCACCTTTGCGGGGGAGGGACACGGGTTCCGGCGGGCCGATACGATGATCCGCGCCCTGGAGGCCGAAATCTCCCTGTACGCCCAGGCCTTCGGGCTGGACGTGCCCGGTGTTCCGAGACTGGAGCTGCACACGTGAAGGAACTGACACGGCCGAAGCGGCTGGCTCCGGGCGCTCGGGTGGCCGTCGTCGCCACCAGCGGGCCGGTGCCCGAGGAGCGGCTCCAGGCAGGGCTCGACGTGCTGCGCGGCTGGGGCCTCGACCCGGTGGTCGGGCCCCATGTGCTGGACCGTCACCCCGAGTTCGGCTACCTGGCCGGCACGGACGCCGACCGCGCCGCCGACCTCCGGAACGCCTGGTGCGACCCGGCGGTGGACGCGGTGCTGTGTGCCCGCGGCGGATACGGGGCACAACGCATGATCGACCTGCTGGACTGGGAGGCGCTGCGGGCGGCTGGGCCGAAGGCCTTCGTCGGTTTCAGCGACCACACCGTCCTGCACGAGGCCTTCGCCACCCGCCTCGGGCTCGCCACGCTGTACGGGCCGATGGCGGCCGGCGCCGACTTCGTCAAGAACGCCCGGGCGCAGGAGCACCTGCGGGCCACGCTCTTCGCCCCCGAGACCGTCCGCACCATCGCCTCCGGCGGCACGGCCCTCGTGCCCGGCCGGGCCCGCGGTGTCACCCTCGGCGGCCTGCTGTGCCTGCTCGCCGCGGAACTGGGCACGCCGCACGCACGAGCCTCGGCGGCCGGCGGGCTGCTGTGCCTGGAGGACGTGGGGGAGGAGACGTACCGGCTGGACCGGTATCTCACCCAGCTCCTGCGCGCCGGCCTGCTGGAGCAGGTGCGCGGGGTGCTGCTCGGCTCCTGGGAGGACTGCTCCCGCTACGAGGAGATACGGCCGCTGCTGGCCGACCGGCTCGGCGCGCTCGGTGTACCGGTGGTGGAGGAGTTCGGCTTCGGCCACTGCCCCGGCGCGCTGACCATACCCTTCGGCGTCGCGGCCGAACTCGACGCGGACACGGCCACGTTGACGCTCGACGAGCCCGCGCTGCGCTGACCGCGGCCACTGAATCCCCGTCAGAAAGCCACGTGCGCGCCGGTTGACCCGCGTCTGACACGTGTCACAGCATGCCCCCCGGCCAGACCCGCTGGTCGGTATCCGTGTGCCTCAGTGTGGAGGACCCCGTGCCCCGACGTGTGCCCCGACCGGCGCGCCGCCGCGCGTCCCGATCCCGTGCCGCCCTAGGACGAAAGGCCCTCGCCGCGCTCCTCGGCGTGGCCCTCGCCGCACCCCTCACGCTCGCCGCCGGCCCGGCCCACGCGGGCGGCCAGTACACCGTGACCCCGCTGAAGTTCACCGTCGAGGCCGGCGGCCGCAGATGCGCGGTCGACGCCGACCTGTACCGTCCCACCGGCGTCGACCACGCCCACCCCGCTCCCGCCGTCCTCGGCACCAACGGCTTCGGCGGCAGCAAGTCGGACGGCTCCACCGACGCCATCGGCAAGGAATTCGCCGCGCGCGGTTACGTCGCCCTCGTCTACTCCGGCCTCGGCTTCGGCCAGACCGGCTGCCTGATCTCCCTGGACGATCCCGGCATCGACGGCGCAGCCGCCTCCCGGCTGGTGGACTTCCTCGGCGGCAGGCGCACCGCCGACGACGGCACCCGCGCCGACTTCGTCACCCTCGACGCCCCCGGAGACCCCCGCGTCGGCATGATCGGCGGCTCCTACGGCGGCGCGATCCAGCTGGCCACGGCCTCCGTCGACCACCGCGTCGACGCCCTCGTCCCGCTCATCACCTGGAACGACCTCGTCTACTCCCTGGACCCGAACAACGCCGTCGGCGCCCCCGACGTGCCCGGCGCCTTCAAGTGGCAGTGGACCAACGGTTTCTACCTGGCCGGCGAGAGCCAGCCGCTGACCGTCCCGAACCTCGATCCGTCCCGGATCAACTCGCTGGCCTGCCTGCACTTCGTCTCCGACGTCTGCGACACCGTCCGCACACTCAACTCCGGCACCTACCCCGCCGACCGCACCGCCCGGCTGCTCGCCTACGCCCGCAGCGTCTCCCCGACGAGCTACCTCCCCCGCGTGCAGGCACCCACCCTGCTCGTCCAGGGCCAGGCCGACAGCCTGTTCAACCTCAACGAGGCGACGGCCAGTTACCGCGCCCTCAGGGCCCAGGGCACCCCGGCCGCGCTGATCTGGCAGTCCTGGGGCCACAGCGGCGGAATCACCGCCCCCGCGCCCGGCGAACTCAACATGGTCCAGAGCGACCTGGAGTCCAGCTATGTCGGCCGGCGCATCCTCGCCTGGTTCGCCCGCTACCTGAAGAAGGACAAGGCCGCCGGCACCGGCCCCGCCTTCGCCTACTACCGGGACTGGATCACCGACCCCGCCCACACCTACGCCACCGCCGACCGGGTCCCCGCCCTCAGCCGGACCCTCTACCTCTCCGGGGACGGCAAGCTCGTCGACGACCGCGCCGAGGTCACCCGCGGCAGCCGCGGTTACGCCAACGGACCCGTCCCCACGAGCCATTCGGAAAGCTCCCTGACCGGATCCGTCGGCCTGCCCGACCCGGCGCCGTACGACACCGAGGGCACCTACCTCGCCTGGACCGGCGCCGCCCTCAGCAGGAACCTCGACCTCGTCGGCGCCCCGCGGGTCACCCTCAGGGTCGTCTCCCCGCAGGCCGAACGCACCCAGAACTCCGGCGACGCCGCCGACCGGCTGGTGCTGTTCGCCAAGCTGTACGACGTCGCGCCCGACGGCACCCAGACACTCGTCCACCGGCTGGTCGCACCGGTCCGGGTGCCCGACGTCACCAGGAGCTTCACCGTCACCCTGCCGGGCATCGTGCACCGGTACGCGACCGGGCACCGCCTGCGGTTCGTGATCGCGGCGAGCGACGACGCCTACTTCGGCAACCGGGGGATCAAGCCGGTGACCGTGGTCAGCGCGCCCGGGGACACCGGGGTGCTGCGGCTGCCGGTCGTCGGCGGCTGAGCCGGGCCCGGACGAGGCGGGCGGGGTGCGAAACGCGGCCGCGCGGCCGGCGACGCCGTAAGCTGACCCGATGCCGCACACCGCACCCCACTACCTGGCCGAGGGGCCCCGCGTGGCCATCCGTCACTTCACCCTCGAGGACGGCCCGGAGTTCACCGCGCGGACCCGCGAGAGCAAGGACCTGCACCGGCCCTGGCTGTTCCCGCCGGACACCGACGAGGCCTACGCCGCCTACGCCGGCCGGCTGCTCGAGGACCCGGCCAAGGCCGGCTTCCTGGTGTGCGAGAAGGACAGCGGGGACATCGCCGGGTTCATCAACATCAACAACATCGTGCGCGGCGGCTTCCAGTGCGGCGCCCTCGGCTACGGGGCCTTCGCCCACGCCGCGGGGCGCGGCCTGATGCGCGAGGGCCTCGACCTGGTCATCGGCTACGCCTTCGGGCCGCTGGGACTGCACCGGCTGGAGATCAACGCGCAGCCCGAGAACACCGCCTCCCTCGCGCTCGCCCGGGGCGCCGGGTTCCGGCACGAGGGCTTCTCACCGAACATGATCTACATCGACGGCGCCTGGCGCGACCACGAACGCTGGGCAGTGACCGCGGAGATGAGGGCGTCCGGCTGATCGTCCGGCGGGGGGAGAGCATCTGTGAGGATGGAGAGCATGCGGACTCTCGTGGTGCTCGACGCCCCCTCCAACCTCGGACTGCGCCCACCCGCCCCCGGCACCGTACCCGGCTGCTACAAGCTCGCCGGGGCCCTGCGGGAACAGGGCATCCTGCAGCGGCTGGGAACCCGGGAGGGCGGCGTCGTCGTGCCCCCGCGCTACGACCGGGGCGACTGGCGGGAGGGTGACGGCGTCTTCAACGCGGCCGCGCTCGCCGCCTACACCGTCCGGCTCGCCGACCGGATCGAACACCACGTCCACGCCGGTGACTTCCCCGACCCCGACCTCGACCCCGAGGGCACGGCGGGCGCGCTGCTCGCCGACCTGGTCGTGGACGCCTTTGCGCAATCCTGACCAGCCGGTCCCCTGGCCGAGTGCCGCGCCGCCGGGTTCCATGGTCATCGTGACGAGGATCCGACGTGAGGTACTGACACTGCCCGCCGCGCCGTTGGGCCCGGACAACCCCCTGCCCCCGCTGCGCCCCCTCGACCAGGCCCACCGCATCGACGACCGCGACCGGGACGGCATGCCCGGGGACATGGCCCGCCAGCTGGGGTACGAGCCACTGCGCAGCCTCCTCCCGGTCCGCGTCCGCGACGGCTACGGCAGAGCCCGCGAGCCCCGCGCCCTTGACGCCCTGGTGATCGAGAACGACCGGCTGCGCGCCACCGTCCTGCCCGGCCTCGGCGGCCGGGTCACCTCCCTGCTCCACCTGCCCACCGGCCGCGAACTCCTGTACCGCAACCCGGTGTTCCAGCCGGCCGGCTTCGCCCTCAACGGCGCCTGGTACTCCGGCGGCATCGAATGGAACATCGGCGCCACCGGCCACACCACCCTCTCCTGCGCACCCCTGCACGCCGCGCGTGTCCCCGCCCCCGACGGGGGAGAGATGCTGCGCCTGTGGGAGTGGGAACGCCTGCGGGACCTGCCCTTCCAGGTGGACCTGTGGCTGCCCGACGGCTCCGACTTCCTCTACGCCGGCGTCCGCATCCGCAACCCGCACGAGCGGCCGGTGCCGACGTACTGGTGGTCCAACACCGCGGTGCCGGAGGAGGTCCGGGTCCTGGCCCCCGCCGACGAGGCCTGGCTCCCCCACCCCGTGGGAGGTGCCCCCACCGGCTACGAGCGCCGACTGCGCAAGGTCCCCGTCCCGTCGTACGACGGCATCGACCGCACCCGCCCCCTCAACAGCCCCTACGCCGCCGACTACTTCTACGAGGTGCCGAACGGCCGCCGCCGCTGGATCGCCGCGCTGGGCGCCGACGGGCACGGGCTCGTGCAGACCTCCACCGACACCCTGCGTGGCCGCAAGCTCTTCGTGTGGGGCCACCGGCCCGGCGGACGGCGATGGCAGGAGTGGCTGACCGAACCCGGCACCGGCGGCTACTGCGAGATCCAGGCCGGCCTCACCCGCACCCAGCTGGAACACGTCAGGCTGGAGGCCGAGAGCGAGGTGTCCTGGGTGGAGGCGTACGGCCCGCTCGACGCGTCGCCCGACGGCGAGTGGACGCGGGTCGTCCAGGAGGCCCAGGAACGGCTGGAGTCGACCCTGCCCCGCACCCGCGTCGAGGAAGCGTACGCGGCCTGGAAACCGTACGCCGACACCGAACCCGGCGAGACGCTGGCCACCGGATCCGGCTGGGGCGCCCTGGAAGTCCTGCGCGCCGACTGGAAACTGCCCGGCACCCCGTTCCCCGGGTCCACGCTCGGCGAGCCGCAGGCACCCTGGCGGGAACTGCTGCGCACCGGTTCGCTGCCCGAGCCGCGCCGGGTACGGCCGCCCGGCGAGACGCTCGTCGCCCCGCACTGGCGGGACATGCTGGAGACCGCGCCCGCCACCCCGCACACCGAGTACCACCTCGGGATCGCCCAGTGGCACGCCGGCGACCGCGCCCAGGCCGTGCGCAGCTGGGAGCGCGCCCTTGCCCTGGCCCCGTCGCTGTGGCCGTTGCTGCGCTGCCTGGCCGTCGCCGACCAGGAAGCCGGCCACCACGAGCGGGCCGCCGAACGCTACGCCGACGCCTTCGACGACCTGTGCCGCGAGCGGCGCGACGACGGCGAGGCATGGACCGCCGCCGTCGCCGCGCTCGGCCGGGAAACCCTGGAGGCGCTGCTCCGGGTGCGGCGGACGGCGGACGCCCGCGCCGTCTGGAACCGGCTGCTGCCCGCCGTCCGCCGGCGCGGCCGGTTCCGGCTCCTGGAAGCCGAACTGCTCCTCACCGAGGGACGGCCCGGCGAGGCACGGGCCGTCTTCGACGCGGGCTTCGAGGTCGCGGACCTGCGGGAGGGGGAGGAGACGATCGGCCGGCTGTGGGCCCGCCTCACCGACGAGCCGCTGCCCGCCCGCCTCGACTTCCGGATGCGGCCGGAGACGGCCTGAGCAACTGCCGGGGCTGCGCGGCTCAGGCCCGCTGGTCGACGTACTCGAAGACCGACCCGTCCGGATGCATCGCCAGCAGGTTCCGGCCCGCCGGCGTCGCCACCGGCCCCGCGACGATCCGGGCGCCGAGGTCGGCCAGCAGCCGGTGCGCCTCGTCCACGTCCTTGACCGCGATGGTCGCCGCCACCCGGCGCAGGACCTCCAGCTCCGTCTCCGGGCCGCTCATCAGCAGAAAGGAGCCGATCGCGGCGACCTGGACCCCGCCGCGCTCGAAACGCAGGGCTCTGCCGCCCGCCAGCCGCTCGTAGAAGGGGATCGCGGTCTCGAGGTCGTCGACGCAGATGCGCAGCGAGGCGCCCAGAATCTCCATGTGTCCGAGCGTAGTTGGGGCGGCCCGGGCCGTGCAGGGCGCCCGCGTTACCCGCCGTGCTGGCCGGGTACCCGCAGGGTATGGACGGTTCGGATCACCTGGAACACCTGGACAGGCACCTGGTCGAAGAGCTGGCACAGGTGGCACGCGAGACGGTGCGCGACGAGCTGCGCGAGCAGAGCCGCAAGCAACGCCGCACGGCCCTGCTCTACGCCGCGTCCGGCGCAGCCGCCCTCTACGCGGGTGCCGCCGTGGCCCTGGCCGCGGGCGTCGCCCTGGCGATGGTCCTGCCCGGCTGGGCCGCCGCCCTGATCACGGCGGCGATCCTGGGCGCGGCGGCCTACGTGCTGCGGGGGGCCGCCCACCCGAAGCACGGTCACCCGTCCGCGCCGGGCCGTGCCGTCGGCGGCACCGCACCGGGCGCCCCGCCGAGCGGCCTGGGCATGCCGTACCCGCCGATGCCGGCGGAGCCCCCGGAGCCCCCGGACACGGGCCACCACAGGGCCTGAGGTCCGGGTGGAAGCCACCCCGCCCACCCCACCGGCCGGCCTCAGCCGGCAAGCCGGGGCAGCACCTTCGTCCGGTAGAAGTCGAAGAACCCCTGCTGATCCGCCCCGATCTGGTTCACGTACACCCGGTCGAACCCGGCGTCGGCGAACGCGTTCAGCGTGGAGACATGCTGCTCGACGTCGTCCCCGCACACCACCTTCTCGCGGACCATGTCCTCGGTGACCAGCTCGTGCAGCTGCTCGAAGTGCCGCGGCGACGGCAGCACCTGCCCCATCTCGCCGGGCAGGACCTCGTTGTACCAGAGCGAGTGCACCGTACGGACGCACTCCTCGCGATCGGTGCCGTAACACACCTTCGTGCCGCCGCTGACCGGCTTCGTCCCGCCCCCGCCCTTGCGGAACCGCGTGACCATCTCCTCCTCCGGCATCATCGTGATGTAGCCGTCGCCCACCCGCGCGGCCAGCGACGTCGCCTTCGGACCGAAGCCGGAGACGTCGATCGGGACGGGCTCGTCGGGCACCGTGTAGAGGCGCGCGTTCTCCACGGTGTAGTGCGTGCCGCGGTGGTTGACCTCCTCCCCGGTGAACAGCCGGCGCATCACCTGGATCGCCTCCTCCAGCATCTCCAGGCGGACGTGCAGCGGCGGCCAGCGGTCGCCGAGGATGTGCTCGTTGAGCGCCTCGCCCGTGCCGACGCCGAGCCGGAAGCGGCCCTCGGTCATCACCGCGCTCGTCGCCGCGGCCTGCGCCGTCACCGCCGGATGCATCCGCACGGTCGGACAGGTCACCGCCGTCTCGACCGGCAGCGACACCGCCTCCGACAGGGCACCGATGACCGACCACACGAACGCGCTCTGGCCCTGCGCGTCGTTCCACGGGTGGAAGTGGTCGGAGATCCACAGCGCCCGGAAGCCGGCCTGCTCGGCCATCCGGGCCTGCTCGACGAGCGCGGCGGGGTCGTGCTCCTCGCTCGCCAGGAAATAGCCGTACTCGGGCATGGGACGTACCTCCGTGTCGGCGCGGCCGGCCCCGGTGTGATCCGGCCCAGGCCGGGTAACCGGGGCCCTCGCCGCGAAACGCGGGCCGGTGCCGCGTTCGGGTGCCGTGACCGGCGGACGGGTGACCCGCCCGGCGTTTGGGTGCCCCGCCCCCGGTTACGCGGAAAGCCTCGCACGAGCCACACCGCCGGAGGCGCATCGTGAGCCGACCTCACGTCGTGATCGTCGGCGCCGGTTTCGCCGGGTACCGGGCTGCCCGCACCCTGGCCCGCCTGACCCGCGACCGGGCCGACATCACGCTGCTGAACCCGACCGACTACTTCCTCTACCTGCCGCTGCTGCCCCAGGTCGCCGCCGGCATCCTGGAGGCCCGCAGGGTCACCGTGTCGCTGCCGGGCACCCTGCGCGGTGTGCGGCTGGTGCTCGGCGAGGCGAACCGCGTCGACCTGGACGGGTGCACCGTCCATTACACCGGCCCCGAGGGCGGCGCCGGCACCCTCGGATACGACCGGCTGGTCCTCAGCGTCGGCAGCGTCAACAAGCTGCTGCCCGTCCCGGGGGTCGCCGAGCACGCGCACGGGTTCCGCGGGCTGCCGGAGGCGCTGTACCTGCGGGACCACGTGACCCGGCAGGTCGAACTCGCCGCCGCGGAGGAGGACGCGAGGGCGTGTGCCGCCCGGTGCACGTTCGTGGTGGTCGGGGCCGGCTACACCGGTACCGAGGTCGCCGCCCACATGCAGCTGCTCACCGACGGGCTGGCGCGCCGGAACCGGCTGCCCGGCGGGATCCGGCCCCGCTGGCTGCTGCTGGACGTGGCGGAGCACGTGCTGCCCGAGATGGCGGCACGGCTGTCCCGCACCGCCGACCGGGTGCTGCGGGCGCGGGGTGTGGATGTGCGGATGGGTACGTCGGTGAAGGAGGCCACCCACGACGGGGTGCTGCTCACCGACGGGGAGTTCGTGCCGACCCGGACTCTGGTGTGGTGCGTGGGTGTACGCCCGGATCCGCTGGTGGAGGCCGTCGGGCAGCCGCTGGAGCGGGGCCGGCTGATCGTCGACCCGCATCTGCGGGTGCCGGGCCGGCCGGAGGTGTTCGGCTGCGGGGACGCGGCCGCCGTACCCGACCTGGAGCGCCCCGGGTCGTTCACGCCGATGACCGCCCAGCACGCGTGGCGGCAGGGCCGGGTGGCGGGGGAGAACGTGGCCGCCTCGCTCGGCCTCGGCCGGCGCCGGCGGCCCTACCGCCACCGTGACCTGGGTTTCGCGGTCGACCTCGGCGGGGCCCGGGCCGCCGCCAACCCGTTCGGCATCCCGCTGTCCGGCCCGGTGGCCGGCGCGGTCACCCGCGGCTACCATCTGGCCGCGCTGCCCGGCAACCGCGTCCGGGTGGCCGCCGACTGGCTGCTGGACGCCGTACTGCCGCGCCAGGGTGTCCAGTTGGGCCTCGTGCGCTCCTGGTCGGTCCCCCTGGACACGGCCTCCCCCGAACTGGCACGCGTCCCGGGCGGCCCCGGCGGACCGGACCAGGCGCGGAAGCCGGGACGTGGGGGCGAGCCGGAGCGGACGGGCAGGCCGGGCCAGGGCGAGGAGCCGGTACGGCCGCGACGGGCGGAGGGCCGGACACCCGTGCCCGGCCCTGAACCGGCGGCCGGCCCGCCGGCCACCGAGCACGGGGACCACCCCGCCTCCGGCCCGGTCAGGCGTACGGACCCGTCGGACCATCCTGCCCCGGGTCCGGTCGGGCGTACCGACGGCCCAGACCACCCCGCTCCTGGTCCGGTCAGGCGTACGGACCCGTCGGACCATCCTGCCCCGGGTCCGGTCGGGCGTACCGACGGCCCAGACCACCCTTCCCCTGGTCCGGTCAGGCGTACGGACCCGTCGGACCATCCTGCCCCGGGCTCGGTCAGGCGTACCGACGTCCCAGACCACCCCGCCCCCGGTCCGGTCAGGCGCACGGACCCGTCGGACCATCCTGCCCCCGGCCCGGTCAGGCGTACCGACGGCCCAGACCACCCCGCCCCTGGTCCGGTCAGGCGTACCGACCTGCCGGGCTACCCCGCACCGGGCCCCGTACGGGACGCCGACCCGCCGGGCCATCCTGCCTCCGGCCCCGTCCGGCGCGGCGATGCGCCGGGTCACCGTGCCCCCGGGCCCGTGAAGCGTGCCGGTCCTGCGGGCTCCGCCGGTCGGTGACCGGGCGGCCGGGATCGCCGGCCGGCGTTCTTCGGGCCGGGCCGCCCCTCGGACCCCACTCGACTCTGTGCAAGGAGACTCATGAAAACCGCCGAACTCGCAGAACTGGGACAGCAGTTGCG
The DNA here is from genome assembly GCF_055603265.1 of Streptomyces sp. NPDC037288. NCBI lineage: Bacteria > Bacillati > Actinomycetota > Actinomycetes > Kitasatosporales > Streptomycetaceae > Streptomyces > Streptomyces sp. NPDC037288. The sequence continues at coordinate 326,499 of NZ_JBVJVY010000002.1, forward strand.
CGTGGACAGTGTGCGGGCGTCCGCCGCCGCGGGATCCGGGCACCCCACCTCCTCGATGTCCGCCGCCGACCTGATGGCCGTCCTCCTCGCGAACCATCTGCGCTACGACTTCGAACGCCCCGAACACCCCGCCAACGACCGCTTCGTGCTGTCCAAGGGACACGCCTCGCCGCTGCTGTACGCCGCGTACAAGGCGGCCGGTGCCATCGAGGACGGCGAACTGCTCACCTTCCGCAGGATCGGCAGCCGGCTCGAAGGGCATCCGACGCCCCGGCGGCTGCCCTGGGTGGAGACCGCCACCGGATCCCTCGGCCAGGGCCTGCCGGTCGGCGTCGGCATCGCCCTCGCCGGCAAGCGCCTGGAGCGTACCGGCTACCGGGTGTGGGTGCTGTGCGGCGACAGCGAGCTGGCGGAGGGCTCGGTGTGGGAGGCCGCCGAACACGCCGGGCACGAGCACCTGGACAACCTGGTCACCATCGTGGACGTCAACCGGCTCGGCCAGCGCGGCCCCACCCGGCACGGCCACGACCTGGACGCCTACGCCCGCCGCTTCCAGGCCTTCGGCTGGCACACCGTCGAGATCGACGGCCATGACGTCGACAAGATCGACCGGGCCTACGGCGAGGCGCTGTCCACGGCCGGGCAGCCCGTCGTGATCCTCGCCCGCACCCTCAAGGGCAAGGGCGTCACCGCGGTCGAGGACCTGGAGGGCCACCACGGCAAACCCCTGCCGGACGCCGAGGAGGCCATCGCCGAACTCGGCGGACCGCGCGAGCTGCACGTCCGGGTCAGCGAGCCGCCGGCCGCCGCCGCGCTGCGCGACCTGACCACCGAGGTGCTCCAGCTCCCGCGCTACGACGAGGGCGACGAGGTCGCGACCCGGGACGCCTTCGGCGCGGCCCTCGCCGCGCTCGGCACCGCCCGCGGCGACGTGGTCGCCCTGGACGGCGAGGTCGGCGACTCCACCCGCACCGAGGAGTTCGCCAAGGCGCACCCCGAGCGGTTCTTCGAGTGCTACATCGCCGAGCAGCAACTGGTCGCCGCGGCCGTCGGCATGGCCACGCGGGGCCTGCTGCCGTACGCCTCCACGTTCGCCGCGTTCCTCACCCGCGCCTACGACTTCGTGCGGATGGCATCGATCAGCGGATCCGGCATCAACCTGGTCGGTTCGCACGCCGGTGTCGCGATCGGGCAGGACGGGCCCTCGCAGATGGGTCTGGAGGACCTGGCGATGTTCCGTGCCGTGCACGGCTCGACCGTGCTGTACCCGTGCGACGCCAACCAGACCGCCCGGCTGGTCGCGACCATGGCCGGCCTCGACGGCGTCCGCTACCTGCGCACCTCGCGCGGCAAGACACCGGTGATCTACGGCCCCGGCGAGGAGTTCCCGGTGGGCGGCAGCAAGACACTCGTCAGCAGCGAGGAGGACCGGCTGACGGTCGTCGCGGCCGGGGTCACGGTGCCGGAGGCCCTGGCCGCGGCCGACCGCCTCGCCGAGGACGGCATCCGGGTGCGGGTGATCGACCTGTACTCGGTCAAGCCCGTCGACGTGGACACGCTGCGCCTGGCCGCCGAGGAGACCGGCTGTCTGCTCACCGTGGAGGACCACCACGCCGAGGGCGGCCTCGGCGACGCCGTCGCGGAGGCCTTCGGCGACGGCCGGCCCGTGCCCCGGCTGGTCCGGCTCGCGGTGCGGACCATGCCGGGTTCGGCGGCGCCCGACGAGCAGCTGCACGCGGCCGGTATCGACGCCGTGGGCATCGCGGCGGCCGCCAAGCTGCTGGTGGAGGAGGCGGTCGTGCGATGAGCGACGCCGACGCGCGGACCCTGCGGACGGGCCGCCGTTCGGTGGCGATCCAGCGGCCCGGGAAGGTGCTCTTCCCGGGCCGTGGGGACGCGAAGGAGTACACCAAGGGCGACCTCGCCGACTACTACCGGTCCGTGGCTCCCTTCCTCCTGCCGCACCTGCGGGGCCGCCCGCTGATGCTGGAGCGGTATCCGGACGGCGTCGACGGGCAGCGGTTCATGCAGAAGAACACCCCCGAGCACTATCCGGACTGGATCGGGCGGGCCGAGGTCGCCAAGGAGGGCGGCACGGTCACGCACGTCGTCTGCGACGACACCGCCACCCTGCTCTACCTCGCCGACCAGGCCTGTCTCACCCTGCACCGCTGGCTCTCGCGCACCGACCGGGCTGCCGGCGCCGATCACCCGGACCGGCTGGTCTTCGACCTCGATCCTCCCGGCGACGACTTCGCCCGGGTCCGTGCGGCGGCCGGATGGCTGCGGGAGCTCTTGGAGGAGCTGGGCCTGCCCGCCGCGCCCATGACCACCGGCTCGCGCGGACTCCATCTCGTCGTCCCCCTCAACGGCCGCCACGGCTTCGACGAGGTGCGTCGATTCGCCCGCGACGTGGCCGATCTGGCCGCCTCCCGGCACCCGGACCGGCTCACCACCGCCGCCCGCAAGCAGGACCGCGGCGACCGTCTCTACCTCGACGTGCAGCGCAACGCCTACGCGCAGACCGCCGTCGCCCCCTACACCGTCCGGGCCCGCCCCGGCGCCCCCGTCGCCGTACCCCTCGCCTGGGAGCAGCTGGACGATCCGGGGATCGACGCCCGCCGCTGGACGATCGCGGACGCCCTCGACCAGGCCCGCACCGGTCCCTGGGGCGGACTGCCGAACCGCGGGCGCGGCCTTGGCCCGGCCCGGCGGCGTCTCGCGGACATCCGCTCCTGAGGTTTGCCCACGGGATGAGGGGCCACCCGCAGGGGGAGGTGGCCATGTCGAATACAAAAAACACATCCCAGTCACAGGATTCACGGGAAACCCAGAATTCACGCGAGCCACAGAACGACACGCGGAGCACGGCGGACGAGCGACGGCCGGCGCCCATGGAGGTGCTGCGCCAGGCCCGGAGCCAGCTCGCCGAACTCACCGGGCTCGCCCCTGAGTCGGTGACCTCCTTCGAGCAGACCGAGGACGGATGGGAGCTCGAGGTGGAGGTCCTCGAACTCGCGAGGGTGCCGGACACGATGAGCCTGATGGCGAGCTACCAGGTCGATCTCGACGGCGACGGGCAGCTCACCGGCTACCGGCGCGTTCGCCGCTACGAACGCGGGCGGGCCGACGCGCGCCGTCCCGGTGGCCCCTAGGCCGCCCGGCCGCCTGCCCGCCGCGCGGCCACCGTGGCACCGACTACTACACAGGAGGAGGAACAGCCGGCATGACCGTTGTCCCGGCACAGCAGACCGGAGGCGGAGGCGGCACCAGCGGCCTCTACGACGTGCTCGAACTGGTCCTCGACAGGGGACTGGTGATCGACGCCTTCGTGCGGGTCTCCCTGGTCGGCATCGAGATTCTGAAGATCGACGTGAGGGTCGTGGTGGCCAGCGTCGACACCTACCTGCGGTTCGCCGAGGCGTGCAACCGTCTGGACCTGGAGGCGGGCCCCCACAAGAGCCCCGGGCTGCCCGACATGGTCGGCGAGATCACCGAGTCCGGTGCCCGCGGCAAGTCCAAGGGTGCCCTGTCCGGAGCCGCGGAGACCATCTCCGACGCCTTCAAGCAGGCCCGCGAGGAGGGCGGCGAGGCCCGGCCCCGCCCCCGTAAGTCCACGACCCGCCGGAAGGAGGAGCAGGAGTGAGCACCTACGTCTACGGGATCACCGCCCGCTCGCACCCCGCCCTGCCCGAGGGCATGACCGGCGTGGGCGAGCCGGCCCTGCCCGTGCGGGTCGTCACGGCCGGCGAGCTGGCCGCCGTGGTCAGCGACGCCCCCGAGGGGCTGCGGGCCAAGCGCCGGGACCTGCTCGCGCACCAGAACGTGCTCGCCGAGACCGGCGCGGGCGGCTGTGTGCTGCCCATGCGGTTCGGGAACGTGGCGCCGGACGACGACACCGTCGCCCAGGTGCTCGACGAGCGTGCGGAGCACTACCTGGAGCGGCTGAAGGCCCTGGACGGCAGGGTCGAGTACAACGTCAAGGCCAACCACGTCGAAGAGGCGGTCCTGCACCGCGTGATGGCCGAGAACACCGAGATCCGCAGCCTCGCCGAGTCCAACCGGCGTACCGGCGGAGGCAGTTACGACGAGAAGCTGCGCCTGGGCGAGATGGTCGCGGCCGCGGTCAAGGCCAAGGAGGCCGAGGACGCCGCCGAGGTGCAGGCCGCGCTGGAGCCGGCCGCCGCCGCGGTCAGCGCCGGCCCGCAGTCCACCGGCTGGCTGCTCAACGTCTCGTTCCTGGTGGGCCGGGACACGGCCGAGGACTTCCTGGCCGCCGTCGAGCGGGTCCGTGCCGGCCATCCGCATCTGGAACTGCGCGTCAACGGCCCGCTGCCGCCCTACAGCTTCGTCGAGCCCGGTCCCGCCCAGCCGGCGGCCGACACCGCGGGCGCGGACCAGGGCGCGGACGCCGGGGCGTAGGTGACGGGGCGGTCCCCGGCGGAAGGAGGAGTCCATGGGACTGATCAAGGAGGTGCTGCTGCTGCCGTTCGCACCGGTGCGCGGCAGCGGCTGGGCGATCGGCCAGGTACTCCGCGAGGCGGAACGGATCTACTACGACCCCGCCGTCGTACGGGCCGAACTTGCGCGACTGGAAGAGCAGCTGGAGGCGGGTGAGATCACCGAGGAGGAGTTCGACCGGCGCGAGGACGAGCTGCTCGACCGGCTGGAGACCGCCATGCGCTCCGGCGACACCACAGGCGACGGGACGTCATGATGAACCGCACGGCACTGGGCCTCGCCATAGGGGCCGGATATCTGCTCGGACGCACGAGGAAACTGAAAATGGCGCTCGCGGTCGGTTCCCTGGCCGCCGGCAAGAAGCTGAACCTCGGCCCGGGGGCGCTCGCGGCGATGGCACGCCAACAGCTGCGCGACAACCCGCAGTTCAAGGAGATCGGCGATCAGCTGCGCGAGGATTTCAGGGGCGTCGGCAAAGCCGCGTCCGGGGCCGTGGTCGAGCGGCAGATGGGCGCGCTCGCCGACCGGCTGCACGACCGTACCGCCCAGGTGCGCGACCAGTTGTCCGGAGCGCTGCCCACGGCCGGCTCCGACGAGGACCGGGAGGAAGGCGGCGACCGCGAGGCGCGGGACGACCGCGAGGAGCGGGACACGGGCGACCGCGAGGCGCCGGAGGACGGCGACCGGGACGACCAGGAGGACAACAAGCCGTCCGGCGGGAAGGCGGCCAGGAAGGCCCCGTCGAAGAAGGCCGCCGCCAGGAATCCCGTCGCGAAGAAGACGGCCCCCGCGAAGAAGGCGGCGGCCCAGAAGACCGGCAGGGCCCGCAAGACGGCCGGGAAGAAGACGGCCGGCACCCGGCAGCCCAAGGGTGGTGAAGACCGATGACCGAGACCCTGGGGTCGGCCACGTCCGCGGTCGGCAAGGCCACGGGCGGGGCCAAGGACAACCCGCTCGCCGACCTCGCCCACGGCGAGGCCGCCGACCGGCTCAAGGCCGAGGCGCAGGAGTACCTGGCGGTGCAGGCCCAGCGGCTGCTCAGCGGCCTCGGCCGCAAGCTCGGCGAGACCACGGTCAGGCTCAACGACATCGCCGAGGGCAACAGCCCCGGCTTCGCCAAGCTGGCACTCGACGGCGGCCGCAAGCTCGCCGAGGGCAAGGGGCCGCTGCGCTCCGCTCTGGAGCTCGGGGCCTCCCGCGCCAAGGAGAACGTGATGGACGCGGTCAGGAACCTCGGGGGCGGCGGGGGCAGAAAGAAGGGCGGAGGGGGCAACAAGCCCACCGTCATCATGGAATCCGTCGACGTGGGCGTGCCGCTGCGCGCCGCCTACGACCAGTGGACCCAGTACCAGGACTTCTCCACCTTCGCCAAGGGCGTCAAGAGCGCGAGCCGGGCCGACGACACCGATTCCGACTGGCAGGCCAAGATCTTCTGGTCCAGCCGCAGCTGGAAGGCGCACACCACCGAGCAGGTACCGGACTACCGCATCCAGTGGACGTCCGAGGGCGCCAAGGGCAGCACCAAGGGTGTCGTCACCTTCCACCCGCTCGGCGAGAACCTCACCCGGATCCTGCTGGTCATGGAGTACTACCCGAGCGGCCTGTTCGAGAAGACCGGCAATCTGTGGCGCGCCCAGGGCCGCCGGGCCAGGCTGGACCTGAAGAACTTCGCCCGGTTCATCACCCTGAAGGGAGAGGCGGAGGACGGCTGGCGCGGCGAGATCCGCGACGGCGAGGTGGTCCGCAGCCACGAGGACGCCGTGGCGGAAGAGGAGGAGTCCGGGAAGCCGCGCGCCGAGGACGAGGAAGAGGACGAGGACGAGGAGGAGGAAGAGGAGGAGGAAGAGGAGGAGGAAGAGGAAGAGGGGGAGCCCGGGGAGTACCGGGACGAGGAGGAGGAAGAAGAGGAACCTGAGGAGTACGAGGCCGAGACAGAGCAGCCGTACGAGGAGGAGCCCGCGGAAGAGGACGAGGAAGGCGAGGAAGAGGGCGAGGAAGAGGACGAGTACCCGGACGAGGAAGAAGACGAGGAAGAAGGCGAGAAAGCAGAGGAGCCCGAGTACGCCGGGCGCGGGAGCCGTCGATGACGACGCCCAGCCGGTTCCCCGAGCCGTACGGCCACAGCAGCGGAGCCAACCTCGCCGACATCCTGGAGCGTGTGCTCGACAAGGGCGTGGTGATCGCGGGTGACATCCGGATCAATCTGCTCGACATCGAACTGCTGACCGTCAAGCTGCGGCTCATCGTGGCCTCGGTCGACAAGGCCAAGGAGATGGGCATCGACTGGTGGGAGACCGACCCGGCCCTCTCCTCCCGGGCCCGCCGCGACGAGCTGACCCGGGAGAACGCCGAGCTGAGAGAACGGCTGGCCCGGCTGGAGGAGCTGGAGCCGGGCCACGTGCCGAAGGAGGCCCCATGACCGGACTGCGCTACGTCTACGCCGTCTGCCGCCCCTTCGGGACGCCCCTGCAGTCCCAGCTCACGGGCGTCGGGGGCGCCCCGCCGGGGCTGGTGCACCACCACGGGCTGGTCGCGGTCGTCAGCCAGGTCCCGGAGGCCGACTTCTGCGAGGAAGCGCTCAAGGCCCACCTGGAGGACCTGGACTGGCTGGCCGCGACCGCCCGCGCGCACCAGGGCGTGATCGACGCCCTCACCACGGTCACCACGCCCCTGCCGCTCCGGCTCGGGACCGTCTTCCGGGACTGCAGCGGGGTGCGCTCGATGATCGAGGCCCGCGAGGACGACTTCCGGCGCATCCTCGACCGGCTGGAGGGCCGCGTCGAGTGGGGCGTGAAGGTGTACCTGGAGCCCGAGTCCGCCGAGGCCGCCGAGCCCGCGCCCGCCGTGGCGGGGAAGCCCGGGAGCGGCCGGGACTATCTGCGCCGGCGGCGCGAGAGCACCCACGCCCAGGAGGAGAAATGGCAGCGCGCCGAGGCGTTCGCCCGGTCACTGCACGAGCGGCTCTGCCGGTACGCCGAGGATTCCCGGATGCACCCCCCGCAGAATTCCGCGCTTTCCGCGGCGTCCGGCCGTAACGTCCTCAACGCGGCCTATCTCGTACCGCGCATGCATTCCGAGGAATTCGTGGAACTGGTGGACCGAACAAAGGACGAGGCACCCGGAATCCGGGTGGAACTCACCGGGCCCTGGGCCGCCTATTCGTTCACGGGGGAGGCGGAGTCGTGACCGTCGTGGAACGGCGCGAGATCGCACTCGTCGACCTGCTCGACAGGCTGCTGGCCGGCGGGGTCGTCGTCACCGGCGACATCACCCTCAGGATCGCGGACGTCGACCTGGTCCGCATCGACTTGAACGCCCTGATCAGCTCGGTGAACGAGTCGGTCCCCTCACCTTTCGAGCTGGCTCTCCCATCGTCCGAGGAGGTCGTGTGACCCCGCGCAACCGGCTCGACCTCGAACCCGACACGGTCGAGCGCGACTTGGTGAAACTGGTGCTCACCGTCGTGGAACTCCTGCGGCAGCTCATGGAACGGCAGGCCGTGCGCCGCTTCGACACCGGTGAGCTGACCGAGGAGCAGGAGGAGCGGATCGGGCTCACCCTGATGCTCCTGGAGGAGCGGATGGCCGAGCTGCGCGAGCGCTACGGACTGCGGCCCGAGGACCTGAACCTGGACCTCGGGCCGCTCGGACCGCTGCTTCCGCGCGACTGACCTCACGTCACCACCGGTACCACCGGCCCCTGCCGCCGCCGGCGGTCGTGCCGCGGGTCACGAAACCCAGCAGCCAGATGACCAGCACCGCCAGGGCAATCCACCAGAGAATCTTCACCGCGAATCCGGCCCCGAAAAGAACCAGAGCCAGAAGCAGTACCAGCAGAATGGGAACCATAATGTGAAACCTCCTGCAGTCCGGGTTTCCCGGATTCAGCGAATCAGGCTTCCTTACGGCACAGAATCTCCCCGTGCAGGACCGCGAACCAGCCGTCCTCCCGTCCGCCCCAGGCACGCCAGGCCTCGGACACGGCCCGCAGCTGTTCCCCGGTCGCGTGACCACCCCGGGTGGCCCGCTCCGCGTAGGCGGAGGCCAGGGTGCGGTCCGCCCACAACCCGCTCCACCAGGCCCGCTCCTCGGGTGTGGCGAACGTCCAGGTGCTCGAGGTGGCCGTGACGTCCCGCACTCCGGCGGCCAGCGCCCACCCCTTCAGCCGGCGCCCGGCGTCGGGCTCGCCGCCGTTGGCGCGGGCCACCCGCTCGTACAGGTCCAGCCAGTCCGCCAGCCCCGGCACCGCCGGATGCCAGGTCATCGCCGCGTAGTCCGCGTCGCGTACGGCGATGAACCCGCCCGGCCTCGTCACCCGGTGCATCTCGCGCAGCGCCTGCACCGGGTCGCCGACGTGCTGGAGCACCTGGTGGGCGTGGACCACGCAGAAGGTGTCGTCCGGGTAGTCCAGGGCGTGCACGTCGGCGACCGCGAAGTCCACGTTGGCCAGGCCGCGCGCGGCGGCGGTGGCCCGGGCCTGCTCCAGGATCCCCGGCGCGTGGTCGACGCCGGTGACACGGCCCCCGGGAACCCGTTCCGCCAGGTCGGCGGTGATGGTCCCGGGCCCGCAGCCGATGTCCAGGATCTTCATGTGGGGTTTCAGGGAGCCGAGCAGATAGGCCGCGGAGTTCTCGGCGGTCCGCCAGGTGTGCGACCGCAGCACCGACTCGTGGTGCCCGTGCGTGTAGACGGCGGTCTCCTGCGCTTTCGGCATGACGGTTTCCCCTTCACCCTCGTCGCCGCTGTCGCGGCGGGCCGGTGCGCATCACCGTACGCGCGTGCGCCGAATAATGAGATCCAGGTTTCACGATATGGACTGATGGTGCGTCAAGGGGCGGTGCGCAGCGGGCGGTAGACCGTCAGGGCCTCCGGCAGCTTCTCCAGGGTGAGCTCGCCCGACACCGCCGTCACCTCGCCGTCGTACGCCAGCGGGGTCCCCGGTGCGATGCCGGTCAGCCGGAGCCGGTTCACCTGCACCGCCGCATGCGCCGGGGACCGCGTCAGCGGGCCCGCCGCGGCGGCGGCCAGCAGCCGCAGCGCCGGCCGGCGGCCCCCGTGCACCACCCGCACGTCCAGCAGCCCGTCCGCGAGATCGGTACGCCGGCCCGGCCCGAGCCCCATCCGGTGGTAGACGCCGTTGCCGACGAACAGCAGCCACAGCGCCCGCCGTCCACCGCCCACCTCCAGCTCCAGCGGATGCCGGTGCGCGCGCAGCACCCGCAGCGCGCCCAGCACCCCGGCCGGCCAGCCGCCGATCCGGCGCGACCAGCGTTCCCGCTCGCGCACCAGCTCCGGGTAGACGCCCAGGCTCAGCGTGTTCAGGAACAGGCCCCCACGGCCGCCGCTCCCGTAGCGGGCCGCGTCCACCCGCACCGCCTCGCCGTGCCGGACCGCACGGGCCAGATCGCGTTCGTCCTCCACACCGAGGTCGTAGGCGAAGTGGTTGAGGGTGCCGCCGGGCAGCACCGCGAGCGGCAGACCGTGCCGCAGGGCGATCCCGGCGGCCGTGTTCACCGTGCCGTCGCCGCCGCACACCCCCAGCACCCGGGCGCGGGCCGCCGCCTTCGCCAGCGCGTCGCCGATCTCCTCCGGCGCGCACTCGACGATCTCCGCCTTCGGCAGCGCGCCGCGCAGCGCGCGGACCCGGTCGGCGGTGCCCGAGCCGCGGTTGGCGACCATCACCAGACCGTCGCCGTCCGGCAGCGCGGGCGCCTCGGCACGCGGCCGGGCCGGCCGCCGCACCTGGGCGCGGGTCGGCACCAGCCGCCGTACCAGGAAGGCCGCGCCCGCGCCGAGCGCCGCCCCGGCCAGTACGTCACTCGGGAAATGCACGCCCGTGTACACCCGGGAGGCCGCCACCGAGAACGCCACCGGCGCCACCGCCGCCCCCCACGCCGGGGACTCCAGCGCGACGCCGGTCGCGAAGGCGGCGGCCGACGCGGAGTGCCCGGACGGGAAGGACGTGGTGATCGGCTGCCGCTTCAGCTGCCGCACCAGCGGCACCGGATCCAGTACCGGCCGTGCCCGGCGCACGGAACGCTTGCCGATCGTGTTGATGGCCAGCGACGCCACGCTGAGCGAGGCCACGCCCCTGGCGGCCGCCCGGCGGGCCCTCGGCGTACGGCTCGCGGCCATCGCGGCGGCCGTCGCGAACCACAGCACCCCGTGGTTCGCACCGCGGCTGAGGCGGGGCAGTACCCGCTCGGCACCGGGCCAGTGCCAGGCGGCGGCCGCCTCGAACAGCAGGCCGTCCAGATCCAGCAGCCGGCACAGCGCACTGTGGCCGGTCGTACGGTCAGTCAGGTCCAGGTCTGGGCTCATGGGGTGCGGTTACCCTGAAGTGCCCGGTTCTTGTTCCCGCTCGCGCCGGGGCCAGGCCGGCGCGCAAGGAGTTCCCCCGCATGCGCCTGCTCCTCGTCCGCCACGGTGAGACCCCCTCCAACGCGGACCACCTGCTGGACACCGCCGTACCCGGACCGGGGCTCACCCCGCTCGGCGAGGCGCAGGCCGCCGCACTGCCCGAGGCGCTCGCCGACGAGGACCTCGAGGCCCTCTACGCCTCCCCGCTGCTGCGCGCCCGGCTCACCGCCGCCCCGCTGGCCGCCGCGTTCGGACTGGAGGTGCACGTCCGCGACGGCATCCGCGAGGTGTCCGCCGGCGACCTGGAGATGCTGCCGGGCGAATCCGCCCGGGGCCGGGAGTACATGCGCACGGTGTTCTCCTGGGCGGCCGGCGACACCGCGCTGCGCATCCCCGGCGGGGAGAGCGGCGAGGAGGCCCTCGCCCGGTACGACGCCGTGGTCGCCGAGGCCGCCGCGAGCGGTGCCCGGACCGTCGCCATGGTCAGCCACGGCGCCGCGATCCGCATGTGGACCGCCGCCCGCGCCGCCAACGTCGACGTCCCCTTCGCCGCCGCCCGCCCCCTGAAGAACACCGGCGTGATCATCCTCGAGGGCTCCCCGTCCGACACCTGGAAGGCGGTGACCTGGGAGGGCGCCACGGTGGAACCGGCGCACGAGGGCGGCCCGGCGGGCGAACGGGTGGAGTCGGTGGGGTAGGCCCGGCCGGCGAGCGGGGGGCGGAGAAGCGGGGCTCGCCTGGGAGGCGAGTGGGGGCAGGGGGGTGGGGCTCGCTTGGGAGGTTGGCGGAGCCCGGTGGGGCCGACGAGAACGGCGAATCGGGACACGCGCCGCGGCGAGGCGTTCGTCGCGGGGAGGGCCCGGACAGCCGCAGCCCGGGACGGTACGCGGGCACCCCTGGCGGGGGTGGGGCCGGGTGCGGAGTCCAGTGGGGCGTGAGGGGAGGACGGGTGGAGGCCGGCCGGGGCGGTGGGGTGGGCGGAGCCCGGCGGGGGTGCTGAGGGTCTCGCGGTGCGGTGAAGCATCGGTCGCAGGCGGGCCTCAGGCCGCTCCTGGACAGCCGCAGCCCGTGACGGTTGCCGGCGCGCCTGGCGGAGGGCCCCGTGGGGCGGGCCGGGTGCGGGCGGAGCCCGGTGGCAAGCCCATGGGAAGGCGTGGAGTCCGGGGCGCTGCGGCGGGCCGGCAAGAGTGTGCCGGGCGCCGATATCCGTTTGCCGTTATCCGCGCCGCCCCGGAGAATGCCTCGCCATGGGACATCTGGAAGCCGCGCACCTCGAGTACCAGCTCCCCGACGGGAGGACCCTGCTCGGGGACGTGTCCTTCCGGGTCGGCGACGGCGCCGCCGTCGCGCTCGTCGGCCCGAACGGCGCCGGCAAGACCACCCTGCTCCGGCTGATCTCCGGCGAGCTGCAGCCGCACGCCGGCACCGTCACCGTCAGCGGCGGCCTCGGCGTGATGCGCCAGTTCGTGGGCTCCGTACGCGACGAGACGACCGTACGCGACCTGCTCGTCTCCGTCGCCCCGCCCCGGATCCGCCAGGCGGCGAAGGCCGTCGACGACGCCGAGCACGCCCTCATGACCGTCGACGACGAGGCCGCCCAGCTGTCGTACGCGCAGGCCCTCGCCGACTGGGCCGAGGCCCGCGGCTACGAGGCCGAGACCCAGTGGGACATGTGCACCACCGCCGCCCTCGGCGTGCCGTACGAGAAAGCGCAGTGGCGTCTGGTCCGCACCCTCTCCGGCGGCGAGCAGAAACGCCTCGTGCTGGAGGCGCTGCTGCGCGGCACCGACGAGGTACTGCTGCTGGACGAGCCGGACAACTACCTCGACGTGCCCGGCAAGCGGTGGCTGGAGGAGCAGCTCAAGCAGACCCGCAAGACGGTCCTGTTCGTCTCCCACGACCGTGAACTCCTCGCCCGCGCCGCCGACAAGATCGTCTCCGTGGAGCCGGGCCCGGCCGGCGCCGACGCCTGGGTGCACGGCGGCGGCTTCGCCACCTACCACGACGCCCGCCGCGAGCGCTTCGCCCGCTTCGAGGAGCTGCGCCGCCGCTGGGACGAGAAACACGCCCAGCTGAAGAAGCTGGTCCTGAACCTGCGGCAGGCCGCCGCCGTCAGCCACGAGATGGCCTCCCGGTACGCGGCCGCCCAGACCCGCCTGCGCAAGTTCGAGGAGGCCGGCCCGCCACCGGAGCCGCCGCGCGAGCAGGACATCACCATGCGTCTGAAGGGCGGCCGCACCGGCGTAAGAGCCGTCACCTGCGAGCGACTCGAACTGACCGGGCTGATGAAACCGTTCGACCTGGAGGTCTTCTACGGCGAACGGGTCGCCGTCCTCGGCTCCAACGGCTCCGGCAAGTCCCACTTCCTGCGCCTGCTGGCCGGCGAGGACGTCGCCCACACAGGCCAGTGGAAACTGGGCGCACGTGTCGTGCCCGGCCACTTCGCGCAGACCCACGCGCACCCCGAACTCCAGGGCCGCACCCTGCTCGACATCCTGTGGAAGGAGCACTCCCAGGACCGCGGCGCCGCCATGTCGAGGCTGCGTCGCTACGAGCTGACCCAGCAGGCCGAGCAGACCTTCGACCGGCTCTCCGGCGGCCAGCAGGCCCGCTTCCAGATCCTGCTGCTGGAACTGGCGGGCGCCACCGCGCTGCTGCTGGACGAGCCCACCGACAACCTCGACCTGGAGTCCGCCGAGGCCCTCCAGGAAGGCCTGGAGAACTTCGAGGGCACGGTCCTCGCCGTCACCCACGACCGCTGGTTCGCCCGCTCCTTCGACCGGTACCTGGTCTTCGGCAGCGACGGCCGCGTCCGCGAGACATCGGAACCGGTCTGGGACGAACGCCGCGTCTCACGCGCCCGCTAGGGGCGGGCGGCGCGCTCGCCGTGGGGGCGCGGGCCGTGTCGCGTGTACCGGTCTGCCGGGGCTCGTCGCGCCCGCACGGCACCGGAGGTATCGGTCACTTCCAGCGCAGCAGTGCGCCCAGGCCGCCCGCCGCGATCTCGTCGCCGGTGTCCTGAAGGACCGGGCTCAGTGACACCACCGGCGCGTCCGTCACCACCGCCGCCCGGACCAGCGCGTCGTCGGCGCGGGCCGGCCACGCCTGCCGCTCGCCGATGTCCTTCAGCTCCGTACCGCGCGCCGCCAGCTGGTCCGGGTCCTCGCCGATCCACACCTCACGGTGCGTGTCGGGCGCGTCCCGGCCGATCAGCAGCTCGGCCGGCCGGCGCTCACGCGCCGCCTCGATCAGCTGCGGCACACCCTCCACAGCGGCCGCCCGCCGCTCCCGGTCCGGTGTCCGCGCCGCCCGGAACCGGTCCACGTCGGCGCGGATCCGCCGCCGGACGTGCTCGGCCCGGATCTCCTCCAGCTCCCTGGGCAGGCACCACCTCGCCGTCCCGGGCGGACACCGCCCGGCCGTACGGCTCGCCGGTGTGCCGCAGTTCCTCCACGGCCTCGTACACCACCCGGCAGGTCACCTCGTCGGCGCCCTGTTCCCGCAGCTGCCGGGACACCGCCTCCGCCACCAGATGCCGCCGGTGCTCCCTGTCCTCGTCGTGCCGGGACAGGCCGACGTACGCCGAGGCCCAGGACCCCGGATGTTCGTACAGTGGACTCAGAACGCGAGCTCCATGGATTCCTCCCGGAACCGCTCGGGGCAGTGCACGCCGGGCGGGTACCCGTACCCCATGAACGAACACGACGAGCGGGGCACCACGATGACCGGAGTCGACGCCAGCCGGCTGGACGACCAGCAGCTCATGAAGGAGCTGGAGACGATCCACCGCACGCGCCACGACACTCTGCTGTACGGCTCGAACGACGCGCTGCGGGCCCACAACGAGCGCATGGCACAGCTGGAGGGCGAGTACCTGCGCCGCAACCCGCGCCGCCTGGTGAGCGCCGGACGCACCCGCGAGGGCGCCCGCGAGCGTGGCTGCGGCGACACGGCGAGCCCCGGCGTGCCGGGCACCTGACCGGCCCCACGCGGTGAACGGGCCGGCCCGCGCAGGCCGGCCCGTCCACCGTCGCCGCAGGTCAGCCAGGCTCCCCGGCGAACACGTGCAGGAACGCGTCGCAGAACGCCTTCAGATCGTCCGGCTTGCGGCTCGTCACCAGCTGGTTGGAGCCGTGGTCGCAGATCTTCACCTGCTCGTCCACCCAGGTGCCGCCCGCATTGCGGATGTCGGTCCTCAGGCTCGGCCAGGACGTCAGCACCCGGCCCCGTACGACGTCCGCCTCCACCAGTGTCCACGGCGCGTGACAGATCGCCGCGACCGGGCGGCCCCGGTCGAAGAAGTCCTTCACGAACGCCACGGCCTTGCCGTCCATCCGCAGGAAGTCCGGATTCGCCACCCCGCCGGGCAGCACCAGAGCCCCGAACTGCCCCGCCGCCTCACCCACGACCTCGTCCACGTCGAAGGTGTCCGCCTTGTCGAGATGCTGGAACGCCTGGACCTTCCCCGGCTCCGTCGACACCAGCACCGGCTCGTGCCCGGCATCCGAGGCCGCCTTCCACGGCTCGGTCAGCTCCACCTGCTCGACGCCTTCGGGCGCCACCAGAAACGCGATACGCATGATGCTCAGTTCCCTTTCAGTCTCCTCAGCGCCGCCCGGTGGGCGCGGGCACGCCGCCTGCCCGCCCGGGCCGCCCGTCGGCAGCGCCACAGCTCCTCGCCGTACGGCAGCAGCACGCAAGCGCCGACCGCCACGCCGATACCCGCCAGATAGCCGGGCGACAGCGGGCGCCGGCGCGGCATGAGACGCCAGGCGTCCGGGTCCCCGCGCCCGCCCCGCAGCAGCGACCGCACCTGGTCGGCATGCAGGCACATCAGCGAGGCCAGCGCACCGAACGGCAGCGACTCCAGGAAGCTGTGGAGGTGCTGCTCGACCGGCCTGACCTCCCGGTCGCTGTCGACGGCCGTGCGCACGTCCCACAGCGCGGTCGCCTCGTGTACCGCCGCCGCCCCCAACTGCACGCTCAGCAGCAGCGGGTTGACCCGATAGCGCAACGTCAGCGCGATCGGCAGACCCACCTGCGCCATCATCAGCGCGTGGATCACCGACTCCTTGGTACCCGCGGTCTCCTCGATCCGGGTGCGCCGGTGCATCGCCCAGTCGGCGAGCCCCGGCACGAACCAGCCGGGCAGCAGCCCGTACAGCAGGAACCGGGTGGTCGCCACCTCGACGTCGACGCCGGCCCCGCTCGCGATCTCGGCCGCCTGGCCCCGGCTCATCCGCGGCCCACCAGCGCCTCGGCCAGTTGCTGTACGTTGCCGTAACGGGCCGAGTGCGGCAGGGCGGCCACCGCGTCGGCCAGCGCGCCCGGCGCGTTACGCCGGCGCAGCATCCGCGCCAGGTCCCGCGCGGTCGCCGGGAAGCAACTGCGGCTCAGGGTCCGGGCCAGCTCCGTCCGCATCCGCTCCAGCGACGCCGGCGAACCCAGTCCACCCACAGGTCCGCTCCACACCTCCGGATCGTCGTCCGCGGCCGGCTCCGGATCGTGCCACTCCTCCACCCGTGTCGGATGCCCGGACCTCAGCAGGCCCTTCAGCTCGTGCTTCATCTCGTCGTCCCGGTGCACGCTCAGCCGGTCACTGCCTCGCTGCATGTCTCCCTCCAGGGGGTCGAACGTCCGCACCGCGTACCCGGTGCCGTACCGCCGACACGGGATCCGCTCCCTACGTGTCGGACGAGGCCGAAAGAATTCAGTGGCCGAGCCGGTGACCTGGGAACCGAACTCCTTCTGCGCATCCGCGATGGCTGATCCGCGCACCGGACAGTTCCGTGCGCACACGCGTACCCGCACAGGCCCCCGCGTAACAGCCCACGGTCGACCAGCGCGGTGCCCAGGGAAGGCCACACCGCCGGGGAATCCCGCGTCGACCGCTCGGATGCCCGCAGCTTCGGGGGCCTCGACAGACTCGGCGACCACGTGCTGTGCGAGGTGCCCGGCGAGGGCGGCATAGGGCAGGCGTACCGGCCGTCCACGGCATCGACCACGACGGCGGCGGCCGGTACGACGACGCCCTCGGAACCAGCGAGGACGACTCCTGAAGTGCCCCGAACGCTGAATCCCCGGCCTCCCCGTGGCTACTGCCTGCCCCGGCCCGGCAGGAACTCCTGCACCTTCGCCTTGAACCCCTGCCGGACCATCGAGCCGCGGTCGGCATCGCCCTTCAGGATCGACGCGGCCGTCGCCTCCATCTGCTCCCAGGTGGCATGCGGCGGGATCGGCGGCACGGCCGGGTCCGTGAGGAACTCGACCACCGCGGGCCCGTCGGCCTCCAGAGCCGCCCGCCAGGCCGCCTCCACCCCTTCCGGCTTCTCCACCCGGATGCCGGTCAGACCCAGCGAACGGGCGAACGCCGCGTACTGCACGTCCGGGATCTCCTGCGACGGCAGGAACGACGGGGCGCCCTCCATGGCCCGCATCTCCCAGGTCACCTGGTTCAGGTCCCGGTTGTTCCACACCCCCACCACCAGCCGCGGATCCGACCAGCGGTCCCGGTACTTCGCCGCCGTAATCATCTCCGCCAGGCCGTTCATCTGCATCGCACCATCACCGACCAGCGCGAACACCGGACGGTCCGGATGCGCGAACTTCGCACCGATCGCATACGGCACCCCCGGCCCCATCGTCGCCAGCGTCCCGGACAGCGAACCGCGCATCCCCGGCCGCATCGTGATGTGCCGCGCGTACCAGTTGGCGACCGAACCCGAGTCCGAGGTCAGGATCGCGTTGTCCGGCAGCAGCGGATCCAGCGCCCGCGCCACGTACTCCGGATTGATCGGGTCCGCCGACAGGTGGGCCCGCCGGTCCATCGTCTCGTGCCAGCGCTTCACGTTCGCACACACCGTGTCGTGCCACTCGCGCCCGCCCCGGTCGCTCTCCAGCAACGGGATCAGCCGCCGCAGCGTCGCCTTCGCGTCACCGACGAGATTCACCTCGTACGGGAAACGCATACCGATCATGTGCGGATCGATGTCGATCTGCACCCCGCGCGCCTTGCCGAAATCCGGCATGAACTGCGTGTACGGGAACGACGACCCGATCGTCAGCAGCGTGTCGCAGTCCCGCATCAGCTCGTACGACGGCCGGCTGCCCAGCAGCCCGATCGGCCCGGTGACGTACGGCAGCTCGTCACTGAGCACGTCCTTGCCGAGCAGCGCCTTCGCGACCCCCGCGCCAAGCAGCTCGGCGATCTCCTGCACCTCCGCGACCGCACCCGCCGCACCCTGCCCGACCAGGACGGCGACCTTGTCGCCCGCGTTCAGCACACCGGCCGCGCGGCGCAGCGCCTCGTCCGTCGGGGTCGCCGTGTAGTCGCTCATGCCCAGACTGGAGGGCACCATCTTGAACTCGTGCGTCGGCGGCGAGTAGTCCAGCTCCTGCACGTCGGCCGGGATGATCAGAGCCGTCGGGCAGCGCCGCGCGTACGCGGTGCGGATCGCCCGGTCCAGCACGTTCGGCAGCTGCTCGGGCACCGTCACCGTCTCCACGAAGTCCGAGGCGACGTCCTTGTACAGCGTGTGCAGGTCGACTTCCTGCTGGTAGGAACCGCCCATCGCGGTCCGGTTGGTCTGGCCGACGATCGCCAGCACCGGCACATGGTCCAGCTTGGCGTCGTACAGCCCGTTGAGCAGATGGATCGCACCCGGCCCCGACGTCGCCGCGCACACCCCGATACGGCCGCTGAACTTCGCGAACCCGACCGCCTCGAACGCGGACATCTCCTCGTGCCGGGACTGGATGAACCGCGGCCGGTCCTCGGCCCGGCCCCACGCGGCGAGCAGCCCGTTGATGCCGTCGCCCGGATAGCCGAAGACCTGTTCCACGCCCCAAGCGCGCAGGCGCTCGAGGATGTGGTCGGAGACCTTGGTGCTCATGGAGGAACCTCCCGGTGCGGTGCGAAGCGGACGATCCGGTCAGCAGATACCGAGTCACCTGAGCACGGCCCGGAAAACCTCGGAAACCCGCCAGGGGGCGGGCGCGAAACCCGCGGCCGGTGCGTGTCACCCGGCCGGCCGCCCTTGTCCCGCGAATGGGGGCCGGCCGCGCGCGCCACAGCGCCGCCGGGGCTGTGATGGCAGCGGGGCACGCCCCGTGCCCCGTACCCGCGACACCGCCGGACCGTGCCACCGGCACCGCCGGTACCCGTGCCCGGGACACCGTCTCACCGGTGTCCGGCACCGGCACCGGACGTACCGCCGCACCGGCGCCGGAAGCACCGCCGTACCGGTGTCCGGCGTACCACCACCGACGCCGACCGCCCGCCGTGCCCGCCGAGGAGCCCGCCCCATGCGCCGCACCGCCCGTGCCCTGCCCATCGCCTTCATAGCCGGAGCCGCGTTCGCCCTGGCCGGGCCCGCCGCAGCGGCCGCCGAGGCCCACCCCGGCCCCGGCAGCGTGTCCCCGACCCACGCCGCCGGTCCTGTGTCCCCGGCCCACGCCGCCGGTCCTGTGTCCCCGGCCCATGCCGCCGGTCCTGTGTCCCCGACCCATGCCGCCGGTCCTGTGTCCCCGACCCGCACGGCTGGCCCCCTGCCCCCGGCCCTGCTCCCGCCCCGCACCGCTGCCGGCGACGCCGCCACCAGCCCGTGTGCCGCGCCGCAGCAGTGCGGCGCGTCCCACGCCTGCGCGGACGACGCCGCACCCTGCGACGACGGCGCCACGCCGTGCCGGGAGAGCGAGCCCTGCGAGGAGGACGACGGCGGCTGCCGCAGCCCACAGTCCTGCCCGGGTTCGGACGCTACGGAGTGCAGGGCGGGGGAGGACTGCCAGGGCGGCGGCGGTACGGAGTGCAGGGCGGGCGAGGACTGCCAGGGCGGCGGCGGTACGGAGTGCAAGGCGGGGAAGGACTGCCAGCACAGCGGGGGCGGTGCGGGGTGCAGGGCGGGGGAGGACTGCGGGGCCGGTGCCGGGTGCAAGGCGGGCGACGACTGCCAGGGCGGTGCGGGCTGCAGGTCCGGGGACGCGTGCTCCGGCGGGAACGCGTGTCGTGAGAGCGGCCAGTGTCACGACGACAGTGGCGAGTGCACCGGCGGCGAAGACTGCCCCGACGACGGCCACAACTGCGGCAGCCCCGACGACCGGCAGGGCCACCCCGCCGACGGATGCGACCCGGCCACCGTGCAGCACGGAGCCGACGCCGGCCGGGGAGGCAGCTTCACCGACTCGGTCCCGGCCCTCGCCGGCGGCGCCGCCTTCATCGCCGCGGCCTGCGGCGGAGCCGGCTACCGGCTCCACGGCCGCCGGCGCGCCCCCGCAGACCGGCCCACGGACGTGTGACCGGGACAACGCCCCCCACTCCCATGGACGGCCGCCCCGCGGGTACACACCCTCACGAGAACACCGGCAAACGGCCACCACCCCAACCGACACCACGGGCCGCGGACACACACCACCCCACGGACACACACCACCCCACGGACACACACCACACAGCAGCCCACGACGACACAGCCCGCCCCGGCACACGACACCCACCCGGGCGGCACACGGCACCCGGACTGCGCGGAGGCGGACATGCGGCGGACGGACCCCGAAGGGCACGGCCCCGTCCGCTACGGCCCGCCCCCGCCCGGCGACGGACTGCCCGTCCTCCCCGAACTCACCGCCGTACTCGCCGCCGCGGCGAGCCGCACCGACGCCCAGCCCGTCGGCGGCGCCCCCGCCCTCCTCGAAGCGGCCTGCGGCTACTGGACCCGGCGCGGCCTGCCCACCGTCCCCGACCAGGTGGCCGCCGGCCCCGGCGCCCCCGCGCTGCTGCTCGCCCTCACCGCCGCACTCGCTTCAGACGGCGGCGACGTCCTCGTCCCCCGCCCCTGCGCCGCCTGGTGGGCCCCGTACGCCCGCGTCCTCGGCCGGCCCGCCTACCACGTGCCCACCCCCGCCGAGAGCGGCGGCGTCCCCGACCCCTACGCCCTGCTGGAGACCGTCCGCCGGGTCCGCGACGAGGGCGGCGACCCACGGCTGCTCGTGCTGTCCGTCGCCGACGACCCCACCGCCACCGTCGCCCCGCCCGAACTCCTCCACGAGACCGTCGAGGCCGCCACCGGCGAAGGACTGCACCTGGTCAGCGACGAGACCTGGCGCGACACCCTCCACGACCCCCACGGCACCGTCCTGCTCAGCCCCGCCGAGATGTGCCCCGACCTGGTCACCGTCGTCACCGACCTCGCCGGATCCCTGCTGCCGCCCGGCTGGCCCGCCGCCGTCGCCCGCTTCCCGGCCACCGAACCGGGACGGCACCTCCACGCGCGCGTGCTCGACATCCTCACCGCCCTCGGCGCCCACATCGCCGCACCGGTCGCCGCGGCCGCCGGCTACGCCCTCGACGAACCCCCACCCGTCACCGAGCGCCGCGAGGCCGCCGTACGCCTGCACGCGCGCCTGGCCGCCGCCGCGCACGCCGCCGTCGTCGCCGCCGGCGCACTCGCCCGCCCCCCGCAGGCCGGCCGCCACCTGTACGCCGACCTCGGCCCGCTGCGCGAACCCCTCGCCGCACAAGGCGTCGGCGACGCACAGGAGCTGGAGGACCTCCTCACCACCCGCCTCGGCATGCCCGCCCCCGGCGGCCACCGCTTCGGCGACGACCTCGGGGCGCTGCGCGTACGACTCGCCACGGGCCCCCTGCTGGGCGGCACGGACGAGGAACGCACGGAATGCCTCACCTCACCCGTGCCGTTGGAACTGCCACACGTGCAACGCGCGTTGGCCTCCTTGACGTCGGTCCTCGACGATCTCCGCGACGACGCTCAGCGATGGGAGCCTCCTCGATGACGCAGCAGACGCATGAGACCGAGACGCACGAGCCCGGGACGACCGAGTGCGAGACGACCGAGCCCGCGACGTATGAGCCGGAGACGACCGAGCCCGGATCGGCCGCGACGACCACGACGATCACGACGGACGCGAGGACGGCGACGGACGCGAGGACGGCGACGGAGGCAAGGACGGCGACGGACGCGAGGACGGCGACGGAGGCAAGGACGGCGACGGAGGCAAGGACGGTGACGGACGCGAGGACGGTGACGGAGGCAAGGACGGTGACGGAGGCAAGGACGGTGACGGAGGCAAGGACGGCGACGAATCCGATGGCGGTGATGAATCCGATGGCGGTGACGAACGCGACGCCCGCACGGCCCCGCGACACCGCCGAAACCGTCACGCCGGCCCCCCCGGCACCCCCGTTTCCCCCGCTGGCCGAACCCCGCCCCCTCGCCGAACACCGCGTATGGCCCCGCACCTTCCACGACCGGCTCACCGCCCCCCTGCCCGGCCTCAAGGCCCTCGCCCGCTTCGCCCGCGAAGGCGCCGTACGCCCCGGCCCCGAAGGCCTCGCCGACATCGCCCGGCTGCCCTGCGAACCCGCCCCGCTGCCCCGCGTCGACACCCGCACCCTCGCCGTCACCTGGGCCGGACACGCCAGCTGGATCGTCCGGATCGGCGGCCTGACCGTCCTCACCGACCCCGTCTGGTCCCGCCGTATCCTCGGCACCCCCGCCCGCATCACCCCCGTCGGCGTCCCCTGGCAGACCCTGCCGCCCATCGACGCCGTCGTCATCAGCCACAACCACTACGACCACCTCGACGCCCCCACCCTGCGGCAACTCCCGCGCGCCACACCCGTGTTCGTACCGGCCGGCCTCGGCCGCTGGTTCCACCGCCGCCGCTTCACCCGCGTCACCGAACTCGACTGGTGGGAAGGCGCCGAACTGGCCGGTGTCCGCTTCGACTTCGTCCCCGCCCACCACTGGTCCAAGCGGACCCTCACCGACACCTGTCACAGCCTCTGGGGTGGCTGGATCCTCACCGACGCCGACGGACAGCGCCTGTACTTCGCCGGCGACACCGGCTACGGCCACTGGTTCTCCCGCATCGGCCGCCGCTACCCCGGCATCGACCTCGCCCTCATGCCCATCGGCGCCTACGACCCCCGCTGGTGGCTCAGAGACGTCCACTGCGACCCCGAGGAAGCCGTCCAAGCCACCCTCGACACCGGCGCCCGCCGCATGGCCCCCATGCACTGGGGCACCTTCATCCTCTCGGCCGAGCCGGTCCTGGAGCCGCTCACGAGAGTAAGGGCGGCCTGGGACAAGGCAGGGCTGGACAGGGAAAACCTGTGGGATCTCCCGGTCGGCGCTTCAAGGGTCCTGGAGCGGAACCCCCCACGGACACGGGAAACCGCGCGCACCACCACGACGCACCCGCCGTCCCCAACGAACCGGCACCCCCACGCCCCTACCGAAACCGCCGCACCACACCCGGCGCCGCACCGACCACCACGGTCAGCGCAACCGCCACCGCAACCCCCTCCCACGGCTCCCTGAACAACGAACCCCCCAAGACGCCGATCACCTGATACGTGACCGCCCACGCAAGGCAGGCAGGCAAGTTACCCCGCGCAAACCTCCGCAACGGCCAACCGGCCATCAGACAGGCCAGCATCACCGGTATCCGCCCCGCGGGGACCAGCCGAGAGAGCACCAGCACCGCAACCCGATGCTCCGCCAGCTTCCCCCGCGCCTGCACCAGCCGCTCCTCCGGCGCACGCGACCGGATCGCCTCCAGCCACCGCGACCCGTTCTTCGACCCCATCCCGCGCCGCCCCAGCCAGTACAGGGCCACGTCCCCGAGGAACGCGGCGAACGAGGCCGTCACGAACACCCACACCAACGCAAACGGCGCCGTCTGATGGAACGCCACCACCGCCGCGGAACTCACCAGCGCCCCCGTCGGCACGACCGGCACCAACGCCCCGAGAAACACCAGCACAAACAGCGTCGGATACCCGACCGCCTGCCGCGTGGACCCGGACGTCACCGTTGCCGACGCATCGGCGAGCCACGTCACCGCGCGACCTCCAGCCACACACTCTCCCCGTGCCCCAGCTTGTGCACCGCCACCCCCGGCGCCGCCACGGCCGCCAGCCGCACGAACTCGTCACCCGGCGCATGGAACTCGTGCGGCCGCACCCCGTCCATCCCGACCGGCCAGTACGTCCCGTAGTGCACCGGCACCGCGGCCCGCGGCGCCAGCCGCGCCAGCACCCGCGCCGCCCGCCCCGCGTCCAGATGCCCCGCACCGAGATACGGCCCCCAGCCACCCACCGGCAGCAGCGCCACGTCCACCGGCCCCACCCGCTCGGCCATCGCGTCGAACAGCCGGGTGTCCCCGGCGAAATACGTCCGCGCCTCACCCTCGACGACATAACCCAGCGCCGGCGAACGCTGCGGCCCCACCGGCAGCCGCCGCCCGTCGTGCAGCGCCGGCACTACCCGCACCAACAGCTCACCGATCCGCACCACGTCCCCCGGCACCACCTCCGTCACCCGCAGCTGCCGCAGCCGGCGCAAACCGGGCACCGCCCGTGGTGCGCCCCGGGGCACGACCAGGTGCGTGCCCGCGGCGAGCTCCGCCAGCGAAGGCAGATGCAGATGGTCGGCGTGCAGATGCGAGACGAGCACCACGTCCGCGCACCGGGCCCCGGCCGGCGGCAGCGCACCCCGGCGCCGCCGCAGATGCGCCAGCCGCCGGACGAACAGAGGATCGGTGAGCACCCGTATGTTCCCGTCCCGGACCGTGCAGGTGGCGTGACCCCACCAGGTGATCTCCACCGGCACCCTCTTCACCCCCTTCACGCGACTCCCCGAAGCCTACGGGCAGGAGTAGGGTCGGCGGCGAAACCGGAGGTGAGGGGGACGCCATGGGACAACCGCGGGGCACCTCCAACGCGCCCGCGCCCGCGCCGGTGCGGGTCATCGCCATCGCCAGCCTGACCCCCCTGGAAGAACTGGAAGCGGACCCCTTCCTCGTCGACTCCCGCAGCCAGCACGCCATGTGCGCCCGCTGGGCCGCCGAACGCGGATACGTCATCGCCCGCGAACTCCTCGTCGGCGGACTGCGCTTCGACCACTGCGCCCTGTGGGACGGCATCCGGCCCGGCGTGGACGTCTTCGTCACGCCCAGCCTGCGCGTGCTCCGGCGCGCCGTGTCCTCGGTCGAGGCCTTCACCGCCGAGTGCGCCCGACGCGGCGTGCGCGTGGAGACCGTCGGCCGGGCCGAGCCGTCGTACGACGCCCAGATGAAAGCCCGCGTGCACCGCCGCCTGTCCATGCCGACCGCCGGCTACGACGGCCGCTAGCCGACGGGACGCCGGTCCACCCCCGGTTGCCGCATGCACCACACCCCGTGTGACAAGGTGGAGCGAGGCCCGGGCGTCCAGCGGGCCGGGACGTGAGGGGTACGGGGCGTGCGAGACGTGGGGTGGCGAGGGATCGCCAGTCAGATCGGGCGGAGCGTCATCGTCTGGGCGGCCTCCACGCTCACCATGCTGGCCCTCGCCGCGCTCCTGCCCGACTTCCAGCTCCAGTCCGCCGACGGCGACAGCGCCACCCGGATCGCCGTCACCGCCGCCTGCGGCGCCGGCGCCTTCGGTGCGCTGTCGGCCGTGGTCTGGCCGCTCCTCGTCCGGCTCCTGCTGCTCGTCCCCGCCCTCGTCCTCGGCCTGCTGGTCTTCTTCCTCAACGGCTCCCTGCTGCTGCTCGCCCTGCGCATCAACCCCTCCGGCCGCGGCGAGGCCGCCCCCGAGACCGCCGTCATCGTGGCGGCGGTGATGTCCGCCGTCGCCTCGGCCACCGGCGCCGCCCTCGCCGTCCGCGACGACGAGACCTACCGGCGCCGCCTGCACCGCCTCGCCGCACGCCGCCGCAGATCCGACCCGCCCTGCCCCACCACGCCCGGCCTGGTCTTCGTCCAACTCGACGGCGTCGGCCACGACGTCCTCACGGACGCGGTCCGCAAAGGACTGATGCCCACGGTCGCGCACTGGCTGGCGACGGCCGACGGGATACAGCCGACAGGCGACCAACACCGGCCGGTCGACGGCACACAGCCGACGGGTGCCGTCCCACGGGCGGTCGACCGCATACAGGCGACCGGTGCCGTGCAGACGGTCGACCGCATACAGCCGACGACGGACGGCATACACCTGAAGGCCGACTGCGTGCTGTCGACCGCGGGCGGTATACAGCCGACCGACGACAGCCGACGGCCCACCCACCGCCTCACCCCCTGGCGCACCGACTGGTCCAGCCAGACCGGAGCCAGCCAGCTCGGCATCCTCCACGGCAGCACCTTCGATGTGCCGGCCTTCCGCTGGTACGAGAAGGACAGCCAGGAGGTGATGGTGTGCAACCGGCCGACGAGCGCCGCCGAACTGCAGCGCCGCGCCATGCTGTATACCGGCGACGGTGGACTGCTCACCGTGGACGGCGCCAGCCGCGGCAACCTCTTCAGCGGAGGGGCCGGCGAACAGGCCCTCGTCCTGTCCATCGCGGCCCGCCGCCGCGGCCGGGAGAACCGTTCCCGCGCCGGGTACTTCGCCTACTTCTCCGATCCCGCCAACGCCGTCCGCACCGCCCTGTCCTTCGTCGCCGAGGTGGGCCGCGAGATCGGCCAGTCCACCCGGGCCCGGATCCGGAGGCAGCGCCCCCGGGTGAGCCGCGGCGGTCTGTATCCGCTCGTCCGCGCCTTCGCCACCGTCGTCGAACGGGACGTCGTCGTCGCCGCGGTGATGGGGGACATGCTCGCCGGCCGCACCGCCGTCTACGCCGACCTCGTCGCCTATGACGAGGTCGCCCACCACTCCGGCCCGTGCAGCAGGGACGCCGAGAAGGTCCTGCAGCGCCTCGACCGGTCCCTCGCCCTGCTGCAGCGGGTCGCCGAGCACGCCCCCCGCCCCTACCACCTCGTCGTCCTCTCCGACCACGGGCAGAGCCCGGGCGAGACCTTCCGCTCCCGCTACGGCCTCACCCTCGGCGATCTCGTCCGGGCCGGCTGCGGACTGCACGTGCCGCGCCGCGCCGAACGCACCCACAGCGGTGCCGAGGCCCGCGCCGCCGTCCGTGCCGCACTGCGCCGGCCCGTGGAGGACAGGAGCGAGCAGCACCGCCCGGCCCCCGGCTCCGAGCCGGTGGTGCTGGCATCCGGCAACCTCGGCCTGGTCTCCTTCCCGGACGTCCACCACCGCATGACCAAGGAGGAGATCGACGCCCGCCACCCCGCCCTGCTGACCACCCTCGCCAACCATCCCGGCATCGGCTTCCTGCTGGTGCGCAGCCAGGAGCACGACGGTGTGGTGCTGGGTGCCCACGGCGCGGAGATCCCGCTCGACAGGCTCGACGACGAGCCCGGCCCGCTGGCCCGCTTCGGTCCGGGTGCGGCCGACGCGGTCCGCCGCACCCACTCCTTCCCGCACACCGCCGACATCATGGTGAACTCCGCCCTCGACACCGCCGACGGCGAGGTCCTCGCCTTCGAGGAGCAGATCGGCTCCCACGGCGGTCTCGGCGGCGCCCAGTCCCACCCGTTCCTGCTCTGTCCGCTTCAGCTGTCCGCACCGGTCGGCGCCGAGGAGGAACTGACCGGCGCCGAGCACGTCCACCGGGTACTGCGCCGCTGGCTGGACGAGCTGAACGGCCCCCAGATCCCCCTCGCCGACGCCACCGAGAACGAGCGGGCCGCCTGAAACCCGGCCGCACGGACCTGAGGGAGATCACCTCCCGTTCACCCCGCGTGGGCCGGTCTTCAGCGTGCGACGAGCCCGGATGTGATCGGATAGGGGTACGGAAAACCCCCGTAACGGGATCCGACGGAAAGGAATCATCGTGGCCACCACGCGCACCGCGCACACGGTCTGGGAAGGCAACCTTCTCGAGGGCGACGGCGTCGTCACCTTCGACTCCTCCGGCATCGGCGAGCAGCCGGTCACCTGGGCCTCGCGTTCCCAGGACGCGAACGGGAAGACCAGCCCCGAGGAGCTGATCGCCGGTGCTCACTCCAGCTGCTTCTCCATGGCCCTCTCGCACGCCCTGGCCGGCGCCGGCACCCCGCCCACCCGGCTGCAGACGAAGGCCGACGTGACCTTCCAGCCGGGCGAGGGCATCACCGGCATCCACCTCACCGTGCGCGGCGAGGTGCCGGGCCTGGACGCCGAGGGCTTCGCCTCGGCCGCCGAGGACGCCAAGAAGAACTGCCCGGTCAGCCAGGCCCTGACCGGTACGACCATCACCCTGACGGCCGAGCTGGCCTGAGGGCTCGTACGGCCCCGGATGCCGCGTCCCGCTCCGGGGGCGCGGCATCGCCGTTTCCCGGGGAACCCGGGCATTGACAGCGTCGCAGGCACGTCATGTGCTGGGAGAGCGGCAGGCGCCCGGGCGGAAGGGGACGGACCATGACACGTGCGGTCGGTATCGATCTCGGGACGACGAACTCGGTGGTGGCCGTCCTGGAGGGCGGCGAGCCCACCGTCGTCGCCAACGCGGAGGGTGCGCGGACCACACCGTCGGTGGTGGCGTTCGCGAAGAACGGCGAGGTGCTGGTCGGCGAGGTCGCCAAACGGCAGGCCGTGACGAACGTGGAGCGCACCGCCCGCTCGGTGAAGCGCCACATGGGCGACGCGAGCTGGCGCTTCCCGGAGCAGGGCTCGGTCGACGGCACCCGCCTGCGCGCGCAGGAACTGTCCGCGCGGGTGCTGCAGAAACTGAAGCGGGACGCGGAGGCCTACCTCGGCGAGGACGTCACGGACGCGGTGATCACCGTACCCGCGTACTTCGACGACACCCAGCGGCAGGCCACCAAGGAGGCCGGGGAGATCGCGGGCCTGAAGGTGCTGCGGATCATCAACGAGCCGACCGCCGCCGCCCTCGCCTACGGCCTGGACCGCGGCGAGGAGCAGACGGTGCTGGTCTTCGACCTCGGCGGCGGCACCTTCGACGTGTCCCTGCTGGAGATCGGCGACGGCGTCATCGAGGTGAAGGCCACCAACGGCGACACCCATCTCGGCGGCGACGACTGGGACCAGCGGATCGTCGAACACCTGGCGAAGCGGTTCAAGGGCAGTTACGGCATCGATCTGGCCGCCGACAAGATGGCGGTGCAGCGGCTGCGCGAGGCCGCCGAGAAAGCCAAGATCGAACTGTCCTCGTCCTCGGAGACGTCGGTCAACCTGCCCTACATCACCGCCTCCGCCGAGGGCCCCCTGCACCTGGACGAGAAACTGACCCGGGCCCAGTTCCAGGAGCTGACCGCCGACCTGCTCGACCGGTGCAAGAAGCCCTTCCACCAGGCCGTGAAGGACGCCGGGATCGAGCTGTCCGCGATCGACCACGTCATCCTCGTCGGCGGCTCCACCCGGATGCCCGCCGTCACCGACCTGGTCCGCGACCTCACCGGCAAGGACCCGCACAAGGGCGTCAACCCGGACGAGGTGGTCGCCGTCGGCGCCGCCCTCCAGGCCGGTGTCCTGCGCGGCGACGTCAAGGACGTACTGCTCCTCGACGTCACCCCGCTGTCCCTCGGCATCGAGACCAAGGGCGGCATCATGACGAAACTCATCGAACGCAACACCACGATCCCCACCCGCCGTTCGGAGATCTTCACCACCGCCACCGACAACCAGCCCTCGGTCGGCATCCAGGTCTACCAGGGCGAACGCGAGATCGCCGCCTACAACAAGAAGCTCGGCGTCTTCGACCTCACCGGGCTGCCGCCCGCCCCGCGCGGCGTCCCGCAGATCGAGGTGGCCTTCGACATCGACGCCAACGGGATCATGCACGTCTCCGCCAAGGACCTCGCCACGGGCCGCGAGCAGAAGATGACCGTCACCGGCGGCTCGGCCCTGCCCAAGGACGACATCGACCGCATGATGCGGGAGGCGGAACAGTACGCCGAGGAGGACCGCAAACGCCGCGAGGCCGCCGAGACCCGCAACCAGGCCGAGCAGCTCGTCTACCAGACCGAGAAGTTCCTCCGCGACAACGAGGACCGCGTCCCCGCCGACACCAGGACCGAGGTCCAGCAGGCGGCCATGGAACTGAAGGGACTCCTGGACCGCAACGCCGACACCGGCGAACTCCGCGCCGGCGTCGACAAACTCGCCGCCGTCAGCCAGAAGATGGGCCAGGCGATGTACGCCCAGACCGGCCAGACCCCGGCCGCCGACGACACCGGCCAGCAGGCCTCACCACAGGACGACGAGGGCGTGGTGGACGCCGAGATAGTGGACGAGGACAGGGACGCGAAGGGAGGCGCGGCCTGACCGGGCCGCCCGCCCGGCCCGCGCGCACGCGTCAGCGTGTGACCGCCACGCCCGCGTACACCGGCACGCCCCCCTGCCCGTGCCGATGTCGGGGAACCGGCGTACACCGGCCTCGGCGGCGGTCCGGACGGCCCGGTGCGCGAACCGGCGGCTGGCACGCGGCCCCGCGCACCGCCGTGCCGTCCGCGGCCAGGATCCGGCGGGCCGGTTCCTCGTCCACCGGGTGGTTGTCCTTGCCGCCCAGCCACCAGTCGTACCGCCCGGGCGGATGCGGACGGCCGGTGTCGATGGGCACGGACACGGCATCGGGTGCGGTCATACGGCTGTTCCCCCCGGGGTCGGTCCGGGTGGGGACGTCACAGGCTTGTGCGGAACTCCCGCAGCAGGGTCCGCGTCCGCTGCGCCGACGCCGCCCGCGCCGTCATGTGGTCCAGGACCTCCAGGTGCGCGGCGACCTCATGGCGGGAGTCCAGGTAGAGGGCGCCGGTCAGGTACTCGGTGAACACCATGTCCGGAAGCTCCGGCTCGGCGAACCGGAACAGCGTGAACGGCGCGTACGTCCCCGGATGCGGGCCCGCCGCGAACTCGGCGAGCTGCAGCGTGACCCGGTCCCGGTCGGCGTACTCCAGCAGCCGGTCCACCTGCGCGCGCATCACCTCGCCGCGCGTGCTCACGGGGCGCCTGAGCACCGTCTCGTCCATGATCACCCACAGGTGGGGCGGATCGTCCCGTTCCAGCAGCCGCTGCCGTTCCATGCGCAGGGACACATGCCGTTCCACGGTCTGCGGCGTGGTCTGCCCGATCGTCCCGGCCTCCAGCACCGCCCGCGCGTAGTCCTCGGTCTGCAGCAGCCCGGGGATGAAGTGCGGCTCGTAGGAGCGGATGATCCGGGCGGCCCCCTCCAGGCTGACGTACAGGCTGAACCAGTCCGGGAGCACGTCGTGGAACCGCTGCCACCAGCCCGGCTGGTTCGCCTCCTCGGCCAGCCGCACGAACGCGGCCGCCTCCTCGCCGGCCACCCCGTAGGTGTCCAGCAGCACCTGCACGTACGGGATCTTCAGCGCGACCTCGGCCATCTCCATCCGCCGCACGGTCGCCGGCGCCACCCGGAGCACCCGGGCGGCCTCCTCGCGGCCCAGGCCCGCCGCCTCCCGCAGCTCCTGCAGCCGCTTGCCGAGCACCACCTGGCCCACGGTGGGCGCAGCCCGCCGCTCACTCACGCCACGCCCTCCCCTCACGCGCCGGTACCCGGGCAGTCTGCCATGTGATCCCCTCTCGCACACCGGTCCGAGGAGGATCCGGACGCCGGGGGAGGGGTCAACCGGCCAGCGTGTGCAGGTACTTGGCGGTCGCCGGGTCGGCCGGCAGGAACGTCTCGATGGCGAGTTCGGCGACCGTGACGTCCATCGGCGTGTTGAACGTCGAGATCGACGACACGAACGACAGGGTCCGGCCGCCGAGTTCGATGCGCAGCGGCAGCGCGAAGTACGCGACGGGCTCGTCCGGTTCGCCGGCCGGCGCGTCGTCCTGCGGCACCGGGTAGGCCGCCACCTCCTCGTACAGGGCGCGCAGCCGCTCCGAGCGCTGCAGGGCGATCTGCCGCTCCATCTGCGCCAGCAGATGCCCGCGCCACTCGGGCAGATTGCGGATGCGCGGCGCCAGCCCCTCCGGATGCAGGGTCAGCCGCATCGCGTTCGGCGCCGGGCTCAGCAGCTTCTCCGGGACGCCGTCCAGCAGCATCGCGATGCCCCGGTTCGCGGCGACGACCGTGTAGCCGGCGTCGACCACCAGCGCCGGGTAGGGCTCGTAGCCCTGGATGAGGCGCTCCATGCCGTCGCGCAACGCGTCGAGGGCCGGGTCGTCCAGCGGGGTCTCCGGATAGCGCGGGGCGTAACCGGCCGCCAGCAGCAGGGAGTTGCGCTCGCGCACCGGCACGTCCAGATGCTCGGCGAGCCGCAGCACCATCTCCTCGCTCGGCCGCGACCGGCCGGTCTCGATGAAACTGATGTGCCGGGCCGAGGAGTCGGCGCGCAGCGCCAGCTCCAGCTGGGAGATCCGGCGCCGTTCCCGCCAGGCCCGCAGCAGCGGGCCGACGCCCTTGCCGGAAGCGGCGGAGGCGGCGGAAGGGGCGGAGGCGGCGGCGGACGCGGCGGGGCCGGAAGCGACAATGGTCATACGTCCGACCGTAGTAGAGGAGTTGCTTCAGGTGCGCGGGAACGAGCCGTGGCCGAAGCCGTGGCGGACCTCGCCTGCCCAGGCGTCCCTTCAGGCCGCCGCCGTGTAGCGGGCCGGGTCCGCGGCCGTCTCCTCGGCGGCGCGCTCGGTGACGCCCTCGGCCACCCCGTGGAGTTCGCCTCCCTGGACCGCATCCGTGCCTCGCACGGTGCGCGCGGCGTCACCGCTCTCGTGCCCGGCGCACCCGGCGCGGTCGGCCTGATCGGCGACGACAGGCAGATGACCCCGTTCACCGTCGAGGCCCTCATCCAGGCGCACGCCCGGGAACGCGAGAAGGGCATCGGCGGCGCCTGGCCGCTGCTGCTGCGCCAGGCGTACGAGCGCTGGCTCCAGACCAGTCCAAGCCGGGCCCGTCACTGCCGGACACGTCGCTGCCGGCACCGTCACTGCCGGACACGTCGCTGCCGGCACCGTCACTGCCGGACACGTCGCTGCCGGCACCGTCGCGGCCGGGCGCGCCGCAGTGGGCAAACGCCGCTGCCGGGCGCGCCGCAGTCGGCGCCGCCGCGGCCCGGCCCGGGGCAGCCGGCACCGCCGCATCCCGGCGCCCCGGCCGGCGGCCTGATCACCGAGGCCTGGCTGTACGCCCGCCGCGCCCCCGGCAACGCCTGCCCGTCCGGCGTAGCCCGCATGTACGCGCCCGATCCCGCGCTGCCGCTCGACGGCACACCGGGCGAGGTCAACCCCGACTCCAAGGGCTGCGGCACGGTCATGCGCCCGGCCCCCTTCGGCCTGGTCGCCTCTGCCGACGCGGCCTTCGCCATGGCCGTGCGCGGCGGGACGACGGCCGCCCTGCGTGCCGCCCTCGACCTCGCCGCCGACGGGGCACCGGAGGCCGAGAAGGTGGAGTCCCCCGGCGCCGGCTGGGTCGCCGAGGAGGCCCTCGCCATCGGTGTCTCCTGCGCGCTCGCCGAGCCCGACGCCGCACGCGCCCTGCTGCTGGCCGTCAACCACTCGGGCGACAGCGACTCCACCGGCTCGGCCGGCGGCAATCTGCTGGGCGCCCTGCACGGCGACACCGGCCTGCCGCACCCCTGGGTGGCACAGGTGGAGGGCCGGGCCAGGATCGCCGCACTCGCCGACGACCTCGCGGCGGAGTGCGCGCACGCCTGATGTGCGGGAGTGCGCGGGCGGCCGACGCGGGCGGAGTACGCGCGCGGCCGGCGTGGCAGGCTCATTCCGTACCCCTGCTTCCCGCCTCCTCGAAGGGAGACCCGGCCATGGCCGTCGAACCGCTGTCGCAGAAGGAGATCGAGGACCGGCTCGCCGAGCTGCCCGGCTGGTCGGTGGAGTCCGGCCGGCTCACCCGCTCCTACCGCCTCGGCTCGCATGTCGCGGCGGCGGCGCTGGTCATGCACGTCGCCGCCGTCCAGGACGAGCTGGACCACCACTCCGACCTCAGCCTCGGCTACAACACCGTCTCCCTCAGCGTGCACACCCACAGCGCGGGCGGTGCCCTCACCGCGAAGGACTTCGATCTCGCCCGCAGGGTGGAGGACATCGCCCCAGGGCACGCCGCACACTGAGGGGCGTGCTCGACTACGACGAAGAAGCGGACGCCTACGACGCGTCCCGGGGCGGCGAGGCCCGCGCCGCGGCAGCCACCGACGCGATCCTCGGCCTGATACCCGACGGCCCGGGCCGTCTCCTCGACATCGCCTGCGGCACCGGCATAGTCACCCGCCGGCTGGCCGCCGGCCGTCCCGCGCTGCAGGTGACGGCCGCGGACCTCGCCCCCGCCATGGTCCGCATGGCGGGGGCCCGGCTGCCGGGTGCGGTCGTACGGGCCGACAGCCGCCGCCTGCCCTTCCGCACCGGCACCTTCCACGCGGTCACCAGCATCTGGCTGCTGCACCTGCTGGAGGACGCCGAGGACGTCCGCGCCATCGTCGCCGAGTGCGCCCGCGTGCTGCGCCCGGGCGGGGTGTACGTCACGACGGTCGACAAGGCCGCGGCGCACGACGTCGGCAGCGACATCGACGCCGTCCTCGCCTCCCGCCCGCACCGCCCCGCCCGGGACGCCGCCGCCACCGTCACCGCGCACGCCGTCCGGTACGGGCTGCGGCCCGCCGGCGACACCGTGTTCCCCGGCATCGGCCAGGGCCGCAGCCCCCGCACCACCGTCGCCGACCTGCGCCGCGGCTGGTTCACCCTGCTGCCGCCCGGCGAACCCCGCACGGAGGACTTCGCCATCCGCCTGACCCGCCTGCCGGACCAGGACCGCCCCCGCCCCGACCCGGTGTTCGCGCTGCGCGCGTACCGCAAGGCGGTGGCGGGCCGAGGGGCGGAAGCGTCAGCCTCCCCCTGACCGAAGGCGACCGAAACGCGATCTGTCCCGGCGCTGGGGTCCCCTCATGGCGGGGCGGTCCCCGGCCTACTCCAGCAGCTCCGCGTACGACCGCATGGCCGGGGCGATGTCCGCCCGGGCCCGGAAGCGGGGGTGGGTGAAGACGGGTACGGCGCCGCCCTTGAGGCAGGTCTCGGTCTTCGACCGGGACGGGTCGTTCCTGCAGAAGGACCTGAGCGAGGTGAACGTGGACGAGGAGTTGATCGCGTCGCCGTTCGGCATGGTGCCGGTCCAGCCGTTCGGGACGTACACCCGCAGCCGGGAAGCGGCCGTAGTCGGTGCGGGTCTCGCGAACGGCGGTGCCCGGGCTGTCCTGGTAGTTGCTCCCCATGCCGTCCAGCAGCGCCTTCGCCGTCGACTCGGCCCTCGCGTCACCGGACTTGGCGTGGAGTAGGCCAGCGTCCCGGCGTACGCGGCCGCCACGCCGACGTCGTCGGTGCAGTCGGCGACGGTGACGTGAAGTCCGCTGCTGCCGGCGGGCCTTGACGGGTTCCAGCAGCTGATGCGGAAATCCTGCCCGCCGCTGTCCTGGCAGCGGCGCGGTGAACGTCCGCCGGGGCCCCCGACCGCTAGCGGCCGAGGCCCCGGCGGATCGCCTGCTCCACCGGTGAGTACGCCCCGTCGGGCCGGTCCAGCTCGAACGGAACCGCCGGAGACAGCGGCGGCTGCGCCATGAAGCGGGGCCGGGTGCCGCGGTGC
Source organism: Streptomyces sp. NPDC037288 (assembly GCF_055603265.1). Classification (NCBI taxonomy): domain Bacteria; kingdom Bacillati; phylum Actinomycetota; class Actinomycetes; order Kitasatosporales; family Streptomycetaceae; genus Streptomyces; species Streptomyces sp. NPDC037288. The sequence goes on from NZ_JBVJVY010000002.1 coordinate 361,708, forward strand.
GGCTGGGCCGCGTGCACCAGGAAGGGATGACAGAGGTAGACGTCGCCGGGGCGGCCGGTGACGTACGCGAGCGGGCGGTGCGCCGAGGCCTCCACCAGCCGCGGCGCGATCTCCAGACCCGACACCCCGGCCTCGCCGTACGGCTCCAGCAGGGGCGGCACGTCCAGGTGCGAGCCGACCCGGACCCGGGTCGGGGCGTCGGCCTCGGTGACCTCGCTGAACAGGAACAGCATCAGCAGCGCGCGGTCCCTGGAGCGAAGGTTGGTGAAATACCACTGCTCGCCCTCGGGGAGATAGCTGCCTTCGATGTGCCAGCCCGCGTCGTCCGGCTCGACCGGGTGTGGGAACCGCAGGGGAAAGGTCCCCAGCGAGTACCGCGGCTCCCACCGGCCCTCGCCGACGAGCAGGTCGAACGCCCCGTGCAGGGCGGGGGAGTTGGCGGCTGCCGCGAAGGGCCCCTGCGCCATGCCGGCCACCCGGACCACCGGCTCCTTCCAGGTGCTCGCATCGTCCGGGTCGTATCCCGTCTCCCGCCACAGCAGCCGGGCGCAGTCCGCGGCGACGCGCGCAGGGAAGGCGCCCTCGATCTTCACGAAGCCGTCGGTGAGGAAGCGGGGCACGAGGTCGTTGTCCACAGGCCTCATGCTGGCCGCCCGGCCCGCTCCCGCGCACCCCTTTTTTTTGCCGCACCGGCAAGTTTTTGCGGCACCGGCAACGAAAGTGGCACCGTCCCCGTGCGCCGTCGCAGGCTGGCCGCATCCGAGCGAGAGGCTGACCACCATGGCATCACACGACCACCGCACCCCCCACGGACAGCACACCCACGTCCACGGTCACGGCGGCGATACCGACTGGGCCGCCGTGGCGGCGCTGCTGGAGGCGGAGGCCGAGGTGTTCGGTCCGGCGTACGCGCGCGCTCTGGCCTGGCTGGGCAAGGAGGTGACCGAGCCCGGTCTGATCGTGGACGCGGGCAGCGGACCCGGGGTCATCGCCTGCCTGATCGCGGAGACGTTCCCCGGCGCGCGGGTGGTCGCCGCCGACGGCTCCGCGCCTTTGCTGGAACGCGCCCGCGCCCGCGCCGCCCGCCAGGGTGTCGCCGACCGCTTCGACGCCCTGGCCGGTGAACTGCCGGACGTCCTCGCCGAGTTGGACTATCCGGTGGACCTGCTGTGGGCCAGCCGCAGCCTGCACCACCTCGGCGACCAGAAGGCCGCGCTCGCCGCGTTCGCCGCCCGGCTCGCCCCCGGCGGCACGCTGGCCATCCTGGAGGGCGGCCTGCCCGCCCGCTATCTGCCCCGCGACCTCGGCTTCGGCCGTCCCGGACTGCAGGCCCGTATCGACGTGGCACAGGAGGACCGCTTCGCCCGGATGCGCGCCGAGCTGCCCGGCGCGGTCGCCGAGGCCGAGGACTGGCCCGCCCTGCTGGCCGCGGCGGGGCTGAAGCCCACGGGCACCCGCAGCTTCCTCCTCGACGTGCCCGCCCCCGTCCCGGACCGGGCCCGCGCCTTCGTCGTCGCCGCCCTGGCCCGGGCCCGGGAGATCCACGCCGACGTCCTGGACGCGGGCGACCTCGCCACCCTCGACCGTCTCCTGGATCCCGCCGATCCGGGCAGTGCCCACCGGCGTCCCGACGTGTTCGTGCTGGCGGCCCACACGGTGCACCGGGCGGTACGGCCCGTCTGACGACGGCACCCGGCTCCGGGCGCTCTGCACCTGACGGACCCCCGGGCCTCACCGGCACACGGCGTGACCGGCCATCCGGTCGCACCCGTCCCCGGCGGCGCCTGCGCGGAGCTCAGTTGTTGGCGAGGAACTGCTTGGCCAGCTGGTCCCCGAGCGAGACCGCGGCGCTGTGGCTCTCGATGGGGGAGGCCTTGGAGTTCTTGAAGAGGATGTAGGTCACGCCCGAGTCGACGCCGCCGTTGGCCGGGTCGGGGTCGATGCCGAGTGCCTTGGCGGTGGCGTACGAGGCCTCGCCGATGATCTGCGTGGGGCCGGTGTCGCCGACGACGGCGTACTCCACCTTGTTGTTGTAGACGACCGCGACCACTCCGCCGCCCTTGATGCCGGCGCCGGCGTAGTTCCAGATGCTGCTGGAGCTGGGGACCACGACGTAGGGCAGCGACTGCGCCTTCAGCGGCTTGCCGTCGGACTGGTGGAAGGCGGTGTCGTCCTGGTACCAGGGGTCGCGGTCCTCGTTGCAGTCGGTGGTGCGCTGGCCGTCGCAGTCGATGTCCATGTCGGCCTTCCAGAAGACCGCGCCGTTCTTGCCGCACACGGGGACCGTGGCCGACGTCTCGTCGTCCGTCTTGTACTTGCCGTTCGATATCTGCGCGCAGGACGTCACCTTGGCGAGCAGGTCGGCCGCGCTGACCGAGCCCTCCTGCGCGGAGTGCGGGGCCGACCTCGCCGCGGAGCCGGCGGCGGCGTGCGCCGGAAGGACTCCGGCGGTGAGCAGTGCGGCCGAGGAGGCCGCGGCGAGGGTCAGGGTGCGAAGGCGCATGGTGGGGGGCCCTTCTGTTAGGAAAGTTTCCTGACTGGGTGTCGTACACCGTGGCCCCGTATGCATGTCCTCGTCAAGCCTGCCGTGGTGAACTGGTGAAACGCCTGCGTATTGCGGTGATTTATGAGCATGGCAAGACTGGAGAAAGCGACTCATGATGCCGGCCGTGGTCGGCCGGCACGGTCACGGCCCGGGAGGCGAGGCGCATGTTCGTACGCACGGTGTACGCGACCGGCGATCCGGCGCAGCTGGACACGGCCGTCCGGGCCCTGAACACCCGTGGGCACGACCTCCTGGAGGAGCGCCCCGGCTACCGGGGAGCGGGCGTCTTCGTCGACCGTGACCTCGGCAAACTGCTCACGGTCAGCTGGTGGGAGTCCGCCGACGCGCGTCGCGTCAGCGACGAGGTGATGAGCGCGCGGCGGCCGGAGCTGCTGCAGCCCTTCGCCGGGACCGTCGCGGTCGAGAACTACGAGGCCGCCGTCTTCCACGCCGGGCGACGGCCGCTGTCCGGCGGCGGACTGCGGCTCACCCGGCTCGCGTTCGAACCGGCGGACGCCGACCTCGCCGCCGACACCTTCCACGCCGGTGTGCTGCCCCGGCTGGAGGTGCTGCCGGGATTCGCCGGGGCGGCGCTCTTCCTCGACCGCGAACGCGGCCGTGGCATGACCGGGGTCCTCTTCGCCGACCGCGCCTCACTCGCCGCGGCCCGCGCCCGCCAGGCCGCGATCCGCCGCGAGGGCACGGCCAAGGCGCACGCCACGGTGATCGCCCTGGAGGAGTTCGAGGTCCTGCACGCCGACGTACGGGGCCACTGAACGGCGGGCACGCCGCGGACCGGGATGCCGGGCGGAGCGGCCGGACGCCGCGGAGCGGACCGCTGCCCGGGCGTTCGGCCCCGAGTACCCGCACACGCCCGGCACCGGAAACGCGGACGGCCGTTCGCCCCCTGTGCGGGTGGGGCGGACGGCCGTGGCGCGCCGGGGTCTCAGGCCATGTCGAACGTGGCCGGGTCGGGGCCCAGGCGCCGGTCCTCGTTGAGCGCGCTGATCGCCGCGAGGTCCTCGTCGTCCAGGCTGAAGTCGAAGACCGCGATGTTCTCCTTGATCCGGGACGGCGTCACGGACTTCGGGATCACGACATTGCCGAGCTGGATGTGCCAGCGCAGCACGACCTGCGCCGGCGTACGCCCGTGCTTGCGCGCGATGGCGACGATCGCCGGCACCTCCAGCAGGCCCCTGCCCTGGCCGAGCGGCGACCAGGCCTCGGTCGCGATGCCCTGCCCGGCGTGGAACTCGCGGGCGGCGTGCTGCTGCAGATGCGGATGCAGCTCGATCTGGTTGACCGCCGGGACGACCGAGGTCTCGCAGATCAGCCGCCGCAGGTACTCGGGAAGGAAGTTGGACACACCGATGGCGCGGACCCGGCCGTCCCCCAGCAGCTTCTCGAACGCCTTGTAGGTGTCGACGTAGGCACCGCGGGACGGCAGCGGCCAGTGGATCAGGTACAGGTCGACGTAGTCGAGACCCAGCTTCGCCAGCGACGCGTCGAAGGCGCGCAGCGTGGAGTCGTACCCCTGGTCGCTGTTCCAGACCTTGGTGGTGACGAAGACGTCCTCGCGGGGCAGGCCGGAGGCGGCGATGGCCTTGCCGGTGCCCTCTTCGTTGCCGTAGATCGCCGCTGTGTCGATGCTGCGGTACCCGGCCTCCAGCGCCGTGGCGACGGCCCGCTCGGCCTCGTCGTCCGGCACCTGCCAGACGCCGTAGCCCAGCTGGGACATCTCCACGCCGTTGTTGAGGATGATCGGGGGGACCTTGCTGCTCACGAGCTTCTTGATCCTTCGCTTGGCGACAGGTGGTACTCCCATCGTCAACGATCACCCGCCGCGACGCATTCCTGACCCCGCGCTCCGATGCGACCGACCGGTCAGTCGGTCACCGGGGTGCAGCTCGGCCCCACACGCGTCCGCCGATCTCGGCAGGTCGACGGCGATGCGGAGAAGGCCGGCACTCGGTCAGGTCCGGTAGAGGGCCTCGACCTCGTTGTCGTACGCCTTCTCGATCGCCTTCCGCTTCAGCTTCAGCGACGGGGTGAGCAGGCCGTGCTCCTCGGTGAACGGCTGCGCGAGGATGCGGAAGGTACGGATCGACTCGGCCTGGGAGACGAGGGTGTTCGCGGCGACCACCGCCCGCCGCACCTCCGTCTCCAGGTCCGGGTCGCGCACCAGCTCGGCCGGGGTCATCCTCGGCTTCCCGCGCATCTGCAGCCAGTGCTCCACGGCCTCCTGGTCCAAGGTGACCAGGGCGGCGATGTAGGGGCGGTCGTTGCCGACCACGATGCACTGGTTGACCAGCGGATGCTCGCGGACCCGCTCCTCCAGCACCCCGGGGGAGACGCTCTTGCCGCCGGAGGTCACCAGGATCTCCTTCTTGCGGCCGGTGATGGTCAGATAGCCGTCCTCGTCGAGCGAGCCGAGGTCGCCGGTGGCCAGCCAGCCCTCGTGCAGGGTCTCGTCGGTGGCCTTCGGGTTGTTGAGATACCCCTGGAAGACGTTGCCGCCGTGCAGCCAGATCTCCCCGTCGTCGGCGATGTGCACGGTGACGCCGGGGATCGGCTGGCCGACGGTGCCGTAGCGGGTGCGCTCGGGCGGGTTGGCGGTCGCCGCGGCCGTCGACTCGGTCAGGCCGTAGCCCTCGTAGATCTGCACGCCGGCCCCCGCGAAGAACAGTCCCAGCCGGCGGTCCATCGCCGAACCCCCGGACATCGCGTTCCGTATACGACCGCCCATCGCCGCGCGGACCTTGGCGTAGACGAGCTTGTCGAACAGCTGGTGCTGCATCCGCAGCCCCGCCGACGGGCCGGGCCCGGTGCCCCACGCCTTGGCCTCCACGGCCTCGGCGTACTTCACCGCGATGTCGACGGCCTTCTCGAACGGCCCGGACCTGCCTTCCTTCTCCGCCTTGCGGCGGGCCGCGTTGAACACCTTCTCGAAGATGTACGGCACCGCGAGGATGAAGGTGGGCCTGAAGGCCTGCAGGTCGGGCAGCAGGGCGGCGGCGTTCAGCTGCGGCTGGTGCCCGAAGCGGACCCGGCCGCGGATCGCGGCGACCTCCACCATCCGCCCGAAGACGTGCGCGAGCGGCAGGAACAGCAGGGTGGAGGCCTCGTCGTCCTTCTTGGTGTGGAACACCGGCTGCCACCGCTGGATCATCGTGTCCGCCTCGTACACGAAGTTGGCGTGCGTGAGGACACAGCCCTTGGGGCGGCCGGTGGTGCCGGAGGTGTAGATGATGGTGGCGACCGACTCCGGGGTGACCGCCTGCCGGTGCCGGTGGACCAGCTCGTCGTCCAGGTGCGCCCCGGCGTCGTACAGCTCCTGCACACAGCCCGAGTCCAGCTGCCACAGCTGACGCAGCTGCGGGAGGCGGTCGATGACGGTGGCGATGGTCATCGCGTGGTCCTCGTGCTCCACGATCGCCGCGGACACCTCGGCGTCGTAGAGCATCCAGAAGCACTGCTCCGCCGAGGACGTGGGATAGACGGGCACCACCTGGGCGCCGACCGACCACAGGGCGAAGTCGAACAGGGTCCACTCGTAGCGGGTGCGGGACATGATCGCGACGCGGTCGCCGAAGCGGACACCGCGCGCCAGCAGGCCCTTGGCGAGGGCCAGGACCTCGTCGCGGAACTCCGCGGAGGTCACCTCCCGCCACTGCCCGAAGGCGTCCTTGCGGCCCAGGGCGATGTGCGCGGGCTCCGTGCGGGCATGCTCGAAGACCACATCGGCCAGACCGCCCACCGGCGGCGCCGACGTGAGCGGCGGGTTGGTGAACTCGCGCAAACCTCGCTCCCCGATCCTCGCTGCTTGGTCACGCCCGTGATACGCGGCACAGCGCGGTGAAAGCTACCCCACACCGTCACCGGGCGGGAGGGGGTAGGAAACCGAGCAAACCTCACGTTTCTCCTCGCCGACGGCCGGAAAATGCCCCACAGGGGGAAGGGCCGGACACGATACTGACGAGTCAGTAAGTTTCGGTGCCGTAGATCTCCACCGAATCTGTACGCTGCGATTACGGCGTACACCGTACCGATCTCGGCATAACGGGTGTGGTCCGGCGCGTCGGCGAGTGCGGCCTTGGCGCACCGCCCTCGCCCTCGCACGGGGTGGCTCACCGGCGGGCCGGCACCGCCCTGTGTGTCACCTGCGTCACCGTCCCGGACTCCTTCCGCGGCACCGGCCGGCCCCGGGCGCACGAGCAGCGGCACGAGCGCACCCGCGACCGGGCCGGTCAGACCCGCCACCACCAGCGCGCCGTTCAGCCCCGCGGCGAACGCGGCGCGCAGAGTGGCCTCCGGGAACCCGCCGTGCAGCAGCGCACCGGCTCCGCCGCCGGCCAGGGCGTGGTACCTGAGCGGTCCCCCTCGGCCGCCTCGAAGGCGTCCAGCACGTGCAGACCACGCCCTTCCTGCGCGGGGTCAGGCAGCTGACCTACCCCGTGCCGCGCTGAGGGATGCGGCAACGGCGTGGATGGGTCAGCCGCCCCGGCGGCGCAGCCCTTCCCCGCCCGCGAGGATCGCCGCCGCCAGCGCGTCCGCGGCCCCCTCGGCGGCGCCCCGCCGGCGGCCGTGGACGAGCACGAAGTCGACCTTGCCCAGGCCGGGCAGTCCGCAACGCTCCGGCAGGCGGAACAGACCGGGCGGGATCAGGCGCCGGGAGTGGGCCATCACGCCGAGCCCGGCACGGGCCGCCGCGACCAGCCCGTTGAGGCTGCCGCTGGTGCACACGATCCGCCACGCGCGGCCCTCGCGCTCCAGCACCTCCAGCGCACGGGCCCGGGTGATGCCGGGCGGCGGATACACGATCAGCGGTACGGGCCGGTCGGCGTCCAGGCGCAGCCGCTCGGCGCCGATCCACACCAGGTCGTCGCGCCAGACCAGTTCGCCACGGGGATCCTCCGGGCGCCGCTTGGCCAGCACCAGATCGAGCTTCCCGGCGGCCAGCTGCTCGTGCAGGGTGCCGGACAGCTCCACCGTCAGCTCCAGGTCGACCTCCGGATGGTCGTAGCGGAAGCCCTGCAGGATCTCCGGCAGCCGGGTGAGTACGAAGTCCTCCGACGCCCCGAACCGCAGCCGGCCCCGCACCCGGGTGCCGGTGAAGAACGCCGAGGCCTGCTCGTGCACCTGCAGGATCCGCCGGGCGAAGCCCAGCATCGCCTCGCCGTCCTCGGTCAGCTCCACCGAATGGGTGTCCCGGGAGAACAACTGCCGACCGGTCGCGTCCTCCAGCCGGCGCACATGCTGGCTGACCGTGGACTGGCGCAGCCCCAGCCGGTGCGCGGCCTGCGTGAAGCTGAGCGTCTGCGCCACGGCGAGGAAAGTGCGCAGCTGCACCGGGTCGTACACACCCCCAGACTACTCGGCCATCGCATTTCATGATGACAGTCAGAGTGGTGTGCGGGATTCCCGATCGGCCAGCGGAGGAGGACGATGGAGGAGGCCCTGCGGGCCCCCGAGAGCGACACCCCTCCAGATCCCGTACAGCAATCGGAGCACTGTGAAACGCCTGCGCCGGCCGAGTCGGATGCCGATCGACCCGTACATCGTCCTGCTGCTCGGGACGGTGGGTCTCGCCGCGCTCCTGCCGGCCCGGGGCACCGCCTCCGACGTGGCCTCGGGCGCGTCGACAGCCGCGATCGCCTTCCTCTTCTTCCTCTACGGCACCCGGCTCTCCACCCGCGAGGCACTGGACGGACTGCGCCACTGGCGACTCCATGTCACCGTGCTGGCCTGCACGTTCATCCTCTTCCCGGTGTTCGGGCTGGCCGCGCGGGCCCTGGTGCCGGTGCTGCTGACCCAGCCGCTCTACCAGGGGCTGCTGTTCCTGACGCTGGTGCCGTCCACGATCCAGTCGTCCATCGCCTTCACCTCGATCGCCCGCGGAAACGTACCGGCGGCGATCTGCGCCGGGTCCTTCTCCTCGCTCATCGGCATAGTCGCCACCCCGCTGCTGGCGGCCGGACTGCTCGGCAACAGCGGGGGCGGGTTCTCCGCCGACTCGCTGATCAAGATCGTGCTGCAGCTGCTGGTGCCGTTCCTGGCCGGGCAGGTGCTGCGCCGCTGGATCGGGGGTTTCGTCGCCCGGCACAAGAAGGTGCTCGGCCTGGTCGACCGCGGCTCGATCCTGCTGGTCGTCTACACCGCCTTCAGCGAGGGCATGACCCGGGGCATCTGGCACCAGGTCAGCCCGGCACGGCTGGGCGCGCTGCTCGCCGTCGAGGCCGTCCTGCTCGCCGTGATGCTCCTGCTGACCTGGTACGGCGCCCGGGCGCTCGGCTTCGGGCGCAAGGACCGGATCGCCATCCAGTTCGCGGGTTCGAAGAAGTCCCTGGCCTCCGGGCTGCCCATGGCGAGCGTCCTGTTCGGCGCACAGGCCTCCCTCGCCGTGCTGCCGCTGATGCTGTTCCACCAGATGCAGCTGATGGTGTGCGCGGTCATCGCCAAGCGGCGCGCCCGGGACCCGCAGGAGGCCCCGGACACTGCGGGCGCGTCAGCCGCGCACGCCGTCCAGGGGCAGCCACAGGACCGTGTCCTTCGGTGACCTGAGCGCCTTCGGATCCGCGAGCTCCCCGTCGGTGAGCGCCCGGTCCCAGACGTGCACCTCGTCGATCGCGCCGGCGAAGAAGGCCCGGCTGTCCATGCGCTGACCGATGTGGACACCGAAGGGGGAGTTACGGCTGACCGACCCCGGTATGTCGGCGACGGACGACTGCATACCGTCGACGAACAACGACAGCCGACCGCCGCCCCGCCGCAACGCCAGGTGATGCCACCGGCCGTCGTTGTATGCAGTATCCGCACGAACGTAGACAGTCTGCGGCGCGATCGCCCCGTCCCGCACCGTGATCAGCCCCTGGATCCGGTGGTTCGCCGGCTCGCCGCGCACCCACACCTGCGGCTGGGTGGTGCCGACCCCGCCCATCCACAGCAGCGGCTGCTCGCCGCTCGTGGCCGTGTACCGGAACCACAGGGACGCCGTGAAGTCCTTCCTGCCCAGCGGCAGCGCGTTGCGGAACGGCAGGCGTACGGCGTCGTCGGTGCCGTCGAACTGCAGCGCCCCGCCGAAGACCCCGTCCGTCTCCTCCGCGCCGCCGAGCACCGCGGCCGGGCGGGCGCGCGGGGCCCAGTCGGCGGTGACCGGGTCGGGGCCGCGGCGCGGGGCGAGCCAGTCCTCGGTGAAGCGGGCGAAGCGGATCTCGTCACGCGCGTCCACCACCCCGCCCTCGTAGACCAGGCCCACCGTGTCCGCGTCGGCGCGGACCAGGTCCGAGTAGCCGGACCAGTCGGTGGTGACGACCGTGCCGCGGTCCACGCCGTCCCAGGTCCGGCCGCCGTCGTAGGAGGAGCGGATCGTCATCGTCCGCCGCCGGTCGGGGTCTGCGGGGCAGGCCAGCAGCAGCCGGTCGCCCAGGCGCAGCAGGGAACCCTGGACCTGCGGGGCGTACAGGCCGGGCAGGTCGTGGAAGGGCGCGGTGAAACTGCTGCCGCCGTCGCGGCTGACGGCCTGGGTGCGGTGGCCGAGGTCGGTGCCGTCCTGCTCCCGGCCGCTGACCAGGACCGAGCCGTCGCCGCGCTCGGCGAGGGCCAGTTCGGACGGCTTCTGCCGGAAGGTGCCGTCGTCGGCGATGGGCCAGGTGTCCGTGGCGCCGATCCGCCAGTGGCCGCCGTGGTCGTCGCTCACGATCAGCGCCGCGTGGTTGGCGGTGACCCGGCCGCCGTCCCAGGTCTCGGTGTTGACGCCGAAGACCAGCCGGCCCGCGTACCGGCCCCGGGTGAGCTGGATGCCGTGCACCGGCCCGGTCGCGTACCAGGAGTTCCAGTCGGCGGGCAGGATCTCCGGGCTCAGATCACGCGGCACCGACCAGCTCCGTCCGTCGTCGTCGCTGTACTGCAGATGCGGGGTGCGGTCGCAGGGGATCGGGCAACTGGCGCTGTCGGTACGGCCCGTGTTGTACGTCTCCGCGAGCCAGACCCGGCCCGTTTCGCGGTCCACGATCGGCGCCGGATTGCCGTGCGTGTCACCGGCGCCCTCGTTGACCACCTGCAGCGGGCCCCAGGTGCGGCCGCCGTCCGGGGAACGCTTGAGCACGATGTCGATGTCGGCGGCGTCACCGCAGTTGAGGACCCGGCCCTCGGCGAACGCCAGCAGGGTGCCGTCGGTCGTCCGCACGATCGCCGGGATGCGGAAACAGGCGTAGCCGGGGTCCTGGGCGGCCTTGAAGAGGACCTGCTGCTCGAACTCGGCGGACCCGGCGGCCGTTCGGGCGTGTGCCGTGGCGCCGGGGAGGAGGAACGCTGCGAGGGCCGCCGCCGCGGTGACGGCGACGGCGCGTACGGATCTGAGACGGGCGCGAAGACCTGACGGCATGGCGGGACCTGCCCTTCGTCGGCCGGGCATCTGGACATCCGGACATCCCATGTCCAACGTGCGCCCCATCGACGGTAGTTGGGGCCAGGTCGCCCCACAAGAAGCGTGCAGCACAAGGAGCGCGCGAAGGGACTACGGGCGCAGTACGACCTTGCCGAGGTTGGCCCGTCGCTCGATCACCTCGTGCGCCTCCGCCGCGTCCTCCAGCGCGAACTCGGCGTGCACGGCGGGCTTCAGGGCACCCTCGGCGAACAGCCGCCACAGCTCCTTGCGCCACTGCTCGTACAGGTCCGGCCGGCCACGTGCGATCAGGGCCATCTGGAATCCGATCACCGACTTGGCGCCCACGAGCAGGTCGTACGCCCGCAGGGTGCCGCCGCCGGAGCTGTAGGCGACGAGGCGGCCGTGCGGGGCCAGGGCGGCGAGGGCGGGGGTGAGCAGGTGACCGCCGACAGCATCCAGTACATAGTCGACGGGATCCCCCCAACTGTCGTCGCCATACTGTATGCAGTCGTCCGCGCCGAGCGAGCGGACGAAGTCCGCCTTGCCGGGGTCGGACACCGCCCCCACCACCCGCCCCGCACCCCGCGCCCGTGCCAGCTGTACGGCGAGGTGCCCGACCCCGCTCGCCGCCGCCGTGACGAGCACCGCCTCGCCCGGCACCGGGCGCGCCGCCTCCAGTGCCCCGAACGCCACCAGGCCGCTGCGCACCAGCGCGACCGCGTCCACGGAGTCCGCGCCGTCCGGTATCGGGGAGGCCATGGCCTCGTGCAGCAGGGCGAAGTCGGCGTATCCGTGTCCGAAGCACAGCCCTGTCACCCGGTCGCCCGGCCGGTACCGGGTCACGCCCTCGCCCACCGTCACCACCTCGCCGGCGATCTCTCCGCCGAGCGCGATCGGCTCGGCGGCCTCGGTGACCTTGCGCACCACGGGCAGGGTGACCCCGACGGCCGCACAGCGCACCAGCAGCTCGCCGGGCCCGGGCTCGGGGACGGGGGCCTTTTCGAGGAACAGCGGGCTGCCGGTGGACTCGTATCGGACGCGACGCATCGCACACACCTCCAGGGCCGGGAACCGGCACATCGATCATTGGGGAGACCCACGAATTCGTTGGGAGCCCCAACGATAGCGAAAGTTCGTTGGGCCGTCCAACGATTCTCGGGATACGCTGCCCGTATGGCCGAAGCACCCTTGCCCGCGATCCGCTCCCTGCCCAGCTGGCTCCTCGGCCGCGCCGCCGGCCGGGGGCGCGCCCTGGTCGCCGACGCCCTCGCGGCCGAGGGCCAGAAGATGTGGCACCACGTGGTCCTCTCCGCCGTCCGCGACCTCCAGCCGGTCGCCCAGGCCGACCTCGGCCGCAGCGTGGGCCTGGACCCCAAGGACCTGGTCGGCGTACTCAACGACCTGCAGTCCGCCGGCCACGTCGTCCGCGCCCCCGACCCCAGGGACCGGCGCAAGAACGCCGTGTCCCTCACCGACGACGGCGCCCGCCTCCTCGCCCGCTGCGAGAAGGCGGCCCGCGCGGCCAACGACGAGCTGCTCGCCCCGCTGTCGGCCGCCGAACGCGAGCAGTTCACGGGCCTGTTGATCCGGATTTCCGGCACGGACGGCTGACTGCGGCTAACGTTCCGTCATGACCGCAGCCCACCTGCTCGATCCGCAGCGCACCGCCCTGATCCTCGTCGACCTGATGGACCGCATCGTCGCGCTGCCCCTGGAACCCCGCAAAGGCACCGAAGTGCTGGCCGCCGCCGAGGAGTTGGCGCGTGCCTTCCGCGCTGCCGGGGCACCCGTCGTCCTCGTCCGGGTCGAACGCCCCTCGGTCGCCGAACAGCCGCCCGGCAGCGCCCTGGTCCCCGGCCTCGCGGCGAACGGCGACCTGGAGGTGGTCAAGCGGACCATCGGCGCCTTCCAGGGCACCGATCTCGACGAGCGGCTGCGCGAACGCGGCGTCACCACCCTGGTGTTCGGCGGCATCGCCACCAACCTCGGCCTCGAGTCCACCGCCCGCGCCGCCGCCGACCTCGGCTACGACCTCGTCTTCGCCGAGGACGCCATGGCCGCCTTCACCGCCGCCGAGCACGAGGCGTCCGTCCGGCTCGACTTCCCCCGGCTGGGCACGGTCGTGACCGCCGCCGACGTACGCCTCAGGCCCGCCTGACCGCGTGCCCCGCGGGCACGGGCATCACCCTCGTCCCGCGCTCCGTCGCCGAGCGGTACTCCCGCCCGTACATCACACACGTGCCGTGCCGGACGCCGAACCCGCCCAGGTGTTCCTCGCCTGCCATTCCGGCCACTGCTCACCCCCGACCGCGGCGTTCGGCGAAGGGGCACAGTCCCTCGGCTGAGGCGGGCCCGGCGGCGCAGGGCCCGCGGCCCCGCCCGCCGGACGGGAAGCCCGCCGCCGTGCCGCGAGGAGGTGTCTCAACCCTGGGCGGTCGCCTCCCGCAGGGCGACGCGGTCCGCGCCCGCGTACACGTTCATCGAGCTGCCCCGCAGAAAACCCACCAGGGTCAGCCCCGTCTCGGCGGCCAGGTCCACCGCCAGCGACGACGGCGCCGACACCGCCGCCAGCACGGGGATGCCCGCCATCACCGCCTTCTGCGCCAGCTCGAACGAGGCCCGCCCGGAGACGAGCAGGATCGTCCGCGACAGCGGCAGGTCGCCGTTCTGCAGCGCGCGCCCGACCAGCTTGTCCACCGCGTTGTGGCGGCCCACGTCCTCGCGTATGTCCAGCAGCTCGCCGTCCTCGGCGAACAGGGCCGCCGCGTGCAGGCCTCCGGTCCGGTCGAACACCCGCTGGGCCGCCCGCAGCCGCTCCGGAAGACTCGCCAGCAGCTCAGGGGTGACCCGCACCGGGGGAGTGTCGGCGATCGGGAAGCGCGCGGTCGTACGGACGGCGTCCAGGCTGGCCTTGCCGCACAGGCCGCACGAGGAGGACGTGTAGACGTTCCGCTCCAGCGTGAAGTCCGGCAGGGCGACGCCCGGCGCGGTCTTCACATCGACGACGTTGTAGGTGTTCGAGCCGTCTACGGTCGCCCCCGCACAGTAGACGATGTTCTGCAGATCGTATGCAGTCGCCAGTACACCCTCGCTCACCAGGAACCCCGCCGCCAGCGCGAAGTCGTCGCCCGGTGTGCGCATGGTGATCGCGAGCGGCTTGCCGTTCAGCCGGATCTCCAGGGGTTCCTCGGCGACGAGCGTGTCCGGCCGGGTGGAGACCGCTCCGTCCCGGATGCGGAGGACCTTGCGCCGTTCCGTGACTCGTCCCATGTCCTGATCAGCCCCGGTTCTGTACGTGCTGGCAGCCGAAACGGCCCTTGATGCAGAGATCGCCGTGGGTCACCAGGTTGTCGTGCGGCGAGGCGACCCTCACGATCTCATTGTCCTTCACATGGACCGCCATCACGTCCCCGCCCCGAGGGAGGCCGCGGATGCCCAGCGACAGCAGCCCGCCTAGCCGGCGGGGACTGATCACCCTCGCCTGACTGTGGGTCGGAGCGCCCTTCGCCTACGGGGTCTACGAACTCGTACACACGGCGACCCAGCTGTTCACGGGATGAGTACACGGGCGTCCGAGGTGCTGCGCGAAGCCGACAACCCGGCCGCCCGATTCCTGTGGCTTCACCTGCCGTCGTACTCGCGAGTCACTGTTAAGACTGGTGCATCCCGCTACGACGGAAACGAGGGACCTCCGCCATGAACGGCTCGCGCATCGCCGCCATCGGTCACTACCAGCCCGCCCGGGTGCTCACCAACGAGGACCTGGCGGGCCTGGTCGACACGAGCGACGAGTGGATCCGCAGCCGGGTCGGCATCAGGACCCGCCACATCGCCGGTCCGGACGAGCCGGTGGACGAACTGGCCGCGCACGCCGCGGCCAAGGCCCTCGCCGCCGCCGGTCTCACCCCCGGTGACATCGACCTGGTCCTGGTCGCCACGTCCACGGCGATCGACCGTTCCCCGAACACCGCCGCCCGGGTCGCGGCCCGGCTCGGCATCCCGCAGCCGGCCGCGATGGACGTCAACGTGGTGTGCGCCGGGTTCACGCACGCGCTGGCCACGGCGGACCACACCGTCCGGGCCGGCGCGGCCGGCCGGGCGCTGGTCATCGGCGCCGACAAGATGTCCGACGTCACCGACTGGAGCGACCGCAGCACCTGTGTCCTCGTCGGCGACGGCGCCGGGGCCGCCGTGGTGGAGGCCTGCGCGCCGGGGCAGCAGCCGGGGATCGGGCCGGTGCTGTGGGGGTCGGTGCCGGAGATGGGGCACGCGGTACGGATCGAGGGCACGCCGCCGCGGTTCGCTCAGGAGGGGCAGAGCGTCTACCGCTGGGCCACCACCCAGCTGCCGGCCATCGCCCACCGTGCCTGCGAGAAGGCCGGCGTGGCCCCGGAGGACCTCGCGGGCGTCGTGCTGCACCAGGCGAACCTGCGCATCATCGAACCGCTGGCGGAGAAGCTCGGTGCCGTCAACGCGGTGGTCGCCCGCGATGTCACCGAATCCGGCAACACCTCGGCGGCCAGTGTTCCGCTCGCCTTCTCCAAGTTGATCGAGCAGGGAGCCCTGAGCACCGGCGACCCGGTGCTGCTCTTCGGCTTCGGCGGCAATCTGTCGTATGCCGGGCAGGTCGTACGCTGCCCCTGAGCGGGCGAAGCCGGTACACCAGGGGCCGGATTTCTGTACGCGGTGGCCTGCATTTGTACACCGAAGACTGTAGACAAAAGACAATCGATTCGTAGCTCACCCAACCGAGCTCATCGATACCGAGCGTCCAGGGCTCACGCGCCGGAGCAGCCCAGGAGGGGGACCGCGATGTTGCCGACCGGACTGCCGCAGGGGGCGGTGCCGAAGCTGGAACGTCCCGGACCGCTGCGCGAGCGGGTCTACGAGGCGCTGCTGGAACTCATCACCACCCGCGCTCTGCAACCCGGCCAGCACCTGGTCGAGAGCGAACTCGCAGAGTACCTCGGCGTCTCCCGGCAGCCGGTGCGCGAGGCGCTGCAGCGGCTCAACACCGAGGGCTGGGTGGATCTGCGGCCCGCGCAGGGCGCGTTCGTGCACGAGCCGACCCAGGAGGAGGCCGACCAACTGCTCACGGTCCGCACCCTGCTGGAGGCGGAGGCAGCCCGGCTGGCGGCTCTCAACGCCGGCCCGGAGGGGGTGGAGGCACTCTTCGACATCGTGAAGGAGGGCCGGACGGCGGTCGCCGCCGACGACGTGACCCGTGCCCTGGCGCTCAACGCGGCCTTCCACGCCAAGGTCATGGAGCTGGCCGGCAACGCGGTGCTCGCCGAGCTGGCCGCCCAGGTCGACCGGCGGGTCCGCTGGTACTACACTCCCGTGGCCCGGCTGCGCGGCGGCACCTCCTGGAGTGAACACTCGGACCTGGTCTTCGCGATCAGGGACGGGGACGCGGAGCGGGCCGGCCGGCTGATGCGCGAGCACACCGAGCACACCCGGCACTCGTACCACCATCGCAACGAGTCCTGATCCGCCGCCGTCATGTCCCGGCCGGCCCGACGTCCGGTGTCGCCGGGACGCAGGACCGAGCCTCCACCGCCAGCATCGCCACCAATACGCCGACCAGCAGCAGGAGTTCACCGTAGGCCGGCATACGGACGCCGAACGTGGCGGTGGCCAGGGCGAGCACGGCACCGGCCGCCCGGTGGCGGACCGGCCGCAGCCGCAGAGCCGTACGGAAGGCCGCGTCGCCCGCGAGGAACAGCGCCACCCCGCCCGCGAGCGCCAACGCGCCTCCCGGCTGCGGGTGTTCGGCCAGGTGGCCGAGGGTCTTCTTGATGCCGGCCGCGAGGTACGCGATGCCGAGCAGCATCGGCAGGAAGGCGTAGTAGTAGGCGTTCATCGCCAGCCGCCAGCCGCCAGCCGCCAGCCGCCAGCCGCCAGCCGCCAGCCGCCAGCCGCCAGCCGCCAGCCGCCAGCCGCCAGCCGCCAGCGGGCCGGCGGCGGTGTCACCCGGAACGCGGCCTCGGCCGCCTCCTCGTCCCGTACGAAGTACGTCCACCACAGCGCGACCGACAGGGCCAGCGCGAGGAACGCGCCGCAGAACAGCCCCGGTGTGAGCGGCAGATCACCGATGCCGACCCCGATGGAGATCACGGACTCGCCGAAGGCGATGATCAGCAGCAGCCCGTGCCGCTCCACGAAATGCGCCGGGTCGAGCGCGCCCAGCTGCACCCGCAGCGTCGCCGCACTGCGCCCGTCCCTGCGGCCCGGCCCGTGCTCGGCCACCAGCGGAGTCGCGAACTGCAGGACGATCGCGAGCAGCCACAGGCGTCCGCGGCAAGGCCGTCGACGAGCCCGGCGGCGGTCAGAACCGGACTTCGTCCCGCTCATCAACGCGGCCATGCGCAAGGACCTCATCGACCAGGTCGCCGAGGCGGTCGACCGGGGCACCGTACCGCTGTAGCGCCGCCGTCCCGTCGACACGTTTTTCCCGCCGGGCCAGGACACCTCCGCCTGGGTCCACTCGGTCACCCTGCTCAACTCGGCGCCGTCCTCCCTGCTGCACCACGCGGAACACTGCGGCCCCGTCGACATGATCGTCCTTGTCTGCGGTGTCTGCGGTGTCTGCGGTGTCTGCGGTGTCTGCGGTGTCTGCGGTGTCTGCGGGTGTCTGCGGTGTCCGCGGTGCCTTTGCCGGCGGCGATCTCTCGGTGCGCGCCGTGACCGGACCGGCGGGGGAGCGGCTGCCCGGGAAGTTCCCGAAGTGCCAGCTCAAGCCCCTGAACCTCACTATGTGTAGGCAGGTTCTTGCATCCTGTATACCGTCGCCAATCGCGCGGCCCGGTTCGGTCCTGCCGTCACTCACGGGGCGGATACGCAGGTGAAACGCACTCCGAAACCTTGGTATTGTTGTCCATGTCGCCGCCGGGAACACCCCCCGTAAGGCGGCAGACACCTAGTCCGGGTGGCGGAATGGCAGACGCGCTAGCTTGAGGTGCTAGTGCCCTTTATCGGGCGTGGGGGTTCAAGTCCCCCCTCGGACACCAGCTGAGACCCCTGTTCATCAGGGGTTTTCTGCTTTCCAGGACTGTGGCGTGACCAACAGCCTGGAGACTTCCCAGGTCAGACCAGGGATGACAGGCCGAGTCGGCCCGCACCGGAGGCGGCGAGCTTCTGCTCAGCCCGCGACGCCACTGGGTGAAGCTGCTACGGAGCCTCGCCCGGGATCGACGGGTACGTTGCGCGGAGCTGGTTCAACGCGGGGTGCTCGGCGGGCAGCTCCCCTATGTTCGTGTGCTGCTGAGCAGTGTCATGGTGACGCCGGGCAGCGCCGGGGCCTGTGGCCACACCACGGTGCCGTCATGGGCGCCCGCTGGTCAGCTCCGCTGGAAGAACCCCACCTCGGCGAGCGCGACATGCCGCCCACCGGAGAGCCCCATGACCGCCCCAGTACCAGCCGCACCTTCACCACGTTGTCGGTCCCGGTTGCGATGGTCTGGTCTCCCGCCTTGTCGCTGAGGTCGATTTCCTTGTGGTGCGGAATGGCTTGCAGAAGGTGAACGTGATCGAGGCTCCGGCCCCCGGCGCCCCCCAGTAGCGGTTGCTGAGCCCGTCCGTGGTGGCCTTCGCCGGATGCCCGGGCACCTCGGCGCCGGCGTGAACGGCCAGCGGGGTGATCGCCTTGGCGCCGCTGAGCTTGTCCCGGGTGCCTCGATCAGGGCGCGCCAGGCGGGCAGCAGGAAGAAGCCGCCCACGCACAGCGCCAGGATCACCGCCAGTGTCACCAGTACCCGGATCCACCGCCCAGACCCCGCCCGCACCCGGCGCCGGAACGGCCAGATCGTCCGCGACCAGGGCAGCTGCTCATGGGCCGCCGCCGGGGTCAGCGGGCTGGCACAGCGACGGCAGAACCGGCGCTCCGGCGGATTGGGCGTGCCGCACACCGGGCACGGCACCCCGGCCACCTCCTCCGGCGCGGCCACGGGCCGTACGACGGGCCGCGGCGCGACCGGCTTCGCCGGCTGCAGGCACCCGGTCCTCGTGGAACACCGCCTGCCGGATCTTCCCGGTCAGCTCGGGCGCGGAGGACCGGGCCTGGTCCAGGCAGTCGGCGACGGTCGTGGGGACATAGGCCGTGTACGTGCCGGCGGGCAGCCCGGGAACGTTCACCGGAATGAAGTGCCCGGTACCTGCGAACCGGTCGGGCACGGCCTTCAGGAGAGTGGCGCCCAGGATCGGGGCCGCCGGGTTCGCGGTGGGGAACTCGGACAGCGTCCCCGAAGGGTCCTGCAAGGAACCCGGGAGCTCCGCGGGCAGCGGTGTGGCTTCCTCGTCCAGTTCCCAGTGCATGATGTCGTCGCTCTACAGGAGCGCGCCCTTGAAGGAGTCGTGATGGCGCGGCACGACGCGGAACACGTCCGTCGGAGTGGTCGCCTGCCGAGTCATAGCTGTCAGAACCCCATCGGGCGGGGGTGCGGTGTGGCGTTGCGATCGGTGGACCAAACGAGCCGGAGTTCGACGTTTTCCGAGCCGGTGAGGGACTGGATCAGTCGTGCTGCCCAGCCGTTCCAGTAGACATACGTCCTGTTGTCCGTCAGGCGGAAGCACGGGGCGTCGAGAGGCAGCTTCTCCGGCACGAATTCGGCGTGCTCGATCTCGCCGACCTCGCTCGGCGGTGACGACGCATTTCTGTCGAGACAGTCAGCGACGACACTCGGGAGGTACGCGCGGTAATCGCCGCCCTGGGCGCCGGGCACGTGCACGGGGATGTAGTGGCCGAACGCATGGAAGTGCTCGTACGTCTCCTCGGTCAGTCTCCGGCTGAGCACCGGTACCACGGCGTGCCCGCTGGGATAGTCCGACACCGTTCCCTTGGGATTCCCGTGCCACTCGGCCTGGATCTCGTCGGGGAGCGGGTGGGTGCTGCTGTCCATTTCCCAGCGAATGAGGGGTAGGGCGTCCACGAGGAGACCCTTGTAATGGTCGCCGAAGGATGGTGTGATGCGAAAGACGTCGACTGTCTGTCCGGTTCCGGGGTTCATGGTGCGGTCCAATGTGCGGTGGGGCCGGGAGATCCGTTCTTCAATTCCTTGAGAATGTCCGCTCCGATCCTACTGAGTTCGGATTTCATGGACTTCGCGATTGCGTCTGGCTTTGCACCGTTCGCCACCAGCAGTTGCACGTGGGTCTGCAGATGAAGGTCGAGACGCTGCAGGAATTTACCTCGGTGAGTGTAGTTGTGCGGTGTGGGGTGGTCGAGTGGGACGCCGTTGGAGGCGTCGTTGATGTCCACCCCGTACTGCTGGAGCAGCTGGCGTGCGCGGGCGCCCGGGGCCCAGTGGCCCTTCGCGCCGCCGGACGGGACGATGTGCGCGGCGGCCTGGCCGGGCTTGAATGTGACCCCGTTCGCCTCCATGTTGGCCCGCAGCCGCGCCGCGTTCTGCTTGCAGGTGAGCAGTCCCAGCAGGTCGAGCCAGGTCGCCGGATTCAGGACGTACGCGCAGGGGTTGGGGGCCGGCTCCAGGCCGAGGGGGTCGGGGGAGACGTAGCGGGCGGTCTCGGGGTCGTAGTGGCGGAAGTAGTTGTAGTGCAGGCCGCCGGTCTCGGCGTCGACGTACTGGCCGGGGAAGCGCAGCGGGGTGTCGGCGAGGGCGTCGGCGTTCGGGGCGGTGGTGCCCCACGTGGTGGTGCGGGTGTGCCAGGCGATCTCGCCGTCCTCGGTGACGAGTTCGGTCGGTGTGCCGATGAGGTCGGTGACGATGGCGAAGAAGCGGGAGTCGACCTCGGTGTCCGACAGCGGCTTGCGCTCGTACTGGGCGATGGGGCGGTGGCCGTCGTACTCCCAGGTGACGGTGACATCGGTCGCGGTGTGGGTCTGCTCGGCGAGGCGCGTGCCGTCCCAGGTGAAGCGGGTCTCGTCGAGCCGCGTGACTCCGTCGTCTGCCAGCCGGTACTTGGCGGTGCGCCGGCCGAGGGGGTCGTAGCGGTAGTGCCAGGTCTCGCCGTCGGGGGTGGTGCAGGAGGTCAGCCGGTTCTCGGCGTTCCACGTGTAGCGCCAGGTCTCGGGCTTGCGGGACAGGCGCTTCTTGGTGCGCGACACGAGGCGGCCGGCCTCGTCGTAGCAGTACGTGGTGTTGCCCGCGCGCAGGAGACGAGTGCCGGAGTAGGTGCGCTGCCCGCGCGCGTCGGGGTCGGCCGGGCGGTCGGGCCAGTGGGCGCTGGTCTGGTTGCCCGCGCCGTCGTAGGCGTACTGCTCGTGCCAGCCGCCGCGATCGGCGGTCGTGGCGAGCGGACGGCCGACCGGGTCCAGGGTGTGGGCGAGGGTACGGCCGGTGACCTGTTCGGCGAGTCCGGTCAGGTGGCCGTCCGGGCGGTAGGTGTAGTGGCGGTCACGCAGGAGCCGACCGGTGCCGGTGCCGGCCTGAGCACTGAGCGTCTGCCGGGTGAGCCGGCCGAGACCGTCCCGGACGGACGAGAGCAACGCCCGCTCGCTGAGAGTGCGTTCGGTCTCCTGGCCGAGAATGTCGTACGTGAAGGCGAGGGTGTGCCGGGCGTCCAGCGACAGGTGGGTGCGGTTGCCGAACGCGTCCCAGCCGGCGGTGGTGCGCGCGCCGGTCGGTGTGGTGCGGCCGGTGCGCTGCCCTGTGTCGTCGTAGCGGTAGTGCGTGGTGCGCCCGTCGACGGTCTCGGCGAGCAGCCGGCCGAGCGGGTCGTAGGAGCGGGTGAGGACCGAGTCGGGTGAGGCCACACCGGTGATCCGGCCCGCGGCGTCGTACGTGTAGTCGGTGCGATCCCCCGAGACCTCCTTGGCCGTGAGGCGGCCGACCGCGTCCCAAGCGAAGGTGAACACGTCACCGGCCGGGGTGGTGCTGGAGACGAGGAAGCCGGTGGGGTCGTGGGCGAAGGTGGTGCGACGCCCGTCGAAGTCGGTCTCGGCCACCACCTCCCCTCGCGCGTTGAAGGAGTACGTCCAGGTGCTGCCCTGGGGGTCGGTCACGCCGGTGAGGCGGCGCTCGGTGTCGTGGGTGAAGGTGTAGGTGGCGCCGTCGGGGGTGGCGCGGGCGGCGAGCAGGTCGAAGGGGCCGTAGCTGAGGGTGGTTACGCCGCCCAGCTGATCGGTGTGATGGATGCAGTTGCCCTCGCCGTCGTAACACCATGACTCGCTGCTGCCGTCCGGCGCGGTGAGCCCGACCAGGCGGCCCTCCGCGTCCCAGGCCATGGCCGTCACGCCACCGAGGGGATCGGTGAGGGTGAGCGGACGGCCGAAGGTGTCACGGGCGCAGGTGGTGGTCCCGCCGCGGGCGTCGGTGACCGAGACCGGCAGACCGGCCGCGTCCGCGTCGACGGACAGCGTCGTGCCGCGGGGATCGGTGACACCAGCGGTGGCGCCGGTGGCGTGGTGGGTGAACGTAGTCGTGGTGCCGTCGGGCGTGTGGACGGCGACGCGGTTGCCGCGCCGGTCGAAGTCCTGGCGGGTGACGGTGCCGTCCGGGCCCGTCACCTCCACCGGCAGGTGCCGGTCGTTGTAGGAGAAACGGGTGACGGAGCCGTCGGCGGCGACCACGGCGGTGAGGTCGCCCGCGTCACTCCACTCCCAGCGGGTGGTGTGTCCCGAGGGATCCGTCCGGCTGAGCAGTCGGTCGCGCGCGTCCCATTGCTGGCGGGTGGTGTACCCGAGCGGGTCGGTGATCGCGACGATCTGACCGTGTCGGTTCGCACGGTAGGTACTGGAGTGGCCGAGGGAGTCGGTGTAGGTGGCGGTGGTGGTGCCGTCCTCGTCCGGACCGTCATACGTGATGCGGGAGTTGAGAATCCCGTCGGTGCCTTGTGTCTCGACGACCCTGCCCGACGCGTCATAGACGTATCGGAACGTCGTGTCGTTGGAGTCGCGCCAGCCGGTGATGCGGTGCTCGTCGTCGTAGGTGAAGAGGGTGAGCGCGTCGACCGCGTTGATCACATCGGTGAGGTTGCCGCTCTCGTCGTACCCGTAGCCGCGCAGCCGCAGCGGCTCGTCCTCGGTGAGGGCGTGCAGCCCGGTGACGCGGTGACTGTCCGGGTCCGTGGTGATCGTGAGGCGGTAGCCGCCGGAGTGTGCGACTTGCAGCAGGTTGTCGTCCTCAGCGCGTTCGAGGGTGATGTGGTTGTGGTTGCGGTCTTCGACCTGCGCCAGCCACCACACGCCCGCACGGGCCGCGGAGGGTTCGAAGTGCCGGGTCAGACCGGTGTACGGGTCCTGCACCACCAGCACGTACGAGGCGCCCTGGGACACGTAGGTCAACGGCAGGCGCTCGCCCGCGACCGGGTCGACGCGGTCGCCGACGATGTCCGGGGTGCGCGGGTAGTAGAGGCTGGAGCCGTCCTCGCGGCGCCACCACACGCCGTCCGCCTCCGGGTCGCGTTCCAGGCGCTCGTCCAGGGTGGAGGCCCAGGACGGACCGAAGCCGATGCCGTGGGTGTAGCCGGTCAGGTGGGTGCGGCGGAGGGTCAGCGGCAGGATGCCGGGCAGGTCGACGTCGGTCTGGGCCAGGATCATCTGGCCGGTGGCCATGTCGATCGGGTCGCCGCAGGTCTCCTTGTCCGCCAGGGCGCGGGCGTCCCTGGAGCGCTGCAGCAGGTCCGGATCGTGCTTGTCATGGGCGTCGATCTTGAGCCGGGAACCGGCGCCGGGCGGACCGTCACCCCCGTCCCTGCCGTGGCCGTGCCTGCCCAGGCCGATCCCGTCGATCTTGCTTCGGATGTCGAGGTCGTTGTGCTTGTGCAGCCGGGAGGCGGCCCTCACCCGGTCCGGCACCGTCTCCGTGAGGTGCTTGGCGACCTTGCCGAGCGCCTTCTCCGAGCCGTGCAGCGCGCCTTCCAGGACCGAGTCGAAGGCCCGGGTGAAGGGGTCCTTGCCCTTGGTGCGGCCGAACAGCCCCTTGGCCCGGCCGAGCGGGGCCGAGCTGTTCAGGTGCAGTTCGCTGCCGTGGAAGGAGACCTTGCCGGCACCGCTCTCGAACTCCTCGTGGTCGATGTGGAGATCGGAGCCGCCACCGCCGCCACCGCCGCCCGCGGAGGCGAGCACGAAGCCGCCACCCGCACCGC